>NZ_AP024871.1:316020-632040 GCF_024346875.1 Vibrio gallicus
ATATCTGTGCTTGCAGCATCAGTTGCAGCTGGAAAATCCTTACAAGAAGCGTGTGCGCTAGCTAATGCTGCCGCTGGGGTTGTAGTTGGTAAGCTTGGTACATCGACGCTTTCAACCATTGAGTTAGCAGAAGCGGTTCATGGTTCACAAGATACTGACTATGGCGTCATTGCAGAGTCAGCATTGATTGAAGCGGTACGTAAGGCGCAAGCCAAGGGTGAAAATGTCGTTATGACTAATGGCTGCTTTGATATCCTGCATGCAGGACACGTGTCCTATTTAAATCATGCGGCTAAGCTAGGTGATAGGCTGATTGTGGCGGTTAATACCGATGATTCAGTTAAACGGCTTAAAGGGCCAGCTCGTCCGGTTAACCCAACGGATCGCCGTATGGCAGTATTGGCTGGCTTAGGTGCTGTAGACTGGGTTGTGCCTTTCTCTGAAGATACCCCGCAACGCTTGATTTCCGAGATATTGCCTGATCTTTTAGTTAAGGGTGGTGACTACAAACCGGAAGAGATCGCAGGTGGTAAAGAGGTTATTGCCGCTGGTGGTAGCGTCGAGGTTTTAAACTTTGAAGATGGCTGCTCGACGACAGAGATTATCGAAGCGATTAAAGGCAAAAAATAAGTAGTGTATGTTTGTTGATTGCTGATAAAAATAAAAAAGGATGGCGAAAGCCATCCTTTTTTTATTTTTAATTAGCGAGTTAGCTGTCTTCTTTCGTTGCTGAAGTAGCAGGAATTAACCCAGTATTGATATCCAATACGTCTTGCTCACTTAGCGTACCAACGGCCTGTTTTAGCTGTAATACGCTGATCACGTAGTTATAGCGAGCATCTGATAGATTTCGTTTCGCCTCAAATACGCGACGAGTAAAGTCTAGAACATCAACGATAGTACGCGAACCTACTTCGTAGCCAGTTTCTACAGCGGCTAATGCAGATTCAGCGGATACTAGAGACTGCTCATAGGCTTTAATCGAGCCTAGGGTCGCATCGATGTTGTTCTTAGAGGCGCGAACAGTTTTTACTACTGAGCGGTAAGAGGCTTCTAGGTCTTCACTTACTGCCACATAGTTGTATTCAGCTTGCTTAACTTGAGCTGAAACATTACCACCGGTATACAGTGGCACTGAAAGGTTAATACCTAGGTTGTACTTGGTATCATCCACATCAGTAGTACCACTTAGGGTACCGTTGGCATAGCCTGCATCTGCATTGAAGGTCAATGAAGGCAGGTGACCAGAGCTTGCTAGCTTAATGTTGTCGCGAGCGATATCTTGATTGATACGAGCGGCCAATAAGCTCAAGTTTTCTGATTGAGCCTGTTCGACAAGTTTATCAGTAGATTTAGCAGCCGGTGACGCTGAGAAGCGTTTTACATCCAGCACATCGAGGTTGTTATGGCCTTGACCTGTGATTTCACGTAGTGATTCATAGCTGTTTACTAGGCTGTTTTTTGCAGTGACTTCTGCTGCAAGTACGCTATCGTATTCAGCTTGTGCTTCGTGTACGTTAGTAATTGCAGATAGACCAACATCAAAGCGCTGCTTCTCTTGGTCTAATTGGCGAGCAACGGCCTTTTTCTCTGCTTGAACAAACTCTAGGCCATCTTGAGCCCTAAGGACTTCAAAGTAGGCTGTTGCAACACGTAGAATCAGGTTTTGTTTTTGTGCAGCATAAGCGGAGTCTTGTTGACGCGCCTGCTTCTCAGAAGTTTCGAGAGTAACCCAACTAGAGCGCTGATACAGTTCTTGACTCAAGCCGACACCAGCGGTGAACGCATTGGTCTCTTCACCAAAATAACCCTCGCCATAGTTGTAGGCTGCAGTTAGTGAAATTTGTGGTAAGAGTGGGGCTCTTGAGGAAGATACAGCTTCGAAAGCTGCATCACGCTGCGCTGCTGAGCGAAGTAATTGAGGATCGTTATCTTGAGCTTGCTTGTATATTTCAGCTAGGTTTTCGGCCGAGGCTGAAATAGAAAGTGTTCCGAGCGAAGCTGCGATCAAAACAGATAGCACTTTTTTCATTTGTGGGCTCTTTCCTACTACTGAGTGTATGAAATTTAAATAAGCAGGTTATTGTACATCTTATTACTTAGCATACTACCAAAAACTAATAAAACTCCAATTCTGCGTCGAGTTACTGAGTAATTTATCAGCAATTAAAAAAAAACAGTAACTTTTATTTTTTAAGTTGATTAAAATGGGTGTTTTCTGTCCAAATATCAAGGATGTAAACGGATTATGAGCAAACGATATAGCTATCCAACATTCGCTACACAAGATGTCGAACTTATAGGTCAACAGTCTCTGTATAGCGGGTTTTTTACGCTTAATAAATATAAGTTTAAGCATAAGCTATTTAATGGTGGGTGGAGTAATATCGTTGAGCGTGAACTATTAGAAAGAGGTCATGCGGTCGCTATGTTGCCTTATGATCCGGTAAAAGACAGCGTTGTTTTGGTGGAACAAATTCGAGTGGGAGCTCTTAATCAAGCTCTGCCGTGGCAACTTGAAATTGTAGCCGGAATGCTAGATAAACCCAATGAGTCCCCAGCTGAAGTTGCCAAACGAGAAGCCATGGAAGAATCTGGTTTGGAAGTACAAGATCTGCAGCATATCACTGGATATTACCCATCGGCAGGCGGTTGCTCTGAGCGAATAGAGCTATTTATTGGGTGCGTAGACGCGCCTAATGAAGGTGGGGTTTTTGGTGTTGCATCTGAAAATGAAGATATCAAAGTGCATATTTTTAGCCGTGAGCAAGCCTATGAGCTGGTTAAAAATGGTACAATTGAGAATGCATCTTCGATTATGGCTTTACAGTGGTTGATGCTAAATTATGAACAGGTGAGAGCATCATGGCAAAATTAGCATCTAATAAGGAGTATCATGTAGACTTTGCAGGTCTTATGCGATTGTATGAGACTAATTATGCGAAGTTGAATGCATTACTTCCTGCAAATCATGAGGTTGGTGACGCTCGAACTTATCAGGTTCAATCACAGGTATATCAAATAAATGTGATGGAAGTGACCCGATACACCACCCTCGTTGATGTTTTTCAGTGTGATCAAGTTCCCGTTTTTCCACTTCCGCATATGACTGTACGCCTTTATCACGATGCTAAGGTTGCAGAAGTGTGTGCAAGTGAAAAAATGAGAGTAATACACGCTCGATATGACTACCCCAACGCAAGAATGATGCAAAAAGATGAAAAGCATCAGTTGAATCAATTTCTTGGGGACTGGTTGACATTCTGCTTGAAGATGGGAATTAGCCGTGAGCCGCTACTTTAGGTTTAGGCTTGAGATGAAATTAAACTTGGAATTTTAGACAGTGGAACCGCAATTGGTTGTGGCAGATGAATCTGTTCAGTTATTACAAATAACAGACATGCATCTCTTTGAGGATGGCGAAAGGACTTTGCTTAGTGTGAATACCGAGCAGAGCTTTTATGCTGTAATTGAAGATATCATAAAAAAACGACATAAATTTGATGCTATCGTCGCGACCGGTGATATCTCTCAAGATCATTCTATAGCTTCGTATGAGAAATTTATCCACGGAATTAAGCCGCTAGAAAAACCGTGTTACTGGCTACCGGGTAATCATGACTTTATTCCAAGCATGGGCGCAGTCTTGCCCCATCCTCAGATACAAGATTCGACTCACTTTTTAGCTGGTGATTACTGGCAGGTTATTTTACTTGATAGCCAGGTTCAAGGCTTGCCACATGGCTTTCTTGACGCTCAACAGCTAGAGTTTTTGGATAACAAGCTTGCCGAGCATTCACAACGTCATAGCTTGGTTCTACTTCACCATAACCCAGTAACTATCGGTAGTGCTTGGTTGGATCAGCATAGATTGCAAAAAGCCAAACAGCTGTGGGAAGTGCTTGATAGGCACTCTAATGTACGCACTGTGTTATCTGGTCATGTGCATCAAGAGTTTGAGAGTGAAAGGCACGGTGTTCGTATATTAGCGACGCCCTCAACTTGTATTCAATTCAAAGTGAACAGCAACGAATTTTCATTAGATAACCTTTCACCAGGGTGGCGTTCTCTAACGCTGCATAAAGATGGAAGAGTAGAATCACAGGTGTATCGCTTGCCAGATGGTAGCTTTGTGCCAGACTTTGATGCACAAGGTTATTAGCTCAACAGAGCCTAATTACATATTCGTAAGGTGATATAAAGCGGCATTAATGTCGCTTTATTCTATTAAGGGAGCCTATTTTGTCATCTAAACCTTCTTTATTGCTTTATTTACATGGTTTTAATAGTTCACCCTTGTCATTGAAGGCGGAGATTTTAAAGGCGTATTGCGCCGAGCACCGCCCGGATATCACTTTTGTTTCACCACAGCTACCAGTTTATCCGCAGCCATGTTTTGCGTTGTTGCGTGAACTGTGTGAACGCTACTCTACCGACTATCATATGGGAGTGGTGGGGAGCTCGTTGGGTGGTTATTTTGCCACTTGGCTAAAACATGAATACCCAATGAAAGCGGTATTGGTGAACCCCGCCGCCAAGCCTTATGAGCTGTTACAAGATTATCTTGGACCACAGGTAAACCCCTATACCCATCAACAGTACAACTTGCAGCCGCAGCACGTTGAAGACCTAAGAGGTATTGATGTCAAAAATCTAGCATCGCCACAAGATTTTTGGCTGTTACAGCAAACAGGAGATGAGGTTTTGGATTATCATCAAGCAGTAGCTAAGTATCAAGGTGCGAAACAGACCATAGAAGCGGGAGGCGATCACAGCTTTGTTGGCTTTGAACGCCACGCCAAAGAAATAATTGATTTTTTACAGCTTTAGTTTCCGTTTGCTTGATATATCAGCAAACTTCATTGTTTTTGGGATGTATTAACCGCGAAACTTGACAGGAAAGATTCAGATCCAGAGTATGATAGGACATCTTTTTACGTGAATAACTGCGACTCGATGGGTTTGGACAACCGGTTATTGCCGAGGTTCGAGTTGCTTGTACTTGCACAGTAAAACCTGATGCGTATCGCTTTAGGAATAATGCAAGATAACTTCAAGAGTATAAATTTCAGAATATGACAGAACAATATAACGCTGGAGCGATAGAAGTCTTAAATGGCTTGGAGCCTGTTCGTCGTCGTCCAGGAATGTACACTGATACGTCTCGCCCGAACCATTTGGGTCAAGAGGTTATCGATAACAGTGTCGATGAAGCTCTGGCCGGCCATGCCTCTAAGATACAAGTCACCTTGCATGCAGACCAATCATTAGAAATCACTGATGATGGTCGTGGTATGCCGGTAGATATCCACCCAGAAGAGAAAATCTCGGGTGTTGAGCTTATCTTTTGTAAATTGCATGCTGGCGGTAAGTTCTCTAACAAAAACTACCAGTTTTCAGGTGGTCTGCATGGCGTAGGTATCTCTGTAGTAAATGCTTTATCTAAGCGTGTAGAGGTTAAGGTTCGTCGTGATGGTCAGGTGTATGAGATTGCATTTGAGCATGGTAATAAGGTTCAAGAGCTAGAGGTTACAGGTACCTGCGGTAAGCGTAATAGTGGTACGAGCGTACACTTTTGGCCAGAAAAGCAGTATTTCGATTCAGGAAACTTTTCAGTTACTCGACTGGTCAATAATCTTCGAGCTAAGGCTGTGTTATGCCCAGGTCTTGAGATTACCTTTAACGATAAAGTAAATAATAAAGAGCATAAGTGGTACTACGAGAGTGGTCTAAAAGACTATTTGGCTGAAGGCGTTAAGGGCTATACGGTTTTACCTGAGTCACCATTAACCGGTGAGTTCAGTGGTGAAACTGAGGCCGCAGATTGGGCAATTACTTGGCAACCAGAAGGTGGTGAATTAATTACCGAGAGCTACGTTAACCTTATTCCAACAGCGCAAGGTGGTACGCACGTCAACGGCCTGCGTCAGGGGTTACTCGATGCCATGCGTGAATTCTGCGAGTTCCGCAACCTCCTGCCACGAGGAGTAAAGCTTACGGGTGATGACGTATTTGAGCGTTGTTCATATGTGTTGTCAGTTAAGATGCAGGACCCTCAGTTTGCGGGGCAAACTAAAGAAAGACTCTCTTCTCGTCATTGTGCTGCGTTTGTTTCTGGAGTGGTTAAAGATTCATTTAGCTTATGGCTTAATGAAATGCCACATATCGCAGAACAACTGGCAGAGGCTTGTATTGCCAATGCACATCGTCGTATGCGAGCGAGCAAGAAAGTTGTGCGTAAAAAGGTCGCCTCTGGACCAGCCTTACCAGGTAAGTTAACCGATTGCTCAGTGCAAGATTTGAATCGTACTGAGCTGTTTTTGGTGGAAGGGGACTCTGCGGGAGGTTCAGCTAAGCAGGCTCGCGATCGTGAGTTTCAAGCGGTTATGCCATTGCGCGGAAAAATCCTCAATACTTGGGAAGTCGCCGCTGATCAGGTACTGGCTTCGCAAGAGGTACATGATATCTCGGTTGCACTAGGTATCGACCCTGATAACGATAATCTTAATAGTCTACGTTACGGCAAGATCTGTATCCTAGCGGATGCGGACTCGGATGGACTACATATCGCAACCCTATTATGCGCTCTATTTACGCGTCACTTCCGAGCGTTAGTTAATGCAGGACATGTGTATGTAGCTATGCCGCCTCTGTATCGAATTGATTGCGGTAAAGAGGTATTTTACGCGTTAGATGATGATGAGAAAGATGGCATTATCGATCGCTTAAGTAAGAAAAGAGCCAAGATCAATGTACAACGCTTTAAAGGTTTGGGTGAGATGAATCCACTCCAATTGCGTGAGACTACTATGGATCCTAATACTCGCCGTTTAGTGCAGTTGACCATAGATGATGATGAGCAAACCATGGAAATGATGGATATGTTGCTTGGTAAAAAGCGTGCTGATGACCGTCGTCATTGGCTGCAAAGTAACGGTGATATGGCTGAGGTATAACAATGTCTAACGAAATTACCTATGACGGCGTTGAACAACTGCCAATGCGCAAGTTTACAGAAGACGCTTATCTGAATTATTCAATGTACGTCATTATGGACCGTGCATTGCCTTATGTTGGAGATGGTTTAAAGCCTGTTCAGCGTCGGATTATCTATGCGATGTCCGAGCTTGGCTTAAGCGCATCGGCTAAATATAAGAAATCTGCGCGTACGGTTGGTGATGTTTTAGGTAAATATCATCCACATGGTGATACCGCGTGTTATGAAGCAATGGTATTGATGGCACAGCCATTTACCTATCGCTACCCTTTGGTTGACGGACAAGGTAACTGGGGCGCTCCAGATGACCCTAAGTCCTTCGCCGCAATGCGTTATACCGAATCTAAGCTGTCTAAGTTTGCCGAGGTATTACTTGGAGAGCTAGGCCAAGGAACCGTAGATTGGCAGCCAAACTTTGATGGCTCGATGAAAGAGCCGCAGATGCTACCTGCGCGACTACCTCATATACTATTAAACGGTATTACAGGTATTGCGGTTGGTATGGCGACTGATATTCCTCCGCACAACGTGCGTGAGGTTGCCAATGCTGCAATTGAATTGATTGATAATTCAAAGGCTGAGCTTGCTGATGTAATGCAATATGTTCAGGGCCCAGACTATCCAACTGAGGCTGAGATCATCTCGCCTAAGTCTGATATTGAAAAGATCTATCGTACTGGACGCGGTTCAATCAAGATGCGCGCTGTATGGCATAAAGAGAGCAGTGATATTGTTATCACCTCGCTTCCGCATCAAGTTTCAGGCTCTAAGCTTCTTGAACAAATCGCAAATCAAATGCGAGCTAAGAAGTTACCTATGGTTGATGATCTAAGAGATGAATCTGACCATGAAAACCCTACACGCATCGTGGTTGTGCCTCGCTCAAATCGTATTGATTGTGATCAGTTAATGAATCACTTGTTTGCTTCGACTGATCTCGAAAAAAACTATCGTGTAAACCTCAATATGATCGGTTTGGACAAGCGCCCTCAAGTAAAAGGCCTGGTACAGATCTTAAGAGAGTGGGTTGAGTTTCGCCGTCAAACGGTGCGTAGCCGTTTGCAGTATCGCTTAGATAAGGTGTTAGCAAGGCTGCATATCCTTGAAGGCTTGTTGACGGCATATCTCAATATTGATGAAGTAATTGAGATTATTCGTAGCGAAGATGAGCCTAAGCCGGTGTTGATGCAACGCTTTGAGCTGACCGCAATTCAAGCCGATGCCATTCTGGATACCAAGTTACGTCAATTAGCCAAACTTGAAGAGTTTAAGATCCGTGGTGAGTTGGATGAGCTTGAGAAAGAGCGTAAGCATCTAGAGCTACTGCTTGGTTCTGAGCGCCGTCTTAATACCCTGATCAAGAAAGAGATTAAGGCTGATGCGGAGAAGTTTGGTGATGACCGCCGTTCGCCGATAGTCGAGCGAGCAGAGGCGCGTGCGCTTACTGAAAAAGACTTGCTACCGAGTGAGCCTATTACTGTTGTATTGTCTGAGAAAGGCTGGATACGTCACGCTAAAGGGCATGAGGTAGATGCATCCTCATTGAACTATAAGTCTGGTGATAATTATCTAACTTCCGCTAAAGGAAAGAGCAATCAACAAGCCATTTTCTTAGGATCTGATGGTCGAAGCTATGCCCTTGAATCTCATACCTTACCTTCGGCTCGCAGCCAAGGTGAACCGATTACGGGACGATTAAATATTTCGACAGGCACTACGATTCGTCAAGTATTGATGGGTGAAGAGGACCAATTATGGCTGGTAGGGTCTGATGCTGGGTATGGTTTTGTGTGTAAGGGCAGTGACCTTGTATCGAAAAACCGCAGTGGTAAGGCGTTAGTTAACCTGCCACAAGCCTCTGAAATTATGCAGCCTAGCCAAATAGGTAACCTAGACCAAGATGAAATCTTGGCTATTACCAATCAAGGTCGCATGCTGTTATTTGCGATTAAGGATTTGCCACAACTTGGTAAAGGTAAAGGGAATAAAATCATAAATATTCCTTCTGCTAAGTCAAAGGCGCGTGAAGAGTTTTTATCTCACCTCACGGTTATTCCTGCTGGAGCCTCTATCACGCTATATGCCGGTAAGCGTAAGCTAGGATTGAAGCCTTCGGATCTCGATAATTTCCGTGGTGAACGTGGCCGAAGAGGTGCAATGCTACCTCGTGGATTGCAAAGGGTTACAAATATAGAATTGGATTGATACCCATCAAAGATTCTAACGCAGTTAGCGAGTGTTTTAACAAGCTAGAATGACCTGCTATTTAGTAGGATTGATATCATAATCTGACACAAAAAAAGCCGAGTAGCATGATGAACTCGGCTTTTTTATATTTCGTGTATTACGATTGTGGTGTATTGATGGTGCGAATATCTTCCCCTACTGTGACGGGGATAGTGAGCTGCTGGCCATCGCGAATGACTAAGATATTGACCTTAGTTCCCGGCCTTGCGTCGGTGATTACATCCATAACATTTTCTCTGTTATCGGCTGTGGTTTCGCCTATCTTGACGATAACATCACGTGGCTTAATTCCGGCTTTGTCGGCAGGACCGTCGGCCTCAACTCGAAGCACAACAATACCGCTGCTAAAGTTCCCCAGTAGCAAGCGATTAGTCATAGGGCTGATATCGTGGCCATCTACTCCGATATAACCGCGAATGACGCGCCCATCAGCGATGATCTTACGCATGATCTTTAGTGCAAGCTGGTATGGGATAGCAAAGGATATACCATAGGTTTCGAGATCAGTGGCCTGTTGAAAAGAAGAGGTATTGATACCAACCAGATCACCGGTGCTATTGACCAATGCGCCACCTGAGTTACCCGCATTAATTGCAGCATCGGTTTGCAATAGTGCTTGTCTGCCATCACTACTGATAGATGAGCGACCCGTTGCTGAGATAATTCCCAGCGTAGTCGTTTGACCTAAGTTATAGGGGTTGCCTATCGCCAGAACAACATCGCCCACCTTAGCTTGATAATCTGGATTGAGTGGGATTATTGGTAGATCGGAGAGAGATATTTGCAGTACAGCGATATCGGTTCTTTGATCTTGCCCAACCAGTTGTGCGCTGGCAATTCGTCCATCTTGTAAGGCTACGATCACTTGATCGGCTTTGGCGATGACATGATAGTTGGTGATGATGTAGCCTTTCTTACTGACGATAACCCCAGAACCTAAGCCTTGAGTCTTCAGTTTTCGGCGATCATCTTCTGAATATTGACGGCTATATATATTGACCACCGCAGGCCCTGCTCGACGAACCGCTGTATTAAATGACATGGGCGTATCAGGGGTTTGTTGGGTGTGAGAAGGAGAGGGCTGAGGAAGTATCTTATTACGAAGATTGGGAACAATAGCGATAACAATCGCCGCAGCAAGCAACCCGAGTAGTGTCGAACGTAATAGAAATTTCAGCATAAATATCTCAATAATTTAGAGCAAGACTTAAGCATAACACTCTATTTTAATTAAATAAAAGGGAAGCAGTGTGCTTCCCTTATGACCTCTAAATAGCAGGGATTATCGGACTACGATAATTATCTTACGGTCACCACGTAGTACGTTCAACGCCAATACACCGTCGGTTTTTTCAGTGATCTTACGTAACTCGCCAAGATTACTTATAGGCTTACGGTTAACGCCAACAATGATATCACCTTGCTCAAATTGATAAGATTGAGCTGGAGAGCCATCGGCTACTGAGGTTACTTTTACCCCTTTGGCTTTATCACTCTTGCTGGTGTTACTTAGCTCAGCACCAGCGAGTCCTTTATGAATCAACTCAGCTTTTGTTTTCTGTAGTTTGGATTCACCGAGGGTGACATTAAAGGTCTTCTTATTCCCGTCTCGAATAACCCCTAGGGTAATCTTCTTGCCTGCGCCTAGCGTTGCAACTTTAGCTCGCAGTTCACCAAAGGTGTTGATGCTTTTACTATTGAGTGAGGTAATAATATCGCCGGCTTGTAGGCCTGCTTTTTCAGCGGCGCTATCAGGCATAACTTGATTAACAAACGCGCCTTTGCTGGATTCATAACCTAAGGCATCTGCTAACTCAGAGGTGATCTCTCCACCTTGTACGCCAAGCATACCGCGCTTCACTTCACCATGCTCTAGGATTTGGTCGGTAAGGTTTTTCATCATGTTAGATGGAATAGAGAAACCAATGCCGATATTACCGCCATTTGGACCTAGGATTGCAGTATTGATGCCGATCAGTTCACCTCTAAGGTTAACCAATGCACCACCGGAGTTGCCGCTATTAATCGCTGCATCTGTTTGGATAAAGTTCTCGAGGTTTTCAAGGTTTAACCCACTGCGTCCTAGTGCGGAGACAATACCCGATGTTACTGTTTGACCAAGCCCAAATGGGTTACCTATTGCGACAGTAAAGTCGCCTACTCGTAGCTTATCGGAGTCGGCTAGTTTTATCTGAGTCAGATTCTTGGCTTTTTTCTCTAGCTTAAGCAGGGCGATATCCGTCATCTTATCGCCACCAACGAGCTCCGCTTTATATTCTCGACCATCGGTTAACTGAACCTTGATAGAGTTAGCGTTATTAATGACATGGTAGTTGGTGACAATATATCCCTTGTTGGCATCAAGGATAACGCCTGATCCTAAACCTCGAAAAGGACGCTCTTGAACTTGATCAGCTGGGAGTTCATCACCAAAAAAGAAGCGGAAACTTTCTGGGATACGTTGCTTAGAAACCTGCGTACCCTCAACGGCAATGCTTACAACTGCGGGTGAAACCTTCTCTAGCATAGGTGCAAGGCTTGGAAGTTGTTGCCCTTCAATCTGAGTTGGAAGCGCAGCACTGGCTTGCAGTGGTGTGATGATGGAACTAATACTTAGTGCAACAATAGAGAAAGCAAGCAAAGGTTTTTTCATCATAATCTCCTTTCACAATAAAAAATCGACCCCTGAAACAATTGATTTAGGAGGCTACTAAGGTGTACGAAAATATATGACCTGAAAAACCAATGCCAGTTCATTTTTAACCCTAAATTTTTATAGGGTTAGTGCTATTTATGAGGTTAAAGCCAAATTAAGACGCCTTGACTGCTTCAGGGGCGTCTAAGATTACCTTCTCTTCCTCTTTTAGCATGCCTGTGGCGCCTTTGGCATAGTCTTTTGGTTGAGCACCAGAGTCCGCCTCAGATTGACCTTGGTCTGTGTTCTGAGTCTCGAGTTTTTTGGCAAACGGGTTATCTTGCTCAGGCGTATTTGGAAGCAGTTCGTTTGAGGTAGCTGCCATATGCTCATATAGCTTACGATATTCCTTACCTAAACTATCTAACATTCCTGCGGTGTCAGAGAAGTGGTCAGTCAGGTCCTGACGTTGTTGTTCTAGCTTAAACTTTGAGGCTTCAAGTTCTTTTTGTAGCTCTTTTTGTTTCTGGTATTGCGGAGTCGTAATGCGGGCAATGATAATTCCGATGATGATACCTACAAATAAGCCGATGACTGCATAAATCCAAGGCATAGTCTTTCCTTTTGTTATCTTGTTAACAATCGAGTTACAGTGTCCTTACACCTTAACTTACCCCATGCTACTATGGAAAGCCTTACCAATAAAGAATCTAGTATTAACTATTGTTATCTATGACCCCTTTACAAAAATATAAGCAAGACATAGACAGGCATGGTTTTCAGTATGACGCGAAGCAATTTAAAGCGGTAGAAGCATTTGAGCATCTATTTCAATGCTTTACTGAGGTGCAAAATCAACAGCCACAAAAAATATCTACATGGCGTAAGTGGCTTAGTAAACCAAAGCCGGTTGATGCGGTGCAAGGTTTGTACGTCTGGGGCGGGGTAGGTCGAGGTAAAACCTATTTGATGGATAGTTTCTATGATCTACTACCAACAGAGCGTAAATTGCGCCTGCACTTTCATCGCTTTATGTATCGTGTGCACGATGAACTCAAGAGCCTAGACAAACAAAGTGACCCATTGGAGTTGGTAGCCGATAGATTTAAGCAACAGACCGATATTATCTGCTTTGATGAGTTTTTTGTATCAGACATTACCGATGCCATGCTGTTAGGCACGCTTTTTCAAGCCTTGTTTGCTCGTAATATTACCCTGGTCGCGACCTCAAACATTCCTCCTCATCTATTATATAAAAATGGATTGCAGCGAGCTCGATTCCTACCAGCTATTGAGCTAATTGAAAGTAATTGCGCAGTTCATCAGCTAGATAGCGACAATGATTTTAGATTACGTACCCTTTCACAAGCTGAGTTGTATCATTACCCCTTAAATGATATCGCCAGTCAAAACCTTGAGCACTATTTTCAGCGGCTTAGCGGCATAGAGGTAGAGCAGGGCGTTGGGGTTAAGTCTATAGACATAAACCATCGTGTTATTGAAGTGAGCAAGGCCTACAACGGGGTGCTGATGGCGAGTTTTAAACAGCTATGTCAGAGCGCAAGAAGTCAGAATGACTATATTGAGCTGTCGCGAGAGTACCATACAGTTCTACTATGCGATGTACCGCATATTAAAGCCGATAAAGATGATGCAGCAAGGCGTTTTATTGCCTTAGTTGATGAGTTCTATGAGCGTAATGTATGTCTTATTATCTCAGCAGATGTGGCACTAAATGAACTGTATGCAGGGCAGCGCTTAGGGTTCGAATTCGAACGCTGTCAGTCAAGGCTTACGGAAATGCAAAGTCTGGCTTATCTTGAACGAGAGCACCTTGCTTAAAGAGAAAATGGATTTAAATAGTGGTTAAAAAAGTCTCAAATAGGATTGCGTTTTAGGCTTACTCGGGTATAATCCTGCGACCCACCGTTACTGCAGGTGATTTTCTTTATGGAAATTGCCAAAGAGTGCCACCACTCGAAGGGGTGATGAATGGGCTCTTAGACAGTGGGAGCAATTGCTCCTTATTGGTTTAAATTCAAATATAACGGGTTATTATTAGCATGAAAACATTCGTTGCTAAACCAGAAACAGTAAAACGTGACTGGTATGTTGTAGACGCTGAAGGTAAAACTCTAGGTCGTCTTGCAAGTGAAATCGCTTCTCGCCTACGCGGTAAGCATAAAGCTGAATACACTCCTCATTGTGACACTGGTGATTACATCATCGTTGTTAACGCTGAGAAGATTACCGTAACTGGTAACAAGGCTAAAGGTAAAGTGTATTACCGTCACTCTGAATTCCCAGGTGGCCTTAAGTCTATCACTTTTGAAAAACTGATCGACAAGAAGCCAGAGATGGTTATTGAACTAGCTGTTAAAGGTATGTTACCACGTGGTCCTCTAGGCCGCGCAATGTACCGTAAGCTAAAAGTATACGCTGGCGCTGAGCACAACCATGCTGCTCAACAACCACAAGTACTAGACATCTAATTGGGGATTATGGAAATGGCAGAGAATCAATACTACGGCACTGGTCGTCGCAAAAGCTCAGCTGCTCGTGTTTTCATCAAACCGGGCGCTGGTAACATCGTAATCAACAAGCGTAGCCTTGATGAGTACTTCGGTCGTGAAACTTCTCGCATGGTTGTTCGTCAGCCACTAGAGCTAGTTGAAATGATTGAAAAACTTGACCTATACATCACTGTTAAAGGTGGCGGTATTTCTGGTCAAGCTGGTGCAATTCGTCACGGTATCACTCGCGCTCTTATGGAGTATGACGAGTCTCTACGCCCTGTATTACGCTCAGCTGGTTACGTTACTCGTGACGCACGTAAAGTTGAACGTAAGAAAGTTGGTCTACGTAAAGCACGTCGTAAGCCACAATTCTCGAAGCGTTAATCTTTCTTTACGAAAGAGCAATGCTCCAGTTTTTACTGGAATTGTGTTGGAAAAAGCTCGGTTTTATACCGAGCTTTTTGTTTTTTTAAAAATAAAAAATCCTTTCTATATAACCCCTTCCACCTTCAAGTTATCACTTTTGTGCTTTTTGTGACCTATGCTCTGATTTTGTTTACATATGTTGTGAAAAGGTAGCTTTATCTTGTCTTGAAGTAACACTTTCTTTATCATTTCTCCCCATAAAAATAGAGATATTGCTCTGTTAAAAGAGTAAATCTATCCAAAGGAGCAAATGGGAGAATGTTGGATGAGCAATGCGCCACTAAATAATGGACGCCGCAAGTTTCTGACCGCAACTACGGCAGTAGTCGGTGGGCTGGGAGCCGCTGCTGTGGCTGTCCCCTTTATCAAGTCTTGGAATCCAAGTGCTCGTGCTAAATCTGCAGGTGCACCTGTTGAGTTTGATATAAGCAAGCTTGAAGAAGGACAGATGGCGAGAGCTATCTGGCGTGGTCAGCCGGTATGGGTTGTCCGCCGTGGAGAGTCAACGCTTGCAGAGCTTGGCAAGATAGAAAATCAATTACGTGACCCGAATTCAGTAGAAGAACAACAGCCTTCTTATGCCCAAAATCCTTATCGTTCTTTAAAGCCTGAAATATTCGTAGCCGTGGGATTATGTACTCACCTTGGTTGTTCACCGACTTACATGCCAAATAATTTTGGTGAGCAGGTAAGCGGGCTTAAATCAGGGTTCTTCTGTCCATGTCATGGTTCAAAGTTTGATATGGCAGGTCGAGTATTTCAAGGGGTACCGGCGCCATATAACCTCGCAATACCACCGTATATGTACCTGAATGATAACTTGCTGTTGATCGGCGAAGACGAAGGAGAAGCTTAATGGAGGCTTTACTCGGCTGGATTGAAAAGCGCATCCCGGCAATGAATGCCTATCGCAAACACATGTCGGAATACCCTCAGCCCAAAAATTCAAACTTTTGGTATATCTTTGGTGCCTTAGCCATGCTGGTTTTAGTCAACCAGATCGTGACAGGTATCTGGCTAACCATGAACTATGTTCCTTCGGCAGAAGGTGCGTTTGCATCGGTTGAATATATCATGCGTGACGTTGAGTACGGTTGGTTACTACGTTACATGCACTCTACTGGCGCATCTTTCTTCTTTATCGTTATTTACCTGCATATGTTCCGTGGTCTTATCTATGGCTCTTATCAGAAACCACGTGAGCTAGTATGGCTATTCGGCATGCTACTGTTTGTCGTTCTAATGGCAGAGGCTTTCATGGGGTATATGCTACCTTGGGGGCAGATGTCTTACTGGGGAGCTCAGGTAATCATAGGCTTGTTTGGGGCTATTCCTTTCGTAGGTGATGACCTAACGCTATGGATTCGAGGCGACTATGTTATCTCGGGCGCAACCCTAAACCGCTTCTTTGCATTGCACGTTATTGCATTACCTATTGTATTGTTGTTGCTAGTTGCGTTGCATATCTTAGCGCTACACGAAGTAGGCTCTAATAACCCAGACGGTATCGACACTAAGCTTCCAAAAGGAACTATGGGTGAAGATTACCAGGCTGACTTCAAATTCCACGAAGACTATACCAAGAAGTATGACATTATTGACTCCATGCCGTTCCATCCATATGGAACCTTAAAGGATCTCTTTTATATTGGTGTCTTCTTACTATTCTTCTGTTATGTGCTGTTTTACGCACCAGCAATGGGAGGCTTCTTCCTTGAACCACCTAACTTTGAGGTTGCGAACCCGTTGAAGACCCCTGAGCATATCGCTCCGGTTTGGTACTTCTCTCCAAACTACGCCATTTTACGCGCAATACCGGACAAACTTATTGGGTTTGTGTTCTTTGGTGGATCAATTGTGGTGTTATTCCTATTGCCATGGCTCGATCGCTGTAACGTTCGTTCGTTCCGCTACCGTAGCAAGATCCATATGGTTAACTTAATTCAATTTACGGTTTCATTTGTAGGTTTAGGGGTGCTAGGAGCCCTGCCAGCAACAGAGTTGTATACCAATTTATCACGCTTGTTTAGTGTGGGTTACTTTATGTTCTTTGTGGTCTTATTTATCTACAGCAAGAATGAAAAAACCAAAACGCTACCGACGAGGGTGACTAAATAATGAAGAAGTTATTCGTATTTTTGTTTGCGCTGTTACCAGCTATCGGTTTTGCCGCTGGTGGTAACTTCGCACTAGACAAAGCTAACAATGATATCCGTGACCACGCTTCATTGCAGCGTGGCGCACAGACCTTTATGAACTATTGCTTTGGTTGTCATGCCACTCAATATCAGCGCTATGAACGCGTTGCTACTGACTTAGGTATTCCGCTTGATCTAATGCGTGAAAACCTAATGTTTGATTCGTCGGCTGCGATTGGCGACCTGATGACCAACAATATTCCGGAAAAAGATGCCGCTAAATGGTTTGGTACGGCGCCACCGGATCTAACTTTGACCGCACGAGTTCGTGGCGTAGATTGGCTATACACTTATTTACGCTCATTCTATGAAGACCCGAGCCGTCCATTTGGGGTGAATAACATTATCTTCCCAAGTGTTGGTATGCCGCACGCTCTTGAGGAGCTTCAGGGTGTGCCGAAGCCAGTTTATGAAACTACGCTGGTTGATGGTGAAGAACAACGTGTTGTGGTTGGAGTGAAGGCGGATGGTACTGGTGAGCTAAGTCAGAGTGAATATGATGATGCGATTCGGGATCTGGTTAACTTCCTTGAGTATGCAGGAGATCCAGTTCAGGTAGAGCGAGAGCAAATGGGGCTGTGGGCCTTGTTATTCTTGCTTGTCTTTACTGGCGTTGCCTTCTTACTATATAAAGAGTATTGGCGCGATATCCACTAATCGTGATATCATGTAATGCTAATTTCTTTAATGGGGGCATGATGCCTCCATTGTTGTTTTATTGAATAATGACCGGAGGGCTCATGGCTGTAGCTGCCAATAAACGTTCTGTGATGACTCTATTCTCAAGCGCTACTGATATGGCTAGCCATCAAGTACGTATTGTCTTGGCTGAGAAGGGAGTAAGCGTCGAGGTTGAGCTTGTAGAGGAAGGAAACTTACCTACTGAGCTTACAGAGCTAAACCCATACAAATCTGTGCCAACCTTGGTAGACCGTGAATTGACTCTTTATGATTCAAAAATCATCATGGAATATCTGGACGAGCGTTTCCCTCATCCACCACTTATGCCTGTATACCCAGTAGACCGCGGTAAGAATCGTCTTATGATGTATCGCATTCAACGTAACTGGTATAGCCTTGCTGAGAAGGTGATTAGCGGTAATGCGGAAGAAGCGGAAAAAGCCCGTCAGAAGCTGCGTAATGACTTGCTGATGCTTGGTCCGTTATTCGCTGAAAGCGAGTACTTCATGAGTGAAGACTTCAGCTTGATCGATTGTTATTTAGCTCCACTATTGTGGCGTTTACCAACTTTCGGTATTGAGTTAACAGGCCCAGGTTCTAAAGAGCTGAAAATATACATGAATCGCGTATTTGAACGTGACTCATTCCTTGCTTCTTTAACTGAAGCTGAGCGTGAGATGCGTCTCGTTCGCTAATGGATATTTCTGCAATGACGCCACGTCGACCATATCTGCTGCGCGCTTTTTATGAGTGGCTGGTTGATAATGATTTGACACCACACCTAGTAGTAGACGCTATGATGAGTGGAGTGCGGGTGCCGGATGAATACGTACAAGATGGACAGATTATCTTGAACGTTGCACCACGTGCGGTAGGCAATATCGAAATAAGCAATGAAGCGGTAACCTTTCATGCTCGTTTTGGTGGACGTCCACACTCGGTTATTGTGCCTATCTATGCTGTGCAAGCAATTTACGCTCGTGAAAACGGTGCTGGTACTATGTTTGAGCCAGAAGAAGCCTATGACGATATTGAAGAGAGCGAAGAAATTCAACACCTCTCTTCGACGGATAGCGTTCAACCGGTTGAAGCTGCGCCTAGTGATGAAGAGAGTGGTCCAGATGATGAATCACCTCGTCCTCCAAAAGGTCGCCCTAGCTTACGTGTAGTAAAATAGTATCTATGCTTTGATAAAATAAAAGTCTCGCTATATGCGAGACTTTTTTGTTGTTACAGGTCTTCCTCAGTGATTCTATCAGAAGAGTCTATATAGGGTTGATTGGAGTCTTCAGCAACAGCGTCATCATCGTCGGTAGAATTGGTGTTGTCTGATTCATCTGCCTGTGATGTTTGATTGGTTACGCTATTCTCGTTTGTCGTAGTGGCTTGAGTTGGCGTTGATTCAATAATATCTTCTACGGTGGCTTCACGGCGCTCAGGCTCGCTAGGTTTGTCGACATCATCAATGGCGTTTTCAGCTACCACAAATCCTCGAATTACATGCTTTACGCCTGAGACATTGCGCGTAACCTCGGTCGCAATATTGGCATGTTCAGCGGTAACATAACCAAATAGAAATACTTCATTGTTTTCAGTGATGACCTTAATGCTAGCACCTTTAAGCTTTGCTTCACGCGTTAAGAACGACTTCACTTTGGTGGTTATCCAGCTGTCACGACTCATCTGGCTAACATCGACAACCGGTCCTACTTGCAGCTGGTTGTAGACTTTATTTACGCCTTTAACCAGCTTAACTTGTTCTTCAACTTGTTGTTTCTGTTGCTCTGTTGCAATCTGACCGATTAGCACCACCCGTCCACGATAAGCATTTGCAGCAATACGAGAATGGCCTCTAAAGGGCGGCTTGTTGCTCAGTGCAGCGGCTTCAAATTCGATATTATTGTCTTGCCAAACCTGACTTGTAGAGCGCACATCAGAGACGCTTGGTGTATCTGAGCCTAGGGTTAGCATTCCTGCGCAGCCACTGAGGGCAAAACTGGCAAATAGAGTTAATATGACTAATTTTAATTGTCGAGTGTACAACATGATTTCACCCTTTGACGGTTATTAGCTATGGCTAGGAAATAAGACCTGATCAATAAGATCACACAGACAATGCAGGGTCAACATATGCATTTCATGGATTCGAGCAGTACGATTTGAAGGAATACGAATTTCAACATCATGTTCACCTAATAAGCCTGCCATCTCACCACCATCTTTACCTGTGAGAGCGATTATAGTCATATCACGGGTTACTGCAGCTTCCATCGCTTTAATAATATTTTTACTATTGCCGCTAGTAGATATAGCCAGCAAGATATCACCTTGCTGTCCAATAGCTCGTACTTGCTTGGAGAAAACCTCTTCATAGTGGTAGTCGTTAGCAACGGCGGTAAGTGTCGCAATATCTGAGGTTAGAGTCATTGCTGGTAGACTAGGGCGCTCTGTTTCAAATCGATTTAATAGACAAGATACAAATTGCTGAGAGTTTGCATTCGACCCTCCATTACCACAGCATAAGATCTTGTTCCCATTTAATAGGGTACTGACCATAGCTTGCGCTGCATGGGTTATGACATCGGGGAGGGCTTCAGCTGCGGCAATTTGAATCTGAATACTCTCGGTAAAGCTGGCTTTGATGCTGTCGTGCATGTCTATCCTTCGGTTAATGCGTTTTTAATCCATTCAATTTGTTGCTGTTGTCCTGTAATAGTGACGACATCAAATCGAAAATAAGTATGGTGCGCTGACTTTTTATTTGTGCTTAACCAAATCTGGGCTGTTTTTATGAGCTTAGATTGCTTGGCTCGAGTCACGCTTTCACTAGCCACTCCAAAATTTGTGTGGCTGCGATATTTCACTTCTACAAAAATAATTTCGTCATTTTCGAGCATAATGAGGTCTATTTCACCACATTTAGCTCGAAAGTTACGTTCTACTAGCGTAAGGCCTTGGCCCTGCAAAAACTGCAGAGCCTGGGTTTCATACTGTTGTCCAATCTTAAACTTACTTAGCAGACTCATATTCAGCCCAGCTAAGCTGGCGTTGAACAACACATGAGTCATCAATGCTTAGTACGCCAGTCTGACCTGGAACAGTTAGCCCTTGGCTTACTTTCATATTTGGCAGTGAATTCACTAAACTATATGCGTCCATGCCTAGAGCACGTAAGCGTATAATCTGGAAGTTTGATTTACTCCACACTGATTGCATCTCTTTTTCTAGTGCGGGATCAGGGTTTACTAGCATTGGTATATCGCTATAGATAACACCAGATAAGTCTTGAGATGCACGCTGTATACCTGAGTGACTCAATGAGTTAGCGTACAGCTTCGGTGGTGTCGCTTCTGGGTTAATCGCCACATTAATAAATGGTTTAATCAGATTCAGCTCAGAGTCTTTCGCTATGATATACACCGCATCAATATCACGACGTGAACGCTCGGTAGCTTCCATCTCCATACCTACCAAATTATCCATTTGTGCAATACGACGTTTGCTCTGCTGTATGCCAAATACATTATTTACCGCAAACTGTAGCTGGCTATTTGATTTAAAGTAAGCTGCAGCAGCTTTGGTGTCTTGTTGCTGTGCCCACTGCTGTTGGAAGGCCTTTGCCATACGTCGTCCATATGAACCGTTTGGTGCTATAACTAATGGGTACTTATAGCCTGACGTAGCCAAGTGTTTTGCCGCCTCTTGAGCCTCTTGCTCAGGAGAGAGGGTCACATAGCAGAACTGGTTATTTTGAATCACTTCATCAGGAAAGTTTAATGCCAGCATTGGAATTGGAGCCGCACTTTCTTGTTGTAGTTGTTGCAGTTTCTCAATTTTATCCTTCATTAACGGGCCAACAACGAAGTCGACATCTTGGTCGATAAGTTGTTGCTCGATATCATCCATGCTGTTTTTTTCGCTGTCGATAATAACGTAATCCGTTGTTGGGTCACGCTCTTTATCGCGCATCATTGCGAATACAAAGCCATCGCGGATAATCTTAGCTTGCTTAGCAAACTTACCACTTAATGGTAAAATAAGAGCAGTTTTAGCCGGTTGCAGGATCTCTAAAGCGAGAATTTCTTTTAACTCTGTTGGCGTATAAAGCGCGGCAGGATGGCTAACGTTTTCATCAATCCATTTCTGTACGGTTTTCTGCAACCTTGGTAGATTGCCGCCTAGCGTCTGTTTATAGACAGCAAGTGTACGCCATCCTTCGAGATCCTTTTCATCACTTTTTACTGTGATTGCACTAAGGTCATCTAATGAGGTTGATGATAGTAATGCCCATATATGATCTGAGTTTGCTTGCTGTTGATCCTCATTTAAGAAGTCAGCGCCGTAGATCAATTCTTCTGCAGCTTTGATCGGTAGGTATAATGCTTGGTAGATTTCCGAGCGCATCTCGTAGTATCGATGCCACTGTTGTCTATCTAGTTTCCATTGATTTTGGAAGTTAAGCTGTTTGATAGCATCTGCTGGTTGATTGTTGTTTACCATCAACTCTGCTCTAGCTAGTTGCCATTCAGCTTGTTGCTTCTCTGTCATCTGCAGTTGGGCAAGACGTCGTATAATACGATTCGCTAGATCCGAATTATTTTCATCGACAGCTGCTTTTAGGGATAGAATAAGCCAATCGACTTGCAATGCACCCTCAGTAGAGTCCGCCTTCATGAGATAAAACTCAGAGGTTTGAGTTGGCTCATTAAGAATATTAGACTGTTGCGCTACGTCCGGCCCAGAAGGTTGGGTTGAGCAAGCAGCGAGAAGTACAGACAATGCAATTGGGGTAAAAATGCGTGATACACTGTATCCAGATCGTTTTTTTTGCGCCATGAGTTCTTTAAATCGTATGGGTTAATTACCTCTATATTAATCCTTCAAGTGACGGTAAACAAATGACAGATAACAATTCTTTAGAATCTTCCGTAGGAACACTCTTTATTGTGCCTACTCCAATAGGAAATTTGGGGGATATAACTCAGCGTGCAATTGAGGTTTTAAACCAAGTTGACCTAATAGCAGCGGAAGATACAAGACATACCGGACGTTTGCTATCGCACCTGAATATTTCAACTCGAACCTTTGCTTTACATGACCACAACGAGCAGCAAAAAGCCCAAGTGTTGGTGGAAAGATTACTGAGCGGACAAAATATTGGCCTAGTGTCTGATGCTGGAACGCCACTTATTAGTGATCCAGGCTATCATCTCGTTAATCAGTGTCGTAGCGCTGGGATTCGAGTGGTTCCACTGCCTGGGGCATGTGCCGTGATAGCAGCATTGAGTGCTTCAGGTTTGCCGTCAGACCGTTTTAGCTTTGAAGGTTTTTTACCACCTAAGAGCAAAGGGCGTCGTGACAAATTTATGTCTTTGGCCAAGGTAGAGCGCACCTGTATCTTTTATGAGTCACCGCATCGTATCCTTGATTCTTTAGATGACATGCTCGCTATTCTTGGAGAGGACCGTCAGGTAGTGCTAGCTCGAGAGCTAACAAAAACCTTTGAGACGATTCAGGGAATGCCGTTAGGTGAATTGATTCCTTGGTTAAACGAAGATAGTAACCGTATTCGTGGTGAAATGGTGTTATTGGTGCATGGTCACCGTGAGCAGGCTGATAATGAATTGCCAGAAGAGGTTAAGCGCACCTTAGGTATTTTAGTAAAAGAACTCCCTTTGAAGAAAGCAGCTGCTTTGGCTTCTGAGATTTACAACCTTAAAAAGAATGCCCTGTATAAGTGGGGTTTAGAGAACCTAAGCTGAACCCAATCTGGCGGTAGACATTTTAGGTTGGACGCTATACAATCTGCCACGGAGCTAACCAGATAGTCGCTGCTTCGTTGATGTCCTTCGGGAGACTGACGGAGGGGAGGAAAGTCCGGGCTTCATAGAGCAGGGTGCCAGGTAACGCCTGGGGGGCGCAAGCCCACGACAAGTGCAGCAGAGAGAAAACCGCCGATGGCCTTCGGGCACAGGTAAGGGTGAAAGGGTGCGGTAAGAGCGCACCGTGCGACTGGTAACAGTTCGTAGCAAGGTAAACTCCACCCGAAGCAAGACCAAATAGGCTCTCACATTGCGTTGCTCGCGTAAGAGAGCGGGTAGGTTGCTTGAGCCAGTGAGCGATTGCTGGCCTAGACGAATGGCTATCACCGCGCAAGCGGTACAGAACCCGGCTTATCGGTATGCTCCACCAATAAAATAATAAAGCCTCGAACGTTTGTTCGAGGCTTTATTATTTCTGCAAGCTCAACTTTCAAAATCCTTATGCTTCCAGCATCATAATTTCCGCTATATAACGTTTTTTACGTAGAATTATTGTGAGATTTAGCACACAAACGCTGACTAAGCTCTTTGAATTCAGTACACTAAAGTACTGTTTATTTTAAACTAGCTGAGCTTCTCCAATGAGCGAACAATTCAAGCATGTATCGGTGCTGTTGAATGAGTCTATTGACGGCCTAAATATTAAGCCTGATGGCATTTATATCGATGGCACTTTTGGCCGTGGCGGTCACAGCCGTACCATCCTATCTAAACTAGGTGAAAACGGAAAACTTTACAGCATAGATAGAGATCCTCAAGCAATTGCGGAAGCCAGCAAAATTGATGATCCTAGGTTTACCATTATCCACGGTCCATTCTCTGGGATTGCTGAGTATGCAATCGAACGTGGTCTAAAAGATAAGGTTGATGGGGTACTTCTAGACCTCGGGGTCTCTTCCCCGCAGCTAGATGATGCCGAACGTGGATTCAGCTTTATGAAAGATGGACCACTAGATATGCGTATGGATCCTACCTCAGGTATCCCTGTGTCTAAGTGGTTAGAAGACGCAGATGTTGAGGATATTTGTTGGGTTATTCGTGAGTTTGGTGAAGATAAACACGCATGGCGCATCGCCAAAGCTATCGTAGCCTATCGTGAAAACGAAGAAAATGAGCCTCTGATACGTACCTCTCAGTTAGCCAAGCTGATCTCGGAAGCGGCACCAAAAAGTTATAAAGAGAAAAAGCACCCAGCGACCCGTTCCTTTCAAGCCTTTCGAATCTATATTAATAGTGAATTGGATGAAATTGCTACTGCACTAAATGGTGCCAAGCAAGTACTAGCCCCGCAAGGGCGGTTGTCTGTTATTAGTTTCCACTCTTTAGAAGACCGTATGGTTAAACAGTTTATGCGTAAAGAGAGCCGAGGCCCTCAAGTACCACATGGTATGCCATTAACTGAAGACCAAATTAAGGAATTGGGTAGCGCGGTATTTAAAACTGTTGGCAAGGCGATAAAGCCGTCCAAATCTGAACTTGATGTCAATATACGAGCCAGAAGCTCGGTATTAAGAATTGCTGAAAAATTATGATTCAACATACAAGGAAGTTAATTAAGCCTGTTAAAGCCTTAACTGGTGGCAAGAGCAAAGTTAACGCGCGTAACAAAAAACCAAAAGCGAACACCAAACCTTTTGCTCGTCCTAGGAGTAAGCCTTCTCTAAAGGAGTTGATTCTAAAGCCATTTGGTGAGCGTATTGAAACGCCAGATCACGAACAGGTTCCGTTATTAGGTATGCACATAGTGCAGGATCTGTTTACCGCAGGGCGGATCTCAATGTTTCTGCTAATTATTATTTTCTTTAGTGCGATGTCAGTAGTACTGACGACGCACCTGACACGCCACGCTATCGATCAGAAAAACCAACAATTGACCGCTCGTGAAAAGCTGGATGATGAATGGCGTAACCTGATCATTGAAGAGAACTCCCTTTCTGAACACAGTCGTGTACAAAAAATAGCAGTATCTGAATTGGATATGATTCGTCCTGATTCAGACAAAGAAGTTTTGGTTAGATTGAAATGAAGCCTAAAAAAGTAGCAGCTAAAAAAAGCAAGCCGAAGAATAAGAATAAACGTGTAGCCCCTAAGAAAACACCCGCAATGACAGAGGTTATGGAGTCAGGGATCATCCGCTGGCGCTATATGACTGTATTGGCTTTTGTCTTGTTATTACTGGGTTCGCTAGTTGCACGAGTTGCTTATATCCAAATTATTGAGCCAGGAACCCTAATTAAGCAGAGTGATATGCGCTCGGTTCGCGTGCATGCGGTAAGGTCTGCTCGCGGCATTATTTCGGATAGAAATGGCGAGCAAATTGCCATTAGTGTCCCGGTGCAAGCTGTTTATGCTGACCCTAAAACCATCTTTGAAAAAGGCGACGGGTTGCAAGATGTTAAACGTTGGCATGCACTGGCCGATGTTCTTCATCTTGACCGAGATGAACTGATTCATCGTATTGATAGCCATAAGCATCGCCGTTTTATCTACTTGCAGCGTCAAGTGAGCCCTGCGATGGCTAAGTACATCAAAGAGTTGAAGCTCAAAGGCATTGGTATGTCGAGTGAGTCTCGACGCTATTACCCTGCAGGTGAGGTGAGTGCTCATATTGTCGGGATTACTGGCGTAGATGGGCATGGTCAAGAAGGTATAGAGAAAAGTTTCGATAAGTGGCTCTCGGGCTCTGATGGATCGCGAAAGGTCCGTAAAGACCGAGATGGTCGCGTGGTTGAAAATATCTCTTCCAAGCAAGGACAGCAAGGTAAGCCGTTAAAACTTACTATCGACCAGCGCATACAAGCTATTGCGTATCGCGCAATTAAACAAGCGGTTGCTGACCATAGAGCAACCTCTGGTACTATTGTGATGATCGATGTGCAAACTGGGGGAGTCTTGGCGATGGTGAATGCCCCGTCATATAACCCAAACGCTCGTGATCAATTGCAAACTTTTAGGATGCGTAACCGCGCGATTACCGATGCGATAGAGCCGGGTTCATCGATTAAGCCCTTTGTTGTTTTAACCGCCCTTGAAACAGGAACGGCTGATGAGCATACCATCGTTGATACTGGAAATGGCTTTTTCAGAATAGGGGGTAGCCGAGTCAGAGATGGCTCGCCAGTGGGCAAGGCTGACCTGAAAACTATTTTGCAGAAATCAAGTAACGTTGGGGTAGCAAAGCTTGCATTAGGGATGCCATTAGAAGCATTGCTGGGTACCTATAGCTCAGTTGGATTTGGCTCAATGTCAGGGCTTAACCTAGTTGGTGAGACAGCCGGCCTATTTCCAAACCGTCGTCGCTGGTCTAAGTTTGAGATTGCGACTCTCGCCTTTGGTTATGGTATTGCGTTAACTCCATTACAGCTTGCGCACGCTTATGCCACGTTAGGGAATTACGGTATGGATATGCCTTTGCATATCGTTCAAGGGCAGACGGGAGGCTTGGAGCCGAAGCGAATCGCCTCAAAGGAAAACGTTGCTAAGTTATTGTTGATGCTTGAAGCCGTTACTCAGCCTGGCGGTTCTGCGATTCACGCCCGTGTGCCTGGTTATCGTGTCGGCGCAAAAACAGGGACATCGCGTAAAGCCAACTCGGGAGGATACAGTGATGAATATGTATCACTTACAGCAGGTCTTGCACCAATAAGTCACCCGAGAATCGCTATGGTTGTGGTCGTCAATGAGCCTCAAGGGGATGAATATTACGGTGGTGCAGTAGCAGCGCCAGTATTCGGTGAAGTTATGAAGGGAGCACTTCAGATCTTGAACGTTACCCCTGATGCAGCAAAGGATAATTAGACATGCCTTCAAATATTACACTGCCATACCTTATACAGCCTTGGCTTATCACAACAGAAACCAAGCTTGAGGCTATTACGATAACCGAGCTAGAGCTTGATAGCCGAGCAGTCACCCAAGGTAGTACTTTTGTTGCGATCAAAGGGCATGCTGTAGATGGTAGGAAGTTCATATCTAACGCTATAAATGCTGGGGCCAACGCGGTTTTAGCGCAAAGTGATGCTGGCTATCCGCATGGCACCATACAGTGGGTCGAAAATACGGTAATTGTCTATCTCGATTCCCTTGTTGAACACTTATCTGAGCTTGCGGGTCGTTTGTACCCAAGTTCTGGGTTAGAGCTTATTGCCGTTACGGGTACTAATGGTAAGACCACAATTACCCAGCTAATGGCGCAATGGTTGAGTAAAGTTGAGCTACCTACAGCGGTTATGGGAACGACCGGAAATGGCTTTCTTGAGAACCTACAGCAAGCTAAAAATACCACAGGTAGTGCGATAGAAATTCGCAAGATTTTAAGTGAATTGAAACAACAAGGCGCAAAATTTGCGGCACTTGAAACCTCATCTCACGGTTTAGTTCAGCATAGAATTAAGGCCCTAACATTTGCCGCAGGTGTGTTTACTAACCTGAGTCGAGATCACCTCGATTATCATGGCAACATGGCAGAATACGCGAAAGCGAAACAGAGCCTTTTTACTCAGCATGCCTGTCAGCACAAAATTATTAACGCTGATGACAGTATTGGAAGGCAGTGGCTGGAAGAGTTACCCGACGCGATTGCGGTTTCCTTGATTAGCAAGCCAGCAACGGCTGCTTATATCTACGCCTCTGAGGTTAAGTATTCTGAGCAAGGGATTGAAATTCAATATCAAAGTCATTGGGGGGCTGGATGTTTGGTCGCACCATTGATTGGTGAATTTAACGCCAGCAACCTATTAGTTGCTTTTGCAACGCTACTCGCTCTCGGCGTTGAGCGAAGTGCGCTAGAAAAAACAGCGGCTGAGTTAACGCCAGTGATAGGGCGAATGGAACTTTTTCATAAAACTGACATGGCTAAGATAGTGGTTGACTATGCTCATACCCCGGATGCATTAGAGAAAGCTTTATGTGCACTTAGAGTGCATTGTAAAGGTAAACTTTGGGCTATATTTGGCTGTGGCGGTGATAGAGATCGCGGTAAGCGACCTATGATGGCCGAGATTGGTTCACGTTTTGCCGATAAGGTGATCTTGGCCGATGATAATCCCCGCAGTGAAGACCCTCAACAAATCATTCAAGATATGTTGGCGGGCATAAGTGAACAAAGCTCAGTACAAGTCGAGCATGATAGATTTTGTGCCTTGTCTTATGCTATTGAAAATGCAACTGCTCAAGATATTATCTTGCTGGCAGGAAAAGGGCATGAGGACTATCAAATCATTGGAGATAAAACCATCCATTATTCAGACAGGGAGTCAGCAATGAATCTATTGGGTATTAGCGTATGATTAGTTGCTCATTATCGCAACTGGTTGAGCCGCTTAGTGCTCAGTTGGTTGGTGACGATACCTCTATTATATCTGTCTCTACTGACAGTCGACATATCGAACCACAACAGCTGTTTATTGCTTTAGTAGGTGATAAATTCGATGCCCATGATTTTTGTGAGGATGTTGCTGCTAGTGGTGCATCAGCACTATTGGTTGAACGAGTTCTACCGATTGATATTCCGCAACTGGTGGTCAATGATACGCGGATTGCTTTAGGGCAATTGAGCGCTTGGGTATTTTCGACACTACAAATCCCAACCGTAGCGATTACTGGTAGCTGCGGTAAAACCACAGTCAAAGAGATGGTTGCTTCTATCCTAGGTTTAGAAGGTAATGTTGTTGCGACCTTAGGTAACTTTAATAACGATATTGGCGCACCATTGACCCTGTTGAGAGCCAATGAGCAGCATGACTTTGCAGTGATAGAACTGGGCGCTAACCATATCGGTGAAATTGATTATACGGTTGGATTAGTTAAACCGGATATTGCACTGGTTAACAATGTGGCCGCGGCACACCTTGAAGGCTTTGGCTCTATTGACGGGGTTAAGCAAGCCAAAGGTGAGATTTTTAACACCTTGAGTGAACAAGGCTTAGCGCTGTACAACTTAGATAGTCATGGTGCAGAGCTGTGGCAGGAAAAATTGTCACATACTCAAGTTCAAACCTTTGCGTTACAAAACTCACAGGCTGATTTTTACGCTTCTAATATTGAGGTGGATGCTGACGGCTATGCAACATGCCAACTGCACACTCCATCTGATACGGCGCTGTTATCTCTTAGCGTTGTCGGAAAGCATAATGTAGCTAATGCTGTAGCGGCGACTGCTATCACCTTGAATATGGGGATTGAACTACCGCGTATAATCGAGGGGCTCCAAGCTTTAACCCAGGTTAAAGGTAGAGTTGCACTTGAGTCATTAACCGATAAAATTCGACTTATTGATGATAGCTATAACGCCAGCGTTCCTGCTATGAAGGCGGCAGCAGATTTGTTGTCTAATTTTTCAGGTACACGTTGGTTGATTCTTGGGTTTATGGCGGAACTTGGTGAAGAAAGTATTGAACTTCATCGTCAAGTCGGACAACATGCAGCTCAATTTTCATTTGAACATGTTCTAACCTATGGTGATGACACTGAGGTTATTAGCCAGCAAACGGGGGGCACTCATTTTGATGACCACCAAACTATGCTGGACTATATAGAACAACACATACTAATCGACTCACAATCCCACCATACCTTGCTTGTGAAAGGTGCCAATAGTGCACAGATGGGCAAGATTGCCGCTGCTTTGAAGGAGAAGCTTAAATGATTATTTGGCTAGCGGACTTAATTCAGCCATATTTCTCTTTTTTCCGACTATTTGATTACCTGTCTTTCCGCTCGATCATGAGTATTTTGACGGCGTTAGGTCTCTCTCTTTGGATTGGACCGAAATTGATCGCTCGTCTACAGATGATGCAAATAGGTCAGATCGTTCGTCATGATGGTCCGGAATCTCACCTAAGTAAACACGGCACACCCACTATGGGTGGGGTGATGATCTTAGCGGCTATCACCATCACGGTGCTACTATGGGCTGACCTTACTAACCCTTATGTTTGGGCGGTGCAGTTTGTACTGCTTGGCTACGGTGCAGTCGGTTTTGTAGATGATTATCGTAAGGTAGTGCGTAAAAATACCGATGGCTTGATTGCGCGCTGGAAATATTTCTGGCAATCCGCAATTGCGATAGTCGTGGCATTTGCACTGTATGTGCACGGTCAAGATACGGCGGCTACACAATTAGTAGTGCCTTTCTTTAAAGATATTATGCCGCAACTGGGGCTGTTTTATATTGTCCTGACCTATTTCGTAATTGTTGGTACCAGCAATGCTGTAAACCTTACCGATGGTCTAGACGGATTAGCCATCATGCCAACTATTTTGGTTGCAGCTGGCTTTGCTATTATTGCCTACGCCACAGGCAACGTTAACTTTGCACAGTATTTGCATATTCCTTATATCCCATATACTAGTGAGCTGGTTATTTTCTGCACTGCAATTGTTGGTGCCGGGCTTGGATTCTTATGGTTTAACACCTACCCAGCACAAGTATTTATGGGTGATGTTGGTTCATTAGCACTAGGTGGAGTACTGGGTACTATTGCGGTATTGGTACGCCAAGAATTTGTATTAGTGATTATGGGGGGCGTATTTGTTATGGAGACGCTGTCGGTAATCTTACAGGTTGGTTCATACAAGCTACGTGGTCAGCGTGTATTCCGTATGGCTCCAATTCATCACCACTATGAACTTAAAGGCTGGCCAGAGCCACGTGTTATCGTGCGCTTTTGGATTATCTCAATCGTTCTAGTTTTAATTGGTCTTGCGACCTTGAAGGTACGTTAAGCAATGCAACATTGGCAAGGTATTAATAAGGTTGTCGTCGTTGGCTTGGGAATTACTGGATTGTCTGTTGTGCGTCACTTGCTGACCCTAACTCAAGACTTATCCATTCAGGTTATCGATACTCGATCACAGCCTCCTGGCGCGGATCAACTCCCTACGGGGGTAGAGCTACACTGTGGCGAGTGGAATCAGCAATGGTTGAATGATGCTGACCTTATCGTTGCCAATCCCGGTATTGCTCTTGCTTGTGAGCCATTGCAACAGGCTATGGCAGTTGGAGTTAAGGTTGTCGGCGATATTGAGTTGTTTGCGTGGGCGGTAAACAAGCCGGTACTCGCGATTACTGGTTCAAATGGTAAAAGCACAGTTACAGACCTAACTGGTGAAATGGCTCAAGCAGCAGGCTTTAAGGTTGGCGTTGGTGGTAATATTGGCGTTCCAGCTCTTGATTTACTTACACAAGATGCTGACCTGTATGTATTGGAGTTATCAAGCTTTCAGCTTGAAACAACATCAAGCCTGAAACTAAAAGCAGCTGCATTTTTGAACCTCTCTGAAGACCACATGGATCGCTATATTGGTATGGCGGATTATCGCCAGGCTAAGTTACGCATCTTCGAGTGCGCTGAAACCAAGATTGTAAATTTCAACGATAAAGCAACCTATCCCGATGGTAGCACTGATGATGTGGTTGAATTCGGTCTGTCACAGGCAAAGTACAGCCTTGCAGAAAATGACGGTAAAACTTGGTTAACCAAACAAGGTCAGCCTCTTATTGCCGCTGATGAATTGTCTTTGGTTGGGCAGCACAACCAGCTTAATGTACTTGCGGCTATAGCGTTACTTGATTCGGCTGAGGTCGATGTATTGTTAGCCCTTGATACCCTTAGGAGTTATCAAGGCTTAAGCCATCGCTGTCAGGTTGTAAGTCGAGAGAGTGGCGTAGTGTGGGTAAATGACTCTAAGGCTACCAATGTCGCCAGTACCCTTGCTGCCATTCAGGGCTTACAGCTACCTGGCGTGCTTTATTTATTGGTAGGTGGCGATGGCAAAGGAGCCGATTTTTCAGAATTAGCCCCAGCTCTAAGCCAACTTAATGTTCAGCTGTGCTGTTTTGGCGCAGATGGAGAGCAATTTATGCCACTATCATCCAATAGTGTGTATTTTCAGGATATGTCACAGGCGATATCAGTCATCCGCCCCCAATTAAGAATGGGTGATATGGTGATGCTGTCTCCTGCTTGTGCCAGTTTTGATCAGTTTGCGAATTTTATGCAGCGTGGTGATTTTTTTACCAAGTTAGCTAAATCTACAATCCCTTATAATTAATAAAAGATGTTTATGAAGTGGTTTAATCGATTCCATGGTAAGGGATCATCGGATAATGCAAAATCCAAATTCTCAACTGAAATGGTTGCAGACCAACCGGATGTACTTATTGAATCGGCAGATACTCAAGCAGAAATTTTGCCAGAGACGGAATCAAAACCAGAACCAGAGCCAGTGAAGGCGATGCCGGTCATGTATGATCGCCAATTGGTATGGTTGTCGCTGATGCTGATGCTGATTGGCTTGGTTATGGTGTCATCGGCATCGATTCAAGCAAGTTATTCTGACTTTAATGCGCCGTTCCACTACATGTTTAAGCATGCGATTTATCTTTCTTTGTCAGTGTGTGTAATGGCGGTTGCTATGCATATCCCTACGCGCTACTGGATGAATTGGAGTACGCTGATGCTTATCGTCTGTGTATTGATGCTATTTATAGTATTGGTCGCAGGTAAATCGGTAAATGGTGCATCGCGTTGGATTCCATTAGGTCCGATAAACTTCCAGCCAGCAGAATTGGCAAAGCTCTCTCTGTTTATATTTATGGCCAGCTACCTAGTTCGTAAGCAAGAAGAGGTGCGTAGTACCTTTTTTGGTGGTTTTATTAAACCTATGCTGGTATTTGGAACTCTAGCCATATTGTTACTTGGCCAACCTGACTTAGGTACGGTAGTCGTAATGCTAGTGACTATGTTTGGCATGCTGTTTATTGCTGGGGCTAAGCTCTGGCAGTTCTTGTCGTTAGCTGCGATGGGGGTGCTTAGCATTATGGTTCTTATTGCAATTGAACCTTACCGTGTTAAGCGTGTTACCTCGTTTATGAACCCTTGGGAAGACCCCTTTGGCAGTGGTTATCAGCTAACGCAGTCACTTATGGCATTTGGTCGTGGTGAATGGATGGGGCAAGGGTTAGGTAACTCGATACAGAAACTTGCGTATCTCCCTGAAGCACATACCGACTTTGTATTTGCGGTTATTGGCGAAGAGCTTGGGTTTGTGGGGGTATGTGCAATATTGCTATTACTCTTTGCTCTAGTATTTAAGATCATCTTTATTGGTAAACGAGCCTTTGAGGCTAAGCATGTCTTTAGTGGCTATCTTGCATTTGGTTTTGGGATCTGGTTTGCATTCCAGACCGTGGTCAATGTTGGGGCTGCTGCGGGTATGGTACCAACAAAAGGGCTGACCTTGCCCCTAATTAGTTATGGCGGTTCTAGTTTAATTATTATGTCGATTGCAGTGGCAATTGTGCTTCGAATCGATCATGAATACAGGGTTGAGGAATATCTAGACTCCTTTAATCAGGATACAAATAATGACACGAAATAAGCGTCTGTTAGTTATGGCTGGTGGTACTGGAGGGCATGTCTTTCCGGGGTTAGCAGTGGCTAAATATTTGCAGCAGCATGGCTGGGAAATTCGCTGGTTAGGTACGGCTGACCGTATGGAAGCCGATCTTGTTCCTAAGCACGGTATTGAAATTGATTTTATTAAGGTAAAAGGCCTGCGTGGTCAGGGCGCTAAAAAGCTGATTGCCGCACCTTTTCAGATCGTTAATGCGATACGCCAAGCCAAGAAATATATTCAAGCTTATCAGCCCGATGTGGTTTTAGGTATGGGGGGCTATGTTAGTGGTCCCGGTGGTATCGCGGCTAAGCTGTGTGGTATCCCGTTAGTTCTGCACGAACAAAATGCGGTTGCAGGTTTAACTAACGGCTGGCTAGCTAAGGTTGCAAGTAAAGTTTTTCAAGCATTTCCCGGCGCATTCAAGGATGCAGAAGTAGTGGGTAATCCGGTGCGCAGTAGCGTGGTGGCATTGCCGAGCCCAGAGGTTCGATTGAGTGGACGTCAGGGCGATATTCGTGTTTTGGTTATGGGGGGGAGTCAGGGCGCTCGCATCCTAAATCATACCCTGCCACAGGTAATGGGCAAACTGAACTCAGGTTATACCATCTGGCATCAGGTCGGTAAAAATAACTCTGCGGATGTAAATGCCAGATACCAGCAAGCTGGAGTAAACCAAGCCAAAGTCACTGATTTTATTGATGATGTTGATGAGGCCTATGCATGGGCAGACGTAATTGTATGTCGCTCTGGAGCATTGACTGTATCTGAGGTATCCGCCGCTGGTTTAGCCGCAATATTTATTCCTTACCCGCATAAAGATCGCCAACAGGCATTAAATGCAGATTATTTGGTTGAGGCTGATGCGGCCAAGATGATAGAGCAAGATGTACTTTCAGTTGATGCATTGTACGATATGTTAAATGGCTTAACCCGCGAACAGTTGCTGCATATGGCAACCCAGTCTCGTTTAGCGGCTAAAGTGAGTGCAGATAAAGTTGTGGCACAGGCCATTCAAGCGCTAGCAAAATAAGAAAAGAGAACCTAATGGTAATTGAACATAAGCAGAACCTAGCGCAGATCCGCGCCATGATCCCTGAAATGCGCCGAGTGCAATGTATCCACTTTGTTGGTATCGGTGGTGCTGGCATGAGTGGCATTGCCGAGGTGTTATTAAATGAAGGCTATGCCATCTCTGGCTCAGATATTGCGAATAATGTCGTGACTGAGCGCTTAACTGCCAAGGGTGCCAAGGTTTTTATTGGCCATTGTGCGTCTAATATTGATGGTGCGAGTGTGGTGGTGGTTTCTACCGCGATCAATCAACACAACCCAGAGCTAAAAGCTGCGCAAGAGGCTCGTATTCCGGTTGTTCGTCGCGCTGAAATGCTTGCTGAATTAATGCGTTATCGTCATGGGATTGCAGTCGCTGGGACTCATGGCAAAACCACAACTACGGCTTTGGTTACTCAAATCTATTCAGAAGCAGGTCTTGATCCAACATTTGTTAATGGCGGCTTGGTTAAGAGTGCCGGTACCAATGCACGCTTAGGGTCGAGTCGAATCCTGATAGCAGAAGCGGATGAAAGTGATGCTTCGTTTTTGCACTTACAGCCTATGGTGGCGATTGTCACCAACATAGAAGCCGACCATATGGATACTTATGGTGGTGACTTTAGTGTACTTAAACAAACGTTTATTGATTTTCTGCATAAACTGCCTTTCTATGGTCAGGCTATTATGTGTGTCGATGATCCTGTTATTCGAGAGATGCTGCCTCAAATAAGCCGTCAGGTTATTACCTACGGTTTCTGTAAAGATGCAGATGTACGTATTACTAACTATCGCCAACAGGGCCATAAAAGTTTATTTACGGTGGAGCGAAAAGGTAAAGCCGACCTAGATATCACACTCAACTTACCGGGCAAGCACAATGCGTTAAATGCTTCGGCAGCGATTGCAGTCGCAACTGAGGATGATATCTCAGATGAAGCGATTGTTGTTGCTTTGTCTGCAACTCAAGGTACTGGGCGTCGATTCGAGCATTTAGGTGAATTTGAAACGGGTAATGGCAAGGCTATGTTAGTCGATGATTACGGTCATCATCCGAGTGAAGTTGACGTTACCATTGAAGCTGCTCGTGCTGGCTGGGAAGATAAGCGTTTAGTTATGATCTTCCAGCCACATAGATACAGCCGTACGCGCGATCTCTATGATGATTTTGCTAACGTATTAGACAAGGTTGATGTGCTTATTATGCTAGAGGTTTATTCTGCTGGTGAAGAAGCGATTGCTGGTGCGGATGGACGCTCTCTTTGTCGTACCATTCGTAGTCGCGGTAAGCTGGAGCCTGTATTTGTTGCAGATCAACAAGCATTACCAAGTGTGTTAGCAAACTTGATTAAAGACGGTGATTTAGTTCTTACCCAAGGGGCTGGAGACGTAGGTAAAGTTGCTAAAAAGTTAGAAACACTCGAACTTAACATTGAAACTATGCAAAAAAGCTAAATTCTTACAAGAATTGTGTTTTATTGGTATGGAAAGATGGCCTCAGGCAAGTATAATCATGTAAGTATTGCTTGTCTGTAGGCTTAGATAAGCTATTAATTAGGAAGTCGACGCACTTAATAATATGGAATCAGTATTAAACGTCGAAACAGAGACGACAATAGCTCGAAAATTTAAGTTTTCTTGGACAGATTTCAGCTTTTTTATCGCTGTGGTGGTCGCAATTGCTGTTGGAATTAGTGCCACAGTGACATGGATGCGAGATGGTGGGCGGTTACCCCTTTCTCAATTTGTTTTACAGGGTGACTTGGAGTATGTACATAACTCCGATGTCCAGCATGCGCTATCAAATATCATGCCCCTTGGAACCTTCATGACTCAGGATGTAGACCAATTGCAACAAGCAGTAGAGTCTTTACCTTGGGTAGAAAATGCATCTGTACGTAAGCAGTGGCCAAATACAGTAAAGGTGTTTGTTGTAGAGCATACTCCGATAGCTATCTGGAATGGCAACGCTTTACTTGATGATCATGCCGTTGTTTTTGATGCTGATGCAGGGGGGTTGCATCAGAAAGATCAAGATATTGTGCGCCTGTATGGCCCAAAAAATTCGAGCCAACAAGTGTTAGATACTTGGCATAAAATTACCCCAAAATTTAACGCGTTAGGCCTAGAAATCACCTCAGTGGTTCTCAATGATAGGCGTGCGTGGCAATTAATTTTAGATAATGGCATCCGCCTAGAATTAGGTAAGGAAGCGTTGGATGAAAGGGTTGAGCGGTTTATTGAGCTTTACCAGCACCTGGATGAAAAAGCACAACAGATCAGTTACATAGACTTACGCTACGACACTGGAGCTGCAATAGGCTGGTTGTCGGATCAAAAAGAGTAGAGAGTAATAATGACCAAGGGCATGGATGATAGTTTGATTGTCGGTCTGGATATTGGCACTGCAACGATTTCAGCGTTAGTCGGTGAAATCCTTCCAGACGGACAGATCAATATTATTGGATCTGGCAGTAGTCCTTCTCGAGGCATGGATAAGGGTGGTGTAAACGATCTGGATTCCGTTATTAAGTCTGTAGAGCGCGCTGTCAACCAAGCGGAACTAATGGCTGAGTGTAAAATCAGCAATGTATTCCTATCGATTTCTGGCCAGCATATTACTAGCCGAATAGAGAAAGGAATGGGAACGATCTCTGATGAAGAGGTCTCCCAAGAAGATATGGATCGTGCAATCCATACTGCTCGTTCGATTAAGATTGGTGAAGAAGAACGAATTCTTCATGTTATCCCACAAGAATTTAAGATTGACCACCTAGGCGGCATCAAGAATCCATTAGGGCTTTCTGGTGTACGTATGGAGGTTAGTGTTCATATGATTTCATGCCATAACGATATGGCGCGAAACGTAATAAAGGCTGTTGAGCGTTGCGGATTAACCGTAGAGCAATTGGTCTTTTCCGGTTTAGCGGCAAGTGATGCTGTTATTACCGAAGATGAAAAAGAATTGGGTGTTTGTGTGGTGGATATCGGCGCAGGAACCATGGACGTAGCTCTATGGACCGGCGGTGCTCTTCGTCATACAGAAGTGTTCTCGTATGCGGGCAATTCTGTAACTAGTGATATTGCATTTGCATTTGGTACGCCAATTAATGACGCTGAAGAAATTAAAGCGAAATACGGTTGTGCTAAGAGTGAATTAGTAAGCAAAGATGACACGGTCAATGTGCCTAGTGTTGGTGGTCGTCCATCTCGCAGTTTACAGCGACAAACCTTATCGGAAGTTATAGAACCACGTTATACTGAACTCATGGGCTTGATTAATCAGGCTATTGAACACGCACAGAATAGCATGAGAGAGAGTGGCGTTAAGCATCACCATATTGCAGCAGGCGTTGTATTGACCGGTGGTGCAGCACAGATTGAAGGCTTAGTTGAGTGTGCTGAACGAGTGTTTGGCAGCCAGGTCCGAATCGGTAAACCTACCGAGGTTAAAGGCCTAACTGACTATGTAAAAGAACCTTACCACTCTACGGCAGTTGGTTTATTGCATTATGGTAAAGACAGTCGACTCAATGACGATGGCGAATACTCTGAGCCGAAACAGTCATCGTTTAGCGACTTTTTTAATAAAATGCGTAATTGGATACAAAAAGAATTTTAACCTGGAACCCAGGGAACGGAGATAGCACATGTTTGAACCGATGACAGAAATGAATGATGAAGCGGTTATCAAGGTCGTTGGTGTTGGCGGCGGCGGCGGCAACGCTGTTGAGCATATGGTACGTGAGTCAATCGAAGGTGTTGAGTTTATCAGCATTAATACCGATGCTCAGGCACTACGCAAGGCCACAGTTAACTCAGTCATTCAGATCGGTACTGATATTACTAAAGGTCTAGGCGCGGGCGCGAACCCTCAGGTAGGTCGTGATTCAGCCCTAGAAGATCGCGAAGCGATTAAACAAGTGCTAGCTGGTGCTGACATGGTATTTATCGCAGCTGGTATGGGCGGCGGTACAGGTACTGGTGCTGCTCCGGTTATTGCTGAAATTGCGAAAGAGATTGGTGTACTTACTGTAGCAGTAGTTACCAAGCCATTTGGTTTTGAAGGTAAGAAGCGTTTAGCTTTTTCTGAACAAGGTATCGAGGAGCTTTCTAAGCATGTCGATTCTTTGATTACCATTCCAAATGAGAAACTACTTAAAGTTTATGGTCGCAATGTAACTCTATTAGAAGCATTTGGTTATGCAAACGATGTACTCAAAGATGCAGTACAAGGTATTGCGGAGCTGATTACTCGCCCAGGTATGATCAACGTTGACTTTGCAGATGTTCGAACCGTAATGTCTGAGATGGGTCAAGCTATGATGGGTAGCGGTGTATCTACTGGTGAAGACCGTGCGGAAGAAGCGGCAGAAGCTGCAATTTCACACTCACTACTTGAAGATATCGACCTAGCTGGTGCTCGTGGTGTGTTGGTTAACATTACTGCTGGCATGGACATGCGTCTGGATGAATTTGAAATCGTGGGTAACACGGTTAAAGCATTTGCTTCTGATAATGCTACAGTTGTAATTGGTACTTCATTAGACCCTGACATGTCTGATGAATTCCGTGTAACCGTGGTAGCAACAGGTATTGGCTCTGAAAAGAAACCAGAGATCACGCTTGTTTCAGGTGGTGCTAAACCTAAGCCTGCAGTCGCAACAGCAGAACCGGCTAAGGTAGCAGCTCCGATTCATAAAGCAGAAGAAGTGAAGGTTCAACCAACACCATCTCCTGTGAAAAAATCTGAGCCAGTTGGACGTGCAGCAGCCGCTCAACAGAAACCAGCTACAAACGGTCAACCTGAAAGTGGTTACTTAGATATTCCAGCGTTCTTACGCAACCAGGCTGATTAATTGTTCATTTTTTGACAATTATCAAAAAGCTGGTAGGATGTCTGACCTAGCTGATGAAGCTAGTAATTTTGTGTTAATGAGGGGTATTGCATGATTAGGCAGCGTACTTTAAAAGAGATTGTTAAAACTACTGGTGTGGGACTTCACTCCGGTCGCAAAGTGACTCTGACGCTTCGCCCGGCAGCAACCAATACTGGTATTGTATATCGTCGAACAGACTTAGAGCCTGCTGTGGATTTTCCAGCAGACGCGAATTCAGTACGAGATACTATGCTATGTACTGCCCTTGTTAATGACGATGGCGTGCGTATTTCAACTGTCGAGCATTTGAACGCGGCACTTTCGGGTATGGGAATCGATAACTTAATTATCGAGGTCGATGCACCGGAGATCCCAATTATGGATGGCAGTGCTAGCCCATTTGTTTATCTGTTGCAGTCAGCGGGCATTGAAACGCAAAATGCGGCTAAGCGCTTTATTCGTATTAAGAAACCAGTTCGTGTTGAAGATGGCGATAAGTGGGCTGAATTAGTTCCTTATAACGGCTTCCGATTGGATTTTGAAATAGAATTTGAACACCCTGCAATCGATTCAGATGAGCAGCATCTATTGTTTGATTTCTCGTCAAGTTCATTTGTGAAAGATATCGCACGTGCTCGTACTTTTGGCTTTATGCGTGATATCGAATACCTCCAATCTCAAAACCTAGTTTTGGGTGGTAGCTTTGATAACGCGATCGTTCTGGATGATTATCGTATCCTTAACGAAGATGGCCTGCGCTTCAGCAATGAATTCGTTACTCATAAAGTATTGGATGCTATTGGTGATATGTATATGTGCGGTTCACCAATTGTTGGTGAGTTACGCGCATTTAAATCAGGGCATGGCTTGAATAACCAACTGTTACGTGCAGTGTTAGCGAATCAAGAAGCTTGGGAGTGGGTAACCTTCGAAGAAGAAGTTGGCTCCCCCGTTGCATTTGCTGAGCCTAATATGGTTTTAGCATAACAATCAGTTTTAAAAAAGCAGACTTCGGTCTGCTTTTTTTTGGTTCAAATTCAGTGGGCGAGTTACTTTTGGGCTAGCTTGGCAATGTTCTGCAATCGTTTTTTTATTTTGTCAGGCGCCATTTCGGCCAACATGTTTAGGTTATCGGCGGCAGCCTGAGAAAGTGGAGGGCGCTTTATCGCAGGCTCTTTTACTAGGGCTGGCGCGTTGATATATAGCTCAGGTCTCACATTGATTTCGATATTTATCAGGCTGGCAAAGCCTTGTTTACGCAGTTGAGAAAGTAGATGTAGGCGGTCGTAGTTAAGCTTCATTTTGATAGAGGCGTTAGCGACTTCAACAATAAGCTGTCCACCACGACAATTTGCCACGCGGCAGTAGCGTTGAATGTCTTTTGGCAATAGTTCAATTACAGTTTTATTTAACCGATGGAGTTGGGCGGCATGCTTTTGAATATCAGACAGTTTAGATTTGCTGATAATATCTTCAGTGAGTGTGGGCCTATGATCTCGCACGTATTTGCCTTATTTCCAAATCTTTATTTGCAATTTTACCACGTGTTGAGCCTTGAATCGCTCTATGTTTGGTCATTAGTCAGACAAAAATAGAGGTTTGCTCAAACAAATCCAGTTTCCATTGGTGGCGGACATCAAAATTTCATACACTAGGGCACACTAAAGCTTGAAAGTGTGGGCTTTGAGCACAATATCTTTCACATATACTAAGCTGAGCAATTTTGGACCTATATGGGTCCCAACACGAGATATATAGAATCATGATAACTAAGCTACTGACAAAGGTAATTGGCAGTCGAAATGATAGGACTCTACGTCGACTTCGCAAGATCGTTAAAGAGATCAACAGCTACGAGCCAGATTATGAAAAATTAAGTGACGAAGAACTACAAGCCAAAACAGCAGAATTTCGTCAGCGCTTAGAACAGGGTGAAACCGTAGACCAATTACTCCCTCATGCATTTGCCACAGTTCGTGAAGCATCTAAGCGTGTATTTGGCATGCGTCATTTCGACGTACAGCTAATTGGTGGTATGGTACTTAATGACAGCGAAATTGCAGAGATGCGTACTGGTGAAGGTAAAACCTTAACTGCGACTTTAGCTGCTTATTTAAATGCATTGACCGGTAAGGGGGTTCACGTAATAACAGTGAATGACTACCTAGCGACCCGTGATGCAGAAACCAACCGCCCACTATTTGAATTCCTTGGTATGACCGTTGGTATCAATGTGTCAAATATGCCACCTCAAGCCAAGCAAGAAGCATATAAATCCGATATTCTTTACGGAACAAATAATGAGTTTGGATTCGATTATTTGCGCGATAATATGGCATTTAGAGCCGAAGACCGTGTACAACGCGAACTTTATTTCTCGATTGTGGATGAGGTGGATTCCATCCTTATCGATGAAGCGCGTACTCCGCTGATTATTTCTGGTCCTGCTGAAGATAGCTCTGATCTTTATACTCGTGTTAACACCTTGATTCCTCATCTTGAGAAACAAGATAAAGAAGACAGTGAAGAATATCGCGGCGACGGTCACTACACAGTTGATGAAAAATCAAAGCAAGTTCATTGGACCGAAAATGGTCAAGAATTTGTTGAAGAGCTACTGGTGAAAAATGGCATGATGGAAGAGGGTGACACCCTTTATTCTCCAGCTAACATTAGCCTTCTACACCATGTGAATGCAGGTTTGCGTGCGCATGTACTGTTTGAACGTAACGTAGATTACATTGTTACAGATGAAGGTGAAGTGGTTATTGTTGATGAGCACACCGGCCGTACTATGCCTGGGCGTCGCTGGTCTGAAGGTCTTCACCAAGCAGTAGAAGCTAAAGAAGGTGTGAAGATTCAAAATGAAAACCAAACCCTAGCATCTATCACCTTCCAGAATTATTTCCGCCTTTACGACAAATTGTCAGGAATGACAGGTACGGCTGATACCGAAGCATTTGAGTTCCAGTCTATCTATGGCTTAGATACAGTTGTTATCCCAACTAACAAACCTATGATTCGTGATGATATGGCCGATGTGGTTTACCGCACCGAAGCAGATAAATTTGCTGCCATTATCGAAGATATCAAACAGCGTGTTGAGAAACGTCAACCGACCTTAGTTGGTACAGTTTCGATTGAAAAATCAGAGCTCCTCTCAAATGCGCTGAAGAAAGCCAAGATCAAACACAACGTATTGAATGCGAAGTTCCACGAAAGCGAAGCCGATATCGTAGCGCAAGCTGGTCTACCTAGCGCGGTGACTATTGCGACTAACATGGCTGGTCGTGGTACTGATATTGTGCTGGGCGGCAACTGGAAAATGGAATTCGAGAACCAAGCTGAACCAGACAAAGAGCAAATGGCAAAAGCGAAGCAAGAGTGGCAGAAAATTCATAATGCTGTTCTTGACGCTGGCGGTTTACATATTATTGGTACTGAGCGCCACGAGTCGCGTCGTATCGATAACCAGCTCCGTGGTCGTTCAGGCCGTCAAGGTGATGCGGGCTCTTCACGCTTCTATTTATCAATGGAAGATAGCTTACTGCGTATCTTTACTTCTGACCGCATGGCTGGACTTATCCAATCAGGTATGGACGAAGGTGAAGCTATTGAGAGTAAGATGCTTTCTCGCTCAATTGAAAAGGCGCAACGTAAGGTTGAAGGCCGCAACTTTGATATCCGTAAGCAGCTTCTAGAATATGATGATGTAGCAAACGATCAGCGTAAAGTTGTTTATGAACTACGTGATGAGCTTATGGTTGCTGAAGATATCAGTGAAATGATTGAGCACAACCGCGCTGATGTTATTCAATCGATTATCGATCAATACATTCCGCCACAATCAATTGAAGATATGTGGGATATACCAGGCCTACAAGATCAACTTAAATCTGACTTTGATCTCGATCTTGCTATTCAATCTTGGCTAGATGAAGACGATAAGCTTTATGAAGAAGCGCTGCGTGAGAAAATCCTAGCGGAAGCGGTTGCAGTCTATAAGCTCAAAGAAGAAGCTGTTGGTGAATCTGTATTGCGTAACTTTGAAAAATCCGTGATGCTGCAATCATTAGATGGGTTGTGGAAAGAACACCTAGCAGCAATGGATCATCTTCGTCAGGGTATTCATCTACGTGGTTATGCACAGAAGAACCCGAAACAAGAATATAAGCGTGAGTCTTTTGAGCTATTTGAAGGCTTACTAGATACCTTGAAATCAGATGTGATTCAGGTTCTAAGTAAGGTTCGAGTTCAGCAACCTGAACAAGTTGAGCAAGCAGAAGCTCAGCGCCAAGCTCAGGCTGAAGCAACCGCTCGTATGGCTCAAGCTCAACATCAACAAGCCGACAATCAGCTTGCCGATGAATCAGAGCCACAGCAACCTCAGCAGCCAGTACGCAACACTCAAAAAGTGGGTCGTAATGAGCCGTGCCCTTGTGGTTCGGGTAAAAAATATAAGCAATGCCATGGCAAGATAGCTTAATTTTTTACCTCTATTGATTTATAAGCCGCGTTAATCGCGGCTTTTTTTTAGCTATAGATATAGAAGAGGAAGAGTAGTGAAGCGTATTCATATAGTTGCCGCAATCATTCTAAACTCAAATCAAGACCAAGTATTTATAACCAAAAGGCCAGATCATGCACATAAAGGTGGTTTTTGGGAGTTTCCTGGGGGCAAGGTAGAATTTCAAGAGTTGGCTAAAGACGCAATAGAGCGAGAGTTGCATGAAGAGGTTGGGATCAACAACCTCACAGTGCAATTATTTCAGAGCTTTGATTTTGACTATTCTGATAAATCGTTGAATTTTGACTTCTTCTTAATCGAAGCTTTCAGCGGAAAGCCGTATGGCAAAGAAGGGCAGCAGGGAGAGTGGGTGGCCGTAAGTGATTTGCATCAGTATGCTTTTCCTGAAGCAAACCAGCCTATTGTTGAGGCGGTAATGCACCAGTTTAATGGTCAATAACTGCGGGTTTAACGCGGTTGTGTTGCGAGATATTTTTTATTCGATTACAAGTAATGGACTGAATACGAGCGTGCGACGTGAGTATATTAGGAATAGATTCATTTAGAAGTGTGTGCGCCACTAATGTTCTGGATTATAAAGTGTGATTCAGATACATTATTTGGATAAAATTTAGCTATGTAGATGGGGAGAATCGGTAAGTGGTTAGAATTGCAGTAGCCGGAGCGGCAGGCCGTATGGGCCGGAACTTAGTGAAAGCAACCAAAGCGATAGAAAGTGCAACGCTTGGTGCTGCCAATGAACGTCCACATTCTTCTTTGATTGGTGTTGATGCAGGTGAGCTTAGTGGTGAAGGTAAGCTTGATATTAGCTTAGTAGATGACTTTACTAAGGTAATCGATAATTTCGATGTAATTGTCGATTTTACCGCACCAGAGAACACCCTAAAAAACCTAGAACTGTGTAAGCAGTTCGGCAAGTCGATTGTTATTGGCACCACAGGTTTTAATGAACAACAAAAACAGCAAGTTGAAGCATACGCTAAACAGGTTTCTATTGTGATGGCGCCTAACTTTAGTGTCGGTGTTAATCTGGTATTTAAGCTGTTAGAGAAAGCAGCCAAGGTTATGGGCGACTATACGGATATCGAGATTGTCGAGGCTCATCATCGACATAAAGTCGATGCGCCATCAGGTACTGCTATTGGCATGGGAGAGGCGATTGCAAATGCTATGGGCAATGAGCTCTCTGATGTTGCTGTATATGCTCGCGAGGGAATCACGGGTGAGCGTAGCCGAGATGAGATTGGCTTTGCAACGATTCGTGCCGGCGATATAGTTGGTGAACATACTGCGATGTTTGCTGATTTAGGTGAGCGCGTAGAGATAACCCATAAAGCTACCGATCGTATGACCTTTGCCAATGGGGCGATCAGAGCGGCTCTGTGGTTGCATGATATGCCAGAAGGCATGTACACCATGACCGATGTTCTAGATTTGAATAATATTTAGTGAATAAAAATGCCAGCAACGCTGGCATTTTTATTGCGTGAAGTCTTCATGGTCATAAATTGCTTGTATGGCGTAGTTTATTGTTTATTTTGCTGCTCTTGTTGTGATATTGCACCTAAGGCTGCAAAAGTAAGTTAAAACTAGGCGGGTTATCGTTTGCTATTTGGATGAAGTGTCTTTTTATTATGAACTGCCATTTTTTGGGATAAAATAGGCCGTATGCGCAGAGAATAATCCATAAAGTTATGCATTAATGGCTCTTTATAGGTGGTTGAGGATGAGAATGTCAAAATAAGCATGAAATATCGCATTAATTATTGACAATATTAGTATGGATAATTAGAATGCCGCCAATTTATCTGGATTCAGCAAATGTGATCTGACTCTCTAGATGGACTGTATTTTTGAAATTTAATTTAATAATTTCACATATTTATATTTTTGGAGGTTGTCTTGAATAAGCCAGCGCTATTAGTCCTGGAAGATGGGACTGTGTTTCGTGGGGTGTCGATTGGAGCTGATGGTTCAGCAGTCGGAGAAGTTGTTTTCAATACTTCAATGACGGGCTATCAAGAAATACTTACCGACCCTTCCTATTCTCAGCAAATCGTTACTCTTACCTATCCTCATATTGGCAATACCGGAACTAATTCCGAAGACGAAGAATCAACCTCGATTCACGCTCAAGGCCTCGTAATTCGCGATCTCCCTCTTATCGCTTCTAATTTCCGCAACGAACTCTCTCTTTCTGATTACCTTAAATCTCAAAACATTGTCGGCATTGCAGACATAGATACGCGTAAACTAACCCGTATCCTACGTGAGAAGGGTGCACAGAACGGTTGTGTTGTTGCTGGTAACAACCTTGATGAAGCTCTAGCGCTAGCTAAAGCAAAAGAATTCCCTGGCCTAAAAGGAATGGATCTTGCGCAAGAGGTTACTACAAAAGAAGCGTACCAATGGAAACAAGGTTCGTGGACGCTCACAGGTGGTCTTCCACAAGCGAAAGATGACTCAGAACTGCCATATCACGTTGTTGCCTACGACTTCGGTGCAAAACGCAACATCCTGCGCATGCTCGTTGACCGTGGCTGCCGCCTAACCGTTGTTCCTGCTGAAACCTCAGCGGAAGAAGTACTGGCAATGAACCCAGACGGCGTATTTCTTTCAAATGGCCCTGGTGACCCTGCACCGTGTACTTACGCCATTGAAGCAACACAGACTTTCCTAGACAAAGGCTTACCTATTTTCGGTATCTGCCTTGGTCACCAAATCCTAGCTTTGGCATCAGGCGCTAAAACAGTGAAGATGAAGTTTGGTCACCACGGTGCCAACCATCCTGTTAAAGACCTAGATCGCGATGTAGTGATGATTACTTCTCAGAACCACGGCTTTGCTGCTGATGAAGAGACACTACCAGCTAACTTACGCGCAACGCACAAATCACTATTTGATGGCTCTTTACAGGGTATTCACCGCACTGATAAGCCAGCGTTTAGCTTCCAAGGTCACCCAGAAGCGAGCCCAGGTCCACACGACGCAGCGCCGCTATTTGACCATTTCATTGACCTGATTAACCAGTTTGCTTCTAACAAGCAAGACAAAGCGTAAGTTGGAGTAGAGAAAAATGCCAAAACGTAATGACATTAAAAGCATTCTAATTTTAGGTGCTGGCCCGATCGTAATCGGTCAGGCGTGTGAGTTTGACTACTCTGGCGCACAAGCGTGTAAAGCACTTCGTGAAGAAGGCTACCGAGTAATTCTAGTTAACTCAAACCCAGCAACTATCATGACTGACCCAGAGATGGCCGATGCAACATACATCGAACCAATCCAGTGGGAAGTAGTACGTAACATCATCGCTAAAGAGCGCCCAGATGCAGTCCTACCTACTATGGGTGGCCAGACTGCACTTAACTGTGCACTAGACCTTGAAAAGCATGGCGTACTTGCTGAGTTTGACGTAGAAATGATCGGCGCAACGGCTGATGCGATTGATAAAGCAGAAGACCGCTCTCGCTTCGATAAAGCGATGAAATCAATTGGTCTTGAGTGCCCAACGGCTGATACAGCGAAAACTATGGAAGAAGCTTACAAAGTTTTAGACATGGTAGGCTTCCCTTGTATCATTCGTCCATCGTTCACTATGGGCGGTACTGGTGGCGGTATTGCGTACAACAAAGAAGAATTTGAAGACATCTGTCGTCGTGGTCTGGACCTATCTCCGACTAACGAGCTTCTTATCGATGAATCTCTAATCGGTTGGAAAGAGTACGAGATGGAAGTGGTTCGCGACAAAGCGGACAACTGCATCATCGTATGTGCGATTGAAAACTTCGACCCAATGGGCATCCACACCGGTGACTCAATCACAGTAGCACCAGCTCAAACCCTAACGGATAAAGAATACCAATTGATGCGTAACGCGTCTCTTGCAGTACTTCGTGAGATTGGTGTAGAGACAGGTGGTTCAAACGTACAGTTTGGTATCAACCCGAAAGATGGCCGTATGGTTATCATCGAGATGAACCCACGTGTATCTCGCTCTTCAGCTCTAGCATCTAAAGCAACAGGTTTCCCAATCGCTAAGATTGCAGCGAAACTGGCTGTAGGCTTTACTCTAGACGAGCTTATGAATGACATCACTGGTGGCGCAACTCCAGCATCATTCGAACCAACAATCGACTACGTAGTGACTAAGATTCCTCGTTTTAACTTCGAGAAATTTGCAGGTGCTAACGACCGTCTAACCACACAGATGAAATCTGTTGGTGAGGTGATGGCGATTGGTCGTAACCAACAAGAATCTCTACAGAAAGCACTGCGTGGCCTAGAAGTTGGCGCAACGGGCTTTGACGAGATGGTTGACCTAGATGCTCCTGACGCTTTGACTAAGATCCGTCACGAGCTTAAAGATGCTGGCGCTGAGCGTATTTGGTACATCGCGGATGCATTCCGTGCAGGTATGTCTGTAGATGGCGTATTTAACCTAACGCAAATTGACCCTTGGTTCCTAGTTCAAATCGAAGACCTAGTGAAGCTTGAGCAACAAGTTAAAGTGAACGGCTTTGCTGGCTTGAACAAAGATGTTCTAAACCAACTTAAGCGTAAAGGCTTTGCCGATGCTCGCTTATCTAAGATTCTAGGTGTTGCTGAAAACGAGATTCGTCGCTTGCGCGACCAGTATGATATCCACCCTGTTTATAAGCGTGTTGATACCTGTGCTGCTGAATTCTCTTCGGATACCGCTTACATGTACTCATCTTACGATGAAGAGTGTGAAGCAAATCCAACAGATAAAGACAAGATCATGATCCTAGGTGGCGGTCCAAACCGTATCGGCCAAGGTATTGAATTTGACTACTGCTGTGTTCACGCCTCTCTAGCACTGCGTGAAGATGGCTACGAAACTATCATGGTTAACTGTAACCCTGAGACAGTTTCTACTGACTACGACACATCAGACCGCTTGTACTTCGAACCAGTAACCCTGGAAGACGTATTAGCTATCGCTCGTGTTGAGAAGCCAAAAGGCGTTATCGTTCAGTACGGTGGTCAAACACCATTGAAACTGGCTCGTGCTCTTGAAGCCGCTGGCGTACCTATCATTGGTACCAGCCCAGATGCTATCGACCGTGCAGAAGACCGTGAGCGCTTCCAAGTTGCTGTAGACCGTCTAGGCCTACTTCAGCCAGAAAACGCAACAGTAACAACTATGGAGCAGGCGGTTGAGAAATCTCGCGAAATCGGCTTCCCACTGGTTGTGCGTCCTTCTTATGTACTTGGTGGTCGTGCGATGGAAATTGTATACGACGAACAAGACTTGCGTCGCTACTTCAACGAAGCAGTAAGCGTATCAAACGAATCACCTGTACTACTTGATAGCTTCCTAGATGACGCTATTGAAGTAGACGTTGATGCCATCTGTGATGGTGAGCGCGTTGTTATCGGCGGTATCATGGAACACATCGAGCAAGCGGGTGTTCACTCAGGTGACTCAGCATGTTCACTTCCGGCTTACACCCTAAGCCAAGAAATCCAAGATGTGATGCGTGAGCAAGTTGAAAAGCTAGCGTTTGAGCTAGGTGTTCGTGGCCTAATGAACACCCAGTTTGCGGTTAAGAACAACGAAGTATACCTAATCGAGGTTAACCCTCGTGCAGCGCGTACCGTACCGTTTGTATCTAAAGCAACTGGTGCTCCAATTGCTAAAATTGCAGCACGCGTAATGGCAGGACAATCTCTAGAAGCTCAAGGCTTCACTAAAGAGATCATCCCACCATACTACTCAGTTAAAGAAGTAGTATTGCCGTTCAACAAGTTCCCTGGTGTTGATCCACTATTGGGCCCAGAAATGCGCTCTACTGGTGAGGTTATGGGCGTAGGTGCAACCTTTGCTGAAGCGTTTGCTAAAGCAGAGCTTGGCTGTGGTAAGGTTTATCCTGAAGGTGGACGAGCATTACTTTCTGTTCGAGAAGGTGACAAACAGCGTGTTGTTGACCTGGCATCTAAGCTAATCAAGATTGGTTACAAGCTTGATGCAACTCATGGTACTGCGGTAATCCTTGGCGAAGCGGGTATTAACCCTCGCCTAGTAAACAAGGTGCACGAAGGTCGTCCTCATATTCTTGACCGTATCAAGAACAATGAGTACACCTACATTGTGAATACAGCAGCAGGACGTCAAGCGATTGAAGACTCTAAGGTTTTACGTCGTGGTGCACTGGCTGAGAAAGTGAACTATACCACTACCTTGAACGCTGCATTTGCTACATGTCTATCTCATAATTCAGATGCAACCAAGAACGTTACTTCAGTTCAAGAGCTGCATGCAAAAGTAAAATTGAGTCTGGCATAAGCCAAATTGGTTAGCTTTTCTAGCCGAGACTTAAACTAAAATAATAATTAGTGGGGTGTTATACCCCACATAGACAACCTCATTGCCCGCTATTTTAGCGGGCTTTTTTTGTTTTAAGCTGGCGCTATTTATTGATGAATAAGTGGAATGAATTAGAATCCAAGCTTTCCCTTTAGTGAGCTGGATCACAGTGTTATTCTTGCCCAATATTTAGTTACGTTTAGGAAGTAAGGTTGTGGAGATCTCCATTCAGGTTTTAACTCTTCTATTTTTTGTTGCAGGGCTTGCAGGCTTTATTGATGCCATGGCAGGTGGAGGGGGGTTGTTAACTGTCCCTGCACTTCTTGCTGCCGGCCTGCCACCAACTCAAGCTCTTGCAACCAATAAGTTGCAAAGCTCTTTTGGTAGCTTTTCCGCTAGCCTTTACTTTGTTAGAAGTGGTTTCGTCAGCCTTAAAGAGATGCGCTTAGCTATCTTTTTTACCTTTATTGGTGCGGCAATTGGCTCCAACTCAGTACAATATATTGATGCGTCGATACTGACTAGCCTTATCCCTATATTGCTGATTTTAATTTCAGGTTACTTCTTACTTGCCCCTCCGGCGACTGAATCATCGGATAAGAAGCCAAGGATCTCTGATGCGATGTTTGCATTGGTTGTTGGTTGTAGCGTCGGCTTTTATGATGGTTTCTTTGGCCCAGGAACTGGGTCTATCTTTACTGTCTGTTTTGTTGCCATTGCTAACTGCTCGTTGGTTCAAGCAACCGCTCGGACTAAGATATTAAATTTTACCTCTAATATTACAGCGCTGACCTTCTTCATAATTGCAGGCCTTCCGGTGTGGAAAGTTGGACTGTTGATGGCTATCGGTGGCTTTTTAGGCGCTCGCCTTGGGGCTAAGGTTGTGATTAATAAGGGGCAAAAATGGGTGCGTCCTATGGTTATCCTGATGTCCATGATAATGGCTAGTAAATTGCTTTGGGAACAGCATCACCAATGGTTTGTATCATTGTTTTAACCCTCTGGTTTTTTTCGCTATTAATGCGTACACAGATATATACCGGTCGATAGAGGTGTTTAAGTCCTTCAAATTGATAGATATTTTTGTCTGAGATAGAGAGCGCTTTAATGATAGAATAAGGGACTAAAGCCGGTTCTAGCCCTCCTAACGCGAGCTTAGCTGCTGCAGTATAAGAATCCATTTCCATTGCAGGGGTAATGCCAACCTTACTTAACAAAGGCAACTGATAGCTGTTGGCTGGGTTAGATAAGTCATTACAAATAAGGCGCTCAGGTAACTGCTCAAGATGTGCTGTGCTGACCACATAAAAAGGCTCATCGAGCAGATGGTAGGTTTTTAGCCCATGGTGTGACGGTAAAAAACCAGCGCAGATACCAATTGTTGCTCGTCCTGATTGAATGTTTTCTACGATGCGAGGGGTATGATTGGTGGTTATTTTGAAGGTTTTTTCTACCTGTTTAAGTAACGAGATATTCTCACCAATATAACCGGCAATCAGTGTCTCCGAACAATCTAATACAATAGGCGTGTGTTCAGGGATGCTCTGCTGATCAAATATTCTACCCTGTAGCTCTAAGAAACTTGGGCCGATGCTTTCAATTAACTTCTGTGCTTCAGGGGTTAGACGGACTTGCCGTCCGTTAGGCTCTACTAGCTTCTTATTGAGTCTCTTCTCCAGATTGGAGATGCGCTTACTTACCGCAGACGAGCTAATATAAAGCTGTGATCCTGCCTTGCTCATAGTTTTATGTTTGCTTAATACCAGTAGTGTTTCTATACCTTCGAGTAACATTATTGTAGTGAAATATAGGAATCAATTACCCAACGTTAGATGATTTACTGGCAAAAAGAAAGGCATCCTTAGATGCCTTGTACTTATGTGCGTTTTAGAGCGAAAGTAGGTAACGAGAGATGCCAGCGAATTGCCGCCAATCGTATGGCTAAGGTAACAAAGATACCACCCAACATGGCATTATTTGATGTAAAGCCAAATGTAAGCAAACCAGTATGTATAGCCCCTCCGGCAATACAAGCGGTCGCATAGACTTCACTTCGTAAAACCATCGGAATTTCACGCGCGAGAATATCGCGGATGATACCGCCTCCACAGCCAGTTAACACCCCCATCATTACCGCTATTAAATATGAAGCTTGATAGGAGAGTGCTTTTTCAACTCCGATCCCGACAAAGGCCGCAAGCCCTATTGCATCACATACCGGCAATACATACCAAGGTATGCGCTTGGGCCTACGTACAATCAGCATGGTAGCTAAGCTTGTCAGTATGATGACCCAAATGTAGTTGTTATCGTGGATCCAAAATACCGGGGTAGCGCCTATCATCATATCGCGAATAGTGCCGCCACCAATGGCGGTGACGGATGCGAGTACAAGTACCCCAAATGGATCCATTTTCAAACGCCCGGCAAGCAATACACCAGAGATAGCAAAGATTGCAGTGCCAAATAGGTCTATTGAGTAGAGCAGGCTCATTGCTGTGAGATAAGATCTAACATATTGAACACCATCTCAGATGAGCTCTTAGCAGCAAGCGGCAAGAACTCTTCAAAGCTCATTGGAGATTCTTTATCTGCAACATCCGAGATAGCTCGTACAACAACGAAAGGCATGTTGAATTGATGGCAGGTCTGAGCAATAGCAGAAGCTTCCATCTCTACCGCGATAACACTAGGGAAGTTGCTGCGAATACGCTGTTGTGCTTCGGGGGTACATACAAAGGTATCACCTGTGCAAATCAATCCACGTACAGCATGCTTATCACCAAGTGCTTTTTCAGCAAGCTCGATAAGATATTGGTCTGCAATAAACGCTGCTGGTTGACCGGCCATTTGTCCAATCTCATAACCAAAAGCGGTGACATCGGCATCGTGGTGGCGAACCTCGCTAGAGATAATTACGTCACCTAAGTTAAGGCTGGCGTCGAATCCACCGGCTGAACCAGTATTAATAACGATATCGGGTTGAAATTCATTGATTAACAGGGTAGTGCCAATAGAAGCTGCGACCTTTCCGATTCCTGATTGCAGCAGTACTACCTCAACGCCTTTTATATTGCCAGCATAGAAGGTGCAGCCGCCTTTCTGTTGCTCAGTAAGGTTGGAAATAGACTGTTTTAGAATGGATACTTCCTGCTCCATTGCGCCAATAATTCCGACTTTCATGAAAATCTCGCTTTAGTATATTTAGATTGGCGAGATTGTAGCATATCCCTTTGTTTGTTGAAGCGTCAGCATAATTAGTGCGGTATTTAGCCCTAAAAACTCAAGAGTAGGTGGCTAGGGCTTATTGCTATGAGGGATTAGACTAACTAATAGACAGCGACAATTAAGGTGTAATTTGATCCGCCTCAACTAGGGCTTGTCTTAGCTTATCCGCTCGCTCACGGTTAACACCAAAATCAGAATGCCCAGTACGAGATTCAGAGCGTACCAACAGCTTTCCATCTTGTATTTTTAGCTCTAGGTCATCAATAAACCTGAACACTCTACTCGTATATTCAATGCGCAGATAATCAGTTTGTTTTACTGCTGTTTGGGCGCGACCTAGGCTTAGTGCGGCTTGCTCAATAGAGTCTATAGACGCATTTTGTGCGAGAGAAAAAGGAGCAAGGGCGTGCTGTTCACGAGTATCTTGGGTTGATACGCAATTTGGTTTATCGCCACAAGGGTTAAGAGTACGGTCTTGCATTGTTATATCTCCATTGCTACAAGCAGAGGTAAGTAATGCCATGCTTGTTATGATTAATCCTTTTTTTATCATCAACTTAAACCTATAAATAATCCAATATAAAATGAATGGTGGCCGCACCTTAATGCTTAACAACTTACATTCATTTACGCTACATATGGATGGCAAGTTAAAGCTTTCATGATCGCAGGTCAAGGGAGTCATCATAAAATAGAGTGCGGTGGGCATAAAAAAGGCCAGCATGAACTGCTGGCCAAGATTGGAGATCATTGTCCTCACGCTAGTGAGGTTTTGTATCTATGCAGACAACATCTGCGAATTGGCTATAGATTCTAGGTTGGAGCCTTGCATTAGGTATTTGTCGATAGCGATTGCACATTCACGACCTTCGTTGATGCAACGTACAACTAACGATTGACCTGTGCGCATATCACCTGCTGCAAATATACCTTTTTGGTTTGTAGCAAAGCCTTCTGCTGCAACATTGCCACGCTCGTCTAGTTCAATATCGAGCTGAGCAAGTACACCACTTGGTTCTGGGTGCAAGAAGCCCATTGCTAGGAATGCCATATCACAAGGGATCACACGCTCACTGCCTGCCACTTCTTTAAATGATGGACGCTCACCAGGAGCTGCGTCTTGCCAAACGATATCAGCAATACGTAGACCGGTTACCTCACCCTTATCGTTGCCGATAAACTCTTTGGTTAGGATGTTCCAATGACGCTCACAGCCTTCTTCGTGAGAAGTGGTTGTTTTCATGATCATTGGGTATTGCGGCCATGGCATGTTAGCGGGGCGTTTCTCTGGTGGGAGCGGCATGATCTCAACCTGAGTAATGCTCGCCGCTTTATGACGGTTAGAGGTACCTACACAGTCAGAACCCGTATCACCACCACCGACAACCACAACATGTTTGCCTGCCGCGTGAATCTCTTCACTCTTTAGGTCCATGTCGTTAGCGCGACGGTTGTTTTGTCCCAAGAACTCCATAGCGAAGTGCACACCTGATAGCTCACGACCCGGGATCGGAAGATCACGTGGTACGGTTGAACCGCCAGTTAGTAGCACGACGTCAAAATCTTGACGAAGTTGCTGAGCGTTGATATCGACCCCAATGTGAGCATTCACTTCAAACTTCACACCAGCATCTGCCATAAGGTTAATCTTACGGTCGATAATATCCATGCCTAGCTTAAAGTCAGGGATACCAAAGCGCAGTAAGCCACCCACTTTCTCATCACGCTCAAATACAGTTACGCAGTGACCCGCGCTATTTAGCTGCTCTGCGGCAGATAAGCCGGCAGGACCACTACCTATAATCGCAACACTCTTACCGGTACGACAGCGGGGCTTCTTAGGCTTGGCATAGCCTTCCTTATAAGCACGCTCTACGATAGTCTTCTCAATGTTACAGATGGTAATAGGGTCTTGGTTGATCCCTAGTACACACGCTGTTTCACATGGTGATGGACATACACGACCGGTAAATTCTGGGAAGTTATTGGTCGAGCTTAGGATATTCCAAGCCTCTTCCCAGCTATCACGATAAACCGCATCGTTAAACTCAGGGATGATGTTGCCGATTGGGCAACCGCTGTGGCAGAAAGGTACGCCACAGTCCATACAACGCGATGCCTGAGTATTGATCTTTTCGCCAAATTCTTCGTTTAACACGAATTCTTTGTTGTCTTCGATACGAACCGATGGGTCGAGTTTTTTTGGAAGTTCACGACCGTTTTCTAAAAATCCAGTAGGCTTACCCATGATTAAACTGCCTCCGTTTCAGTTTGTTGCTCAGCGATTGCTTTATTCTTTTGTAGAACAGCTTTGTAGTCACGCGGCATCACTTTTAACAGTGATTGCAGGCTTACTTCAAAGTTGTCTAAGAACGTCTTGGCAACCTCACTTCCTGTGAATTGAACATGTTTCGTCAGCATGTCACGAATTAGAGTTTTATCTTCTTCTTCGATAGGATCTAAGTCTACAAGCTCTGCGTTTAGCTTGCTTTCAAAGTCTCCTGCTTTATCCCATACATAAGCGACACCGCCGCTCATGCCTGCTGCAAAGTTACGGCCGGTAGAGCCAAGGATAACAGCGACACCACCAGTCATGTATTCACAGCCATGGTCACCAACACCTTCAACAACAACCTTAGCGCCAGAGTTACGAACACAGAAGCGTTCGCCCGCTAGACCACGGATATAAGACTCACCAGAGGTTGCACCGTAGAAACATACGTTACCCACAACAATGTTATCTTCAGGAACAATGTTTGATTTGGCATCAGGATAGAGTACAAGAGTACCGCCTGATAGGCCTTTACCCCAGTAGTCGTTCGCGTCTCCCTCAACCTCAAACTTAACGCCTTTGGCAAGGAAAGCACCAAATGATTGACCCGCACTACCGTTGAACTTAACGTCCATCAGAGCTGGTAACCCTTGGTCTTTATATACCTTTGAGATTTCGTTAGACAACATGGTGCCTACGCTTCGATCGGTGTTAATAATTGGGAATTCAGCTTTAACCGCAGCACCATTCTCTAGAGCTGGGATCGCGGTTTGGATAAGCTTACGGTCCAATACATCTTCAAGGTTGTGGTTCTGCTCAATTTGGTTAAATACGCCATCTTGCTCGCGCGCCGGTTCTAGGTGAAGAACAGGCGATAAGTCTAGGTTTTTGTATTTCCAATGTGCGATATCATTACGAACCTTAAGCTTGTGAGACTGACCTACCATTTCTTGAATGGTGCGGTAGCCAAGCTCAGCCATGATTTCACGCATACCTTCAGCCATGTAGCGGAAGAAGGTTACAACATCTTCTACGCGGCCATCAAAGCGCTCGCGCAGGGTCTTGTTTTGAGTTGCGATGCCAACTGGGCAGGTATTCTTATGACACTTACGCATCATGATACAGCCTTCAACAACCAAGGCTGCGGTTGCTACGCCCCACTCTTCAGCGCCAAGTAGTGTTGCTACTGCAAGGTCACGAGGTGTCTTCATTTGGCCATCAGACTGAACAACGATACGGTTACGTAGACCATTCTTCAGTAGTGTTTGGTGGGTTTCAGCTAGACCTAGTTCCCACGGTAAACCCGTGTGACGGATAGAAGACATTGGTGATGCACCTGTACCGCCATCAAAGCCTGCAATAAGAACCACGTCAGCCTTAGCTTTAGCTACACCTGATGCGATAGTACCCACACCCGCTTCTGATACTAGCTTCACGTTAACACGACCAGCACGGTTTGCGTTCTTCAAGTCGTAGATAAGCTGAGCCAAATCTTCGATTGAGTAGATATCGTGGTGTGGCGGTGGTGAAATCAAGCCAACTCCAGGAGTGGAGTGACGCGTTGCACCGATCCAGTCATCAACTTTATCGCCCGGTAGCTGACCACCTTCGCCTGGCTTAGCACCCTGCGCCATCTTAATCTGAATCTCTTCAGAGTTGGTTAGGTAATAAGAGGTTACACCAAAGCGTCCAGAGGCTACCTGCTTGATAGCAGAGCGTTCCCAATCACCATTCTCTTTGCGCTCAAAACGAGATGGGTCTTCACCACCTTCACCTGAGTTTGATTTCGCACCGATGCGGTTCATAGCAACAGCAAGGGTAGAGTGCGCCTCGTAAGAGATAGAGCCAAATGACATTGCACCTGTTGCAAAGCGCTTTAGAATGCTTTCAATTGGTTCAACTTCTTCAAGTGGGATAGAGCCAGCTGGGTTTTTAACAAAATCTAACTGGCTACGCAGGGTTGCAGCGTTATCACCTTGGCTATCAACTGCTTGGGTATATTGCTTAAACTGAGCAAAGTCTTTATTGCGAGTTGATTGCTGTAGTAGTGAAATTGTTTCAGGGTTAAACAGGTGTTTTTCACCACGCTGTTTCCACTGATAAACACCACCAACATCGAGTAGCTGTACTGGGATCTCACGTGCCGGGTAGCCGATACGGTGACGAACCATCACTTCTTTAGCGATGTCATCAATAGTTAGACCCTGAATACGAGAAACCGTACCCGTAAAGTACTTATCAACAACAGATTTACTGATACCGAGTGCTTCAAAGATTTGAGCGCCGTGGTAAGACTGAAGCGTTGAGATACCCATCTTAGAGAAGATCTTCAGTAGGCCGCCGTTAACACCCTTACGGTAGTTCTCGAACAGCTCTTTGACGTGGACTTCTGGATCTAATTTCTTAGTGCGTTGCAGTTCAACTAAGGTTTCGATAACCAAGTATGGGTTGATTGCGTTTGCACCATAGCCAATGAGCGTAGCAAAGTGATGGGTTTCGCGCGCATCAGCGGTTTCAACAACAATGTCACATTTGGCACGTAGACCTTTACGGATAAGGTGATGGTGAACAGCACCTACCGCCAACATTGCAGGGATTGCAGCGTGGTTAGAGTTTACGGCACGGTCGGTAAGCAAAATAATGGAATAACCATCGGTTACTGCATCTTCAGCATACTGGCAGATACGTTTTAGTGCTCGTTGCAGCTTGCCTTTTTCTTCACTGGCTTGGAAGACGATATCTAGGGTTTTAGCTTGTAAGTGCTCATTATCGATAGCACGCAGTTTCTCTAGTTCTGAGTTGGATAGAACTGGAGATTCAAGCTCTACTTTTTGACAGTGCTCTGGTGTTTCCGTTAGTAGGTTATGGTCTTTACCAAGGTAGGTATTCAAAGACATAACCATACGCTCACGAATCGGATCGATTGGTGGGTTGGTAACTTGAGCAAACAGCTGCTTAAAGTAGTTTGATAGGTGTTGTGACTGATGCGATAGCACAGCTAATGGCCAGTCAGCACCCATAGCAGATAGTGGCTCTTTGCCATCTCTTGCCATAGGTACAATGATTTCATTAACTTCTTCAGAGCTCACGCCAAACGCTTGTTGCTTGTGCAGTAAGCGATCTGGAGAAGGTTGGTTGAATTCGTTTTCTGCGTCAGGCAGTTTTTTGAGGCTGAGGAGGTTTTCTTCAACCCATTTCTCATACGGCTGAGCGTTTGAGATTGAATCTTTTACTTCTTCATCAGATATGATGCGACCTTGTTCTAGATCGGCAACGAAGATACGACCCGGTTGCAGGCGGCCACGAAATTCAACATTTTCTGGTTCAATTTCCACTACCCCAGACTCTGATGCCATCACTAAGAAGTTATCTTTAGTCACTGTATAGCGAGAAGGGCGTAGACCATTTCGGTCTAGCGTGGCACCTACTTGAACACCATCAGTAAAACATACTGATGCAGGGCCGTCCCACGGTTCCATAATGTTAGCGTGATACTGATAGAAAGCACGACGCTTAGGATCCATGTTCTTGTTTTCTTGCCAAGCTTCTGGGATAAGCATCATCAGAGCATGTGGCAGAGTACGACCCGATAGCACTAGCAGCTCTAGAGCCATATCGAAGTTGGATGAATCTGAGCTACCTTCTTGACAGATAGGCAGTAGCATATCGATTTCAGCCTGGCTGAATAAGTCAGACTCAAGAATCGCTTCACGCGCCTTCATCCAGTTCAGGTTACCGCGAACTGTGTTGATCTCACCATTGTGCGCAATATAGCGGAAAGGCTGAGCCAGGCGCCATCTTGGGAATGTATTGGTTGAGAAGCGTGAGTGAACCAAGGCCAGTGCAGTCACCATGGTTGGGTTTTGCAGGTCTAGGAAGTACTGAGGTACTTGTTCTGTAGTGAGCTGTCCTTTATAAACTAATGTCTTATAAGACAAAGAGTTGATATAGAAGTCATCACCAATATTGGATACGCTTTCTAAGCATACTCGTACAGTGTAATTACGCAGCACATAGAGTTTTCGCTCTAGCTCTTCAGGTGTAGTACTTGGACCACCACCAATAAACACGTGCTCAAATTGTGGTTCTGTACTGAGGGGATCGGCACCTAACATTGAGTTGTCAGTTGGGAGTACTCTATAGCCTAGAATTTCTAATTCAAGACGTTGCGCGTTGCGCTCTAGAATATCTCGGCATTGTGCTCGTTTATACTCATCTCTTGGAAATAGCACGACACCAACGCCATACTTCTCAAAAGAGGGTAGGCGAATCCCTTGATTAACACACTCTTCTAGCAGAAACTCATGCGGTTTTTGCAGTAAAATACCAGCACCATCGCCTGAAGCAGGATCGCAGCCTTGACCGCCACGGTGCTCCATACGTGCTAGCATATCTAGCGCCTGTGTAACGACTTGATGCGATTTTCGGTTTTTGAGGTGAGCAACAAAACCGATACCACAAGCGTCATGCTCCAATTCTGGAGTATAAAGACCTTGTGCTGATTGCTCTTTATCCAACATAGATAATCCTTCCAATCTAATGGGGTCGCAGCAAAGCTGGACCAATCCTTGTAGTTGTCTTATATAAGCTAACTTTGAGGTAAGTTAGCGAGCGTCCATTCCGTCTCTCGCTGAAAGTATCGCGAGTAAAACAATTCCATGGTTAATCCTTTATATCACGGCTTAAAGCGGTGAGTGTTATAGGTAGGTTTAGGATTTAACCGACTATTCATTTAAAAAATGTGCATAAAAAGCACTGTTTTTAAGTGACAGGTGAAACTATCCTACATTTTTGTTTTGCCAAATTCCAACGAAAGTTGTCGCAAAATCTATTTTTAATGGACATTTTTTGTTCACGAACTAGTGAGGGATAGGGCGCAGATTGTAGTGGAAACTGACTGTGAACTAATTGTTCACTAATTGAACATCGAAATAAATTGAGGCACATGATAAAATGGGCCGCTTTTAATGCACGGATGTAATTTAGTTTCATAGGGACGCACTTACTTTGAATAACAGGCAAGAACTCGATGCAACTCCATGAATTAGTCAATACTTTAGGGCAAGATCTCCAACGTCGTTATGGGGAAAAGGTGCACAAATTGACCTTGCATGGTGGTTTTAGTTGCCCCAATAGAGATGGCACTATTGGTCGAGGAGGATGTACCTTCTGCAATGTATCTTCTTTTGTTGACGAAAACACCCAAGCCCAGTCTATTGAGATGCAATTGAGCGACCGTTCCGGTGAAATCAAACGCGCCAAAAAATACTTCGCTTATTTTCAAGCCTATACCAATACCTTCGCTGAGGTTCAGGTTCTGCGTAATATGTATGAACAGGCTTTGCGTTCATCCGATATCGTTGGTCTTTGTGTTGGAACGCGTCCTGATTGTGTGCCTGATGCGGTGATGGATTTATTGATTGAATACAAGCAAAAAGGGTATGAAATATGGTTGGAGTTGGGGTTACAAACCGCAAACAATAATACCCTTAAGCGAATTAATCGAGGCCATGATTTTGAGTGTTATGCACAGATCACCAAGCGAGCACGTGCTCATGGTATAAAGGTGTGTACTCACCTCATTGTAGGGCTACCAAAAGAGACTAAGCAGGATAATATTGAGACCTTAAAAAAGGTGCTCGATGTTGGTACTGATGGCATCAAGTTGCATGGGCTGCATATTGTAGAAGGTAGTACCATGGCGAAAGCGTGGAAGGCAGGCAAACTAGAGGCGCCAAGTCTTGAACAGTATGTTGATATTGCATCGACAATGATCCGTATGACCCCACCAGATGTTGTGTATCATAGGGTATCTTCTGCTGCGCGACGCCCAACATTATTGTCGCCTTTATGGTGTGAAAACCGTTGGCTGGCGATGACAGAAATAGGACGAACTCTTGATAAAGAGGGTGCTCAGGGGACATTGATTGAGCGACCGTTTATTTATAGTAAACCGATACTAACTCCCCAACTTTAAATCTAAGTCACCGATCGTAACTCGCTTAGGTTACTTTTTGATGAGCTCAATATAGACTACAAGCAGTACCCATAATAGGACTGCTTGATGCGCCCACTTAAATTCTTCACACAATATTATGTCAACTGGCTGGTTAGGCTTGGGATATATCGTTTTTCTATTATCCTAGCTATTGCATTGATAATATTGGCATTGTTTGTCCATGTTACGATTGCATTCATTCTTAATGAGCCCTTTGATACCCATCATATGCTGCGCTCGATGGCATTTGGTCTCATTATTACGCCCTGGGCTGTCTACTTTATCTCGACAATGGTTGAGCAATTAGAAGAATCTCGCAGTCGATTATCCAAACTCGTATCCGAGCTCAATGATATGCGTGATCGTGATTTAGAGCTAAATCATCAATTAAGACAAAATATCGAGCAGCTAAATTCAGAGATAAAAGAGAGGCTGGCAGCAGAAGAGTCGCGCAAGCAAATTATGTCTGATCTTGAGCATGAGGTGTTTCAACGCGAGGCGACTCAAATAGCTTTGTCTGAGCGTACTGCCTTATTACGCTCCTTTATTGACGCCTCTCCAGACCTCTTTTATTACCGCAGTAAAGATGGCGTTTTTTCCGGATGCAATCAGGCAGTAGAGAAACTAACGGGTAAAACCGAGCAAGATCTAGTGGGTCTAACACCTTGGCAGGTCTATAAAAAAGAGATCGCACAGCAGATTGTAGAGACTGACAAGATAGTTATTGAGAATAACAGAGAGATTATTTATGAGCAGTGGTTGGAATATCCAGATGGTCATAAAGCATTCTTTGAGCTCAGAAAAGCGCCGTTCTTTGATAAGCAGGGAAGGCATTTAGGCCTCGCTGGATTTGGACGAGATATTACCGAACGCAAGCGACATGAAGAGTCTCTAGAGAAAGCGAGTCGAGATAAGACAACCTTTATCTCGACCATTAGCCATGAGCTAAGAACCCCTCTAAATGGCATCGTAGGCTTGAGTCGAATGCTATTGGATACCTCACTAGATAAAGAACAGCGCCAATATATGCAGACGATTAACGTCAGTGCGATTACCTTAGGCCATATCTTTAACGACATAATAGATATGGATAAATTTGATCGTAATAAATTGGAGCTTGTACCTTCAGAGTTAAACTTTAATGAATTTGTCAGTGAATTAGATAGCTTGTCACGCCTGATGGCTGATCAGAAAAATCTGAATTTTGAGTTAGATAGGTTAACTGACATGCCAGGTAGTGTGATGGTCGATGCCACACGTCTTCGCCAAGTGCTATGGAACTTAATCAGTAATGCGATAAAGTTTACCCAGCAGGGGGGGGTAAACGTAAACGTTAGCGCTGAGCCTGTCGATAATAATCAGGTAAGCCTTCGCTTTGAAATTGAAGATACTGGTGTTGGTATTCCAGAACAAGAGCTAGATAAGATCTTTGCGATGTATTATCAAGTGAAGTCAGGCGAGGGTAATCTACATGCGGTAGGTACGGGTATTGGTCTGGCTGTATCGCATTCACTCATAGATAAAATGGGAGGAGAGCTATACGCCACAAGTGAGTTAGGGCATGGCAGCACTTTTTATGTTGAAATCACGGTGCCACTGGCCGATAAATCTCAAGCGGAGTTTGAAATTGAGCCAGTACAGAACGGTTTATCCATATTTATGGTCGAAGATATTGAGCTGAACATTACCGTTGCACGCTCTTTAATTGAAAGCTTGGGTCATAGCGTTGATGTTGCTAGAACAGGTAAAGAAGCGTTGCAGATGTTTGCACCTGATAAATATGATTTAGTGCTACTAGATATTCAACTTCCGGATATGACCGGCTTTGATGTCGCCAAAGATATCCGTAAACAGTATCCATCATCACCGCCGATAGTGGCTTTAACCGCTAATCTAGTGAAAGATAAGACGGAGTATCGAGGTGCTGGAATGCAAGATGCTTTGAGTAAACCGCTTTCAGCCAAGGCACTGCGTAAGATAATGCATAAGTTATGTAACGTACAATCGTATGAGGTGGATATTATTTCCCATGCGACCAAGGCGGTTCTAGAAGATGCATCGACTGAGTTATCGGTCGACACCCTTATCGATAAAGAGATGCTGACATCTTATATTGAGATAGTAGGTAAAAAGCCTGTGCTCGATAGCATTGCTTTATTTTCGGATATGATGCCTGAGTATATTTCTATCCTTGATTCCAACCTGGTAGCAAAAGATCAAAAGGCGATAGCATCAGAAGCCCATAAAATTAAAGGGGCGGCAGGTTCCGTGGGTCTACAGCGCATTCAATCTGTGGCACAGCAGGCGCAGTCCCCAGAGCTGCCTGCATGGTGGGAAAATATTCACGATTGGGTAGATGAGATACGAAACAATTACTTAAATGATATTCAGATACTGTTAAACTGGATTGACGAAAATTTTAATGATACCAATCTGAAAAAGTAGTGGTGGGGCCTTTAGGTTGTAAACCTCTGCTCGGAGTATTTTTTGAATGAAACTAAAACTTTTAGCAAGTGCATTAGCATGCACATCACTGTTATTTGGCTGCGCTACTACTAGCAATGTGCCGTGGCAGAATCAAGCATCGGTAAGCGTAGAAAAAACCAACATTAATCTTACCAGTAGTCTTTGGATTAATAAGATGCCGACCATAGGTGAAGAGCCCACAGCGCCGCTTCATGGTAGTTTGAGCTTATCGGCTGACCGAGAGATCCCAGCAAATATGGATGTAACCGCCATTGTATTGCGTCACGGGAGTGATGTGGTTGAGGTGAGTGATAAAGATTTTGAGGTTGAAGCTGGCAGTGAAAACCAGTGGAAGGTTTCCTTTAAGCAACCAGAGCATTTTGCTAACGAAGTCGATACCCTTGATGTGGGCGTTTTATTGGATAATGGCCAAAAGCAAGTATGGGCTGTTGACAAAAATGTGAAGGTTGATCTCGTCTTTTAGGTATCAGCTCTATATAGAAAAACCCAGCTTATAGCTGGGTTTTATTGTTTATGGACTAGATAAAATACTTAGTCTAGGTTTCCACAGAAGCGGTAACCTTCGCCGTGGATAGTGGCGATAATCTCAGGAGTACCCACAACAGATTCGAAATGCTTACGGATGCGACGAATGGTTACATCAACAGTGCGATCATGTGGCTTAAGCTCGCGACCGGTCATTTTTTTCAATAATTCAGCACGAGTTTGGATCTTGCCTGGGTTTTCACAGAAGTGCAGTAGAGCTCGGAACTCAGAGCGAGGTAGTTTATATGACTCACCGTTAGGGTTCACAAGAGAGCGACTATTGATATCAAGAATCCAACCGTTGAAGGTATATTTCTCAACGTTTTTATTCTCTTCTTCGCCTTCGCGGTTTGCATTCATTGAGCGAGCAAGTAAGTTGCGAGCACGAATAGTCAGTTCACGAGGGTTGAAAGGCTTAGTGATATAATCATCTGCACCAATTTCTAGACCTAGAATCTTGTCTACTTCGTTGTCACGACCAGTCAGGAACATCAGAGCGACATTCGCTTGCTCACGTAGTTCACGAGCTAGCAATAAGCCATTCTTGCCTGGAAGGTTAATATCCATGATCACAAGATTAACTGAATGCTCAGCGATTGTTTGGTGCATAGTGTCACCATCAATTGCTTCAAATACATTATAACCTTCGGCTTCAAAGATACTTTTAAGGGTACTACGGGTAACTTGTTCGTCTTCAACGATAAGAATGTTAGGGGTTTGCATTACTCTACCTAAACTGTGCAATTAACTATAAATATATAAATACTAGGCAAAAAAATAACATTAAGGTAATTAAAATGCTCATAATTACTGATGTAATGTATGATTTCATTTAACCTTAACTATCCCTCCATGGAATCTATCTTCCGATAATTTCAGTTCCGTAAACTTTAATTCTCAGCCAATTTGGGCGTGATTGTACTCACTTAACAGCTTCATAACAATCTCTTATTGTTAATAGCTTGCACTTTATTGACCTCAATCAATCAATTTTTCATTAACATTATGCGCGTTTATAACTGTAAATATGTGATCTGGTTCATTTTTTAGAGTGATATAGGGTGGCGGCAATCATGAGGGGAGATATTTGTATTTACATTTGAGTGTTAGCACCTCAATCCACAATGATGCGGCAAACTATGGTTAAATAGTAAACTAAAAGCTAAACCCGAGTTTAACCTCGACGCCACTTTGCCACTCTTCATAATCTAAGGTTGCCTTTACATTCAGGGTGTCGGTGAGCATGTATTTACCAGACACTTCGGCACTCATGGCATTATTAACGCTCTGTGAGCTTGCAGGTGAGGTATAGATGGCGCTATTTAATGATAGTTTGTCGTTGAAATGATAGTTCATACCACTTAGAAAGCCACGTTGATGAGGCTCATCTGCGCTGTTGGTGATGCGAGTGGCTATGTATAGGTCGATATTATCCATTACCGAGTATGAGTAGCCAGTATCCATTTGCCAAACATCAAATTGTATCCCTGCGCTCGAGTCGGCGTTAACGAAAACCTTATGTGGTGATGCCTCTGGAGTAAGCCAAGGCTGGGGATGTGAGGTTTCAGATTCTTGGCCTAAAGCATAAGGGAGGTACAGCAATGTTGTCGTCACTAGAAAAAGGGCAGATATTTTACTTTGCATGGTATTCCCCTCCTCTAATCTAGTCCTTTAACGATGTTCAAGTATGGAAGTTGTCGTTGTTGTTTGCCAATGCAAAGGTCGTTTTTTGTGCTTTTTTTTATGTCATAGCGTGACGATTTCTACTTTTTTGGCTTGATGAACCTCAAAAATAATGATGAACCACGATTAGATATTGACTAACAATTAAAAAATAGGTATTGCTAGAGTTAGTTAAAAGAAACAAGTTCGAAGATAGTTTATTTATATGAATTCATTAAGCCTGATTACCAGAATTATTATTACCGGCACCGGTTGTGCTGGGGCAGGCTATTGAGATAAATTTTTTCAAAAAAAGGCCTGTATCCCCATCAGATACAGGCCTTTTTTTTAATTTTGTTCAGGGAGAATGAAATGCGAGTATTAAAATTTGGGGGATCGTCGTTAGCAGATGTAGATCGCTTTATGCGCGCGGCGAATATCATTGCTAATAATGCCGATCAAGAAGAGTTGGCAGTAGTACTTTCAGCCCCAGGTAAAACCACGAATAAATTAGTAGCAATCATTGACGCTGCGCTTGAAGGACGCGATACCAAGCGCAATGTAGAAGAGCTTAAAACCTCATTTAAAGAGTTAGCCTCTCAGCTTCAAGCCACGCTACCCAACCTGCAACTTGATGCCTTCGAAGCACAGGTAAAAGAGTCATTAGATAACCTCGAAGACTTTATTCATGGTATTGGTTTGTTAGGTACTTGCCCGGCACACGTTAATGCTCGCATTATCAGTAAAGGTGAAAAAATCTCCACTCAGTTAATGAAAGCAGTTTTAGAGGCTAAAGGACAACCTGCAGCATTACTAGATCCTGTGCATTATCTTTTGGCTAATGGTGATTACTTAGAGGCAATGGTTGATTTAGAGGTTTCGACTCTAAACTTTCAATCAGCGCCATTAGAAGTGGGTAAAGTACATATCATGCCTGGCTTTACTGCCGGTAATGAGAAAGGTGAACTGGTAACGCTTGGACGTAATGGTTCCGATTACTCTGCTGCTGTGCTTGCCGCTTGCTTAAGAGCAGACTGCTGTGAAATATGGACCGATGTCGACGGCGTTTATAACTGTGATCCTCGATTAGTAGAAGATGCTCGCTTACTGAAATCTCTTAGTTATCAAGAAGCAATGGAGCTTTCATACTTCGGTGCATCTGTTTTACACCCTAAAACAATCGCACCTATTGCACGCTTCAATATCCCTTGTTTAATTAAGAACAGCTTTAACCCGCAAGGTGCTGGTACGTTAATTGGTTTAGACACTGGTGAAGACAACCTAGAAATCAAGGGTATTACAACCCTCAATAACCTATCGATGGTGAATGTTTCAGGCCCAGGTATGAAGGGTATGGTTGGTATGGCGAGCCGTGTATTTGGTGCCATGTCTTCGGCGGGAATTTCGATTGTTTTAATCACTCAGTCCTCTTCTGAATACAGTATTAGCTTTTGTATTGAAGCTGCCGATTGCGATAGAGCAAAGGCTGTTCTAGAAGATGCATTTGAGCTAGAGCTTAAAGATGGGTTGTTAGAGCCGGTTGATTTCATTAGCAATGTAGCAATTGTAACTCTGGTTGGTGATGGTATGCGTACCTCACGAGGCGTAGCGTCTAAATTCTTTACTTCTCTTACTCAAGTTAACGTAAATATCACTGCAATTGCTCAAGGCTCATCAGAGCGCGCTATCTCAGCGGTGATTCCAGAAGATAAGGTTTCAGAGGCGATCAAAGCTTGCCATGAAAACCTGTTTAACTCGAAAAACTTCCTAGATCTATTTGTTGTAGGTATTGGTGGTGTTGGGGGTGAGCTGGTGGATCAAGTTCGTCGTCAACAGCAGAAATTAGCCAAACAAGGGGTTGTAATTCGTGTTTGTGGTTTAGCGAACAGCAAGGGTATGTTGCTTGATCCTGAGGGATTACCATTAGAGCATTGGCGCGATCGAATGAGCAATGCCTCTGAAACATTTAGCTTAGCATCACTAAGTGCAGTGGTTAAACGTAATCATATTATCAACCCTGTACTGGTTGACTGTACATCTAGCGAACATATTGCTGAACAATATGCCGATTTCTTAGCCGCTGGTTTCCATGTGGTGACACCGAATAAGAAAGCAAATACGGCAAGCATGGCCTACTACCATCAATTACGCCAGGTAGCACGTAGCTCTCGCCGCAAGCTTATGTATGAGACGACAGTTGGTGCTGGTTTACCCGTTATTGAAAACCTGCAAAACCTTATCTCTGCCGGAGATGAACTGGAGAAATTTAACGGTATCTTATCTGGTTCATTGTCATTTATTTTTGGTAAATTAGATGAAGGGATGACCCTTAGCCAAGCAACCAAAGTCGCGATGGATAATGGTTTTACCGAACCTGATCCTCGAGATGATCTTTCTGGGATGGATGTTGCGCGTAAGCTGCTTATTCTGGCTCGAGAAACAGGGATGTCGATTGAACTTGAGGACGTTGTGGTTGATCAAGCTCTACCACCAGGTTTTGATGATTCAGGGACAGTTGAGGAGTTTATCGAGCGCCTTCCTCAGGCAGATGCGTACTTTAGTGAGCTTTCTCAACAGGCAGCCGCTGAGGGTAAAGTATTGCGTTATGTTGGAGAAATAGATCAAGGTAAATGCCGAGTTACTATCGCAGCAGTAGACGAAAATGACCCGCTATTTAAAGTAAAAGACGGCGAGAATGCCTTGGCATTTTATAGCCGCTACTATCAACCAATTCCATTGGTTATGCGTGGTTATGGAGCGGGTACTGAGGTCACAGCTGCAGGTGTATTCTCAGATGTGATGCGTACCTTAGGCTGGAAGTTAGGGATTTAGTTATGTCAAAAAGTGTAACGGTATACGCGCCAGCTTCAATTGGTAATGTAAGTGTTGGCTTTGATGTGCTTGGTGCTGCGGTATCGCCTATAGATGGCTCTCTGCTAGGAGACAAAGTCACTGTTTGTGAAGGAGAAAAGGCATTTAGCCTGATAGTAGCCGGTGATTTTGTTTCTAAACTACCGACCGATCCGAAACAGAATATTGTTTATGATTGCTGGACTGTATTTGCAAGAGAGATGAAAAGTAAGGGCTTAGCTCTACTTCAAGTTGAAGTCACCTTAGAAAAAAATATGCCAATTGGTTCGGGCCTAGGTTCGAGTGCCTGTTCGATTGTTGCGGCATTAGATGCCTTGAACCAATTCCATGGAAACCCGCTAACTGAAACTGAATTGTTGGCACTGATGGGAGAAATGGAAGGTAAAATTTCAGGTGGCATTCACTATGATAATGTTGCCCCATGTTACCTTGGTGGCGTACAGTTAATGGTTGAAGAACTTGATATTATTAGCCAGTCAGTACCAAGTTTCGACAACTGGTATTGGGTTATGGCATACCCTGGTATTAATGTTTCAACTGCCGCAGCTAGAGAAATTTTACCTGCGCAGTATCGTCGACAAGACATCATTGCACATGGTCGTCATCTTGCAGGTTTTATTCATGCAAGCTATTCGAACCAGCCATTACTGGCGGCAAAAATGATTAAAGATGTAATCGCTGAACCGTATCGTCAGCGGTTACTTCCGGGCTTTGCAGAAGCTAGAGATTACGCTGCAGTTGCTGGCGCATTGACCACAGGTATTTCAGGTAGTGGTCCGACTTTATTTACGGTCTGCGATAGTTTAGAGGTAGCACAGCGCGTGCAGGCGTGGTTGGCTGCAAATTATGTTCAAAATGAAGATGGTTTCGTGCATATTTGTCAAATAGACCAACAAGGCTCGAAAATTACAGGAAGCAATTTATGAAGCTGTACAACATCAAACACAACGATGAGCAAGTCTCTTTTTCACAAGCGGTACGTCAAGGATTAGGACGTAATCAGGGGCTATTTTTCCCAACTGATATCCCGCAACTGGGCGATATTGATCAATTACTTGCAGAAGACTTCGTAACCAGAAGTGGTAAGATCTTATCAGCTTTGATTGGTGATGAGCTTAGCAGTGAACAAGTGAATGAATTAGTCGGGAATGCTTTTCAGTTCCCAGCACCACTTAAGCAAGTCAAAGATGGCACCTATGCACTTGAATTATTCCATGGTCCAACGCTGGCGTTTAAAGACTTTGGTGGCCGTTTTATGGCTCAATCCTTGCTCGCTGTCTCTGATGGAGGCAAGATCACTATTTTAACGGCGACTTCTGGTGATACCGGTGCTGCAGTAGCGCATGCATTTTATGGTTTGCCAAATATCAATGTAGTGATCCTGTACCCTAAAGGAAAGATCAGCCCATTACAGGAAAAGTTATTTTGTACCCTTGGTGGAAATATCCATACGGTATCGATCAACGGTGATTTTGATGATTGCCAAGCTTTAGTTAAACAAGCGTTTGATGATGCGGCTCTACGTGAAGAGATTGGCTTAAACTCAGCGAATTCAATCAATATTAGCCGTTTGATGGCGCAGATATGCTATTACTTTGAAGCGGCAGCTCAACTGAGTAAACAGCAACGTGAAAACCTGGTGATTTCAGTACCGAGTGGCAACTTTGGCAACCTAACTGCTGGGCTACTAGCGAAGGCTTTAGGTTTACCTATTAAGCGCTTCATTGCCGCAACTAATGCCAATGACACTGTGCCTCGCTACCTCACTACTGGTGAGTGGGATCCAAAGCCAACGGTTGCAACTACCTCGAATGCAATGGATGTAAGTCAGCCAAACAACTGGCCTCGTATCGAAGAGCTATGTCAACGTAAAGGCTGGGGGCTTGATACCCTTGGTAGTGGCGCAGTATCGGATGAGCAAAGTGCACACAGTGTGAAAGAGCTAAACGAGCTTGGTTATCTGTGTGAGCCGCATGGTGCTATAGCTTATCGAGTACTTCAAGAGCAGCTACAGCAAGGTGAAACAGGTATCTTCCTATGCACGGCGCACCCAGCTAAGTTTAAAGAGGTTGTAGACGATATTCTAGGCACAGATATTGAGCTGCCTGGTCCATTAGCAAAGCATGCGGTTATGGAGCTATTGTCTCAAGAATTGAATAACGATTTTGAGCAGTTAAAGGCTGTTTTGAAAAGCGTTCAAGCATAGCGTTTATATGAGATAAGCAAGCGGCAATATTTATTGCCGCTTTTTTTATGTCTCACTTTTACTCATAAAAAGGAGGCATAAAAAAACCCAGTGAATAATCACTGGGCCTTGATTCTGTTATTAGGTGGAATACCTAATTCTTTAATGCTCTCTGATTATAGAGAAGCAGTAAAGGTACGAGCGATAACGTCGCGTTGCTGCTCTTGAGTTAGAGAGTTGAAACGTACAGCATAGCCAGATACACGGATAGTTAGCTGTGGGTAGTTCTCTGGGTGTTTAACCGCATCTTCTAACGTTTCGCGCTTAAGAACGTTAACGTTTAGGTGTTGACCACCTTCTACTTTAGGTGCTTTTTCGATAGCAACTTCACGGCTTTCATATTCACCTAGATCAGATGCAGCAACAACTTGGTCTGCTTCATAACCAGCACTAGCAACTACACAGCGAGCTTCATTTTTTTCAGAATCTAGAAGCCAGATAGAGTTTAGTAGCTCATCGTTTGCTGCTTTAGTAATTTGAATTCCTTGGATCATGATATTCTCCTAAGTGTTAAAAAAATAATGGTTTTACAGTAAGTAAATTTTTTCAGTTCGGAGCGTAAATACTCTCGTTCACTTGATGTTTGTCAATTTATATTGATTTACGTCAAAAAACAACTAGAAACCATAGTTTTTTTAAGGTGTTTTCCATGATTATGATCAAGTTATACGTAAAATAGGAAGTTAGGGTGTGTATTTTACACATTATCAACAAATTTCCCACTAAGTGTCGTAAATTTACAACATTTAGATGATATTCGATGCTGTTCCAGAACGGATTATGCGGGTCAAATAGAGATAAAATGAGAAAATTCAATGACAACAAATAAGTTTTTCGGAGCGCATGTCTCGGCTGCGGGAGGAGTTGAGAATGCTCCATTACGAGCCAAGGAAATTGGCGCAAATGCATTTGCTTTGTTTACTAAAAATCAACGGCAATGGGCGGCAAAGCCATTAACTCAAAAAAGTATCGACTCCTTTAAGAAAAACTGTACTGCACTGGGTTTTAAATCAGAGCAGATACTGCCTCACGACTCCTACTTGATAAATCTGGGTGCGCCAGAGGCTGAAAAGTTAGAAAAATCTCGAGCGGCGTTTATTGATGAGATGGAGCGTTGTAATCTGTTGGGCTTAACTCTGCTTAACTTCCACCCAGGGAGCCACCTTAAGAAAATATCGGAGAGCGAGTGTCTAAGCTTGATTGCCGAGTCAATTAACTTGGCACATAAAGCCGTTCCCAATGTGGTAGCCGTTATCGAGAATACCGCAGGCCAAGGAAGTAATTTAGGTTGGCGCTTTGAGCATCTTGCTGAAATTATTGAGCAGGTAGAAGATAAATCCCGAGTCGGGGTGTGTATTGATACCTGTCATACCTTTGTTGCGGGATACGACCTAAGAACATTTGAAGCCTGTCAGCAGACTTTTGATGAGTTCGAACGAGTAGTAGGGATGCACTATTTGCGAGCTATGCATATCAATGACTCAAAGATCCCTTTAGGGGGGAAGGTCGATAGGCATCACTCATTAGGGGCTGGCGAAATTGGTTGGGAGTGTTTTAAGTTTATTGCTCAAGATCCTAGGTTCAACCACATTCCTCTTGTTCTTGAAACTATTGAGCCAGAGTTATGGGAGCAAGAGATCCAAGCACTTAGAGCCTTTGAGCAACAAGTTATCTAATACTTTTGAGGGATATTTAAGATCCTAATTGATCTTTAGGCACATTTCCTTAAATACTTAATGTGATGGAAGTCACATTAACAAGGAGTGTGCCATGTTTAATTCAATCTCAGTTGTTCCGCAAGCTCGTCCAATTCAGCGTGGTCAAGGGCACTTTAGAACCCCGCAGCGTGCGCCAAAGAAACAATGTATTCGGAGTGCTTAACAAGTTATTCTAATGCCATTAATTTAAGCAAGGTGCGAAAAATGAATTGGCAAGAATTTATTGCTCAGCAACAACAGCTTCCTTACTTTACACAGATTGAAAGCTTTGTTGCTCAGCAAAGAGAGTCAGGAAAACAGATTTATCCACCTCAAGATCAAGTCTTTGCTGCGTTTGATAGTACGCCATTAGATAATGTAAAAGTGATTATATTGGGTCAAGACCCATATCATGGGGCTAATCAAGCGCATGGGTTGAGCTTTTCTGTATTACCTGGTAATAAAACCCCACCTTCTTTACGCAATATCTATAAGGAGCTTGATAGCGATATTGCAGGATTTAGTGTTCCTGAGCACGGCTGTTTATCCTATTGGGCAGAACAAGGCGTCCTGCTACTCAATACGGTATTGACGGTAGAAGAAGGGCTTGCACACTCCCACGCCAAATGTGGTTGGGAAACCTTTTCTCAAGCGGTAATTAAGCTGTTGTCTGAACATAAGCAAGGCTTAGTGTTTATGCTTTGGGGAGCTCATGCTCAGAAAAAAGGGGCGGAAATTGATGATTCTAAGCACTTGGTTTTGAGCTGTGCACATCCATCACCTTTAAGCGCGCGCCGCGGTTTTTTTGGGTGTCGACACTTTTCATTAGCAAACCAGTACCTCACCTCAAATGGCCGTTCGCAGATAGATTGGCAAATACCTACCAATCCAGATTAATGTCCATATAAAAAGTAAGTTTTTTGAACCTATCCAATACGTAATCTAAATTATTGCTTAAAATTAGAGCAGTGGATATGGAAGGGGAATAAAAATGTTATTAGAAAGGATCCATCGCGAGCATGGATATATGGTGCGTTTACTTGCCATTCTAAATAAAAAGCTGGCTCACTTAAGAGCAGAAGAGCCAATTAATTATTCATTAGTTAAAGAGGTTGCAGACTATCTTTGTGATCACTCTGAACGAACTCACCACCCTAAAGAAGATCTGATCTACCACTATTATATTGAGAAGTATGGCGAGCAGCAGCAGATCCAGAATTTAGAGTTGGAACATGTAGCCCTTGCTAAATTGACTCATGAGTTCCTCGATGTGGTGGAGATGATCTTAAATGATGCTGTGGTACCATTTGACGTCTTCGCCAATCAACTAGAGGGTTTTATCCGTCGCCAAAAACAACACCTTGATCTTGAAGAGCAGCAAATTATCCCTTTGATTAAGCAAACATTTACGACTTCTGATTGGCAGTATTTAGAGCAGCACTGGGGGGCACAAGAAGAAGATCCTGTATTTGGCGATACAATCGCAGACCGATATAAACAACTTGCGACAAGGCTCAAAGAAACAGATTGATAATTGACTTAAGTTACGCGTTGGCAAAAAAGGATGGTCAAAGCCATCCTTTTTTCATCGTGGACTGAGTTATAGTTTTATATCTTCCAACTCATATTCAGCACCAATATCGAGATCCATCAGCTCTTTTTGTAAGCGCTGACGGTCTTTAATGGCTTCGATTTCTCTCCACTTACGCTTTGCTGGTTTAGAGCGACTACCACGAGCGCGACGAGGTTCTGGGGTTTGATAAATGTCATCGAGTTGCAAGCTGTCCATAAATACATCCTTTATATTTCACGCGAGCGTTGAACATTGTTCAGTAATTTAAAGCTTCTCCTTGAACCTTTAGATTACTGTCATAATTATAACCATAAACAAGCCCAATATATCTATGAACTATTTCGCATTTATTGTTTTTTTGTGAAGAAAATGTTTCTAAATGGGGGCTATTTCTGTTGTTGGTGACAGAATCGTTTGTTTTGTAATCGCTGATACCAGTGAAATTTGCTTTTTATCTATGTTGACGGCATGATGCGCCGGATTGAGTGCATAGAAATCATTTGCTTAATATATCTCTCTGCTGGCTAGTTGCTAACACCTAGCCTTACTGTGGTTCATAAAGGATTTAGACTCAGTTTTTGTATGCGCTCTAATTTTCAATGGAAGGAATATCAATCCATTGGGGCGGTACGGTTTCTTCATCTTTTTGAAGTCTAATAAAAATAATAGGGTTTGCTATGACAGACATTATCAATTTAATGAATGATCTTCTTTGGGGATCAATCCTTATCTACTTGTTGGTAGGTGGTGGTATCTATTTTACCTTGCGCTTAGGGTTCATTCAGTTTCGACATTTCGGACACATGTTCAGTGTTCTAAAAAATAGCCGTAAGGCTGACAAGGCCGGTATATCTTCTTTCCAAGCTCTTTGTACCAGTCTTGCTGCTCGCGTTGGCACAGGTAATATGGCTGGGGTTGCGGTAGCTCTTACTTTAGGTGGGCCTGGGGCTATCTTCTGGATGTGGGTGATTGCCATGCTCGGTATGGCAACCTCATTTGCTGAAAGTACCTTGGCGCAGCTATACAAAACCAAAGACGAAGATGGCAACTATCGTGGTGGTCCTGCTTACTATATGGAGAAAGGGCTAGGCATGCGCTGGATGGGTGTGTTGTTCTCTATTCTCCTTATAATTGCATTTGGCTTGGTATTTAACTCAGTACAAGCAAACTCCATTGCAAACGCAATGAATAATGCCTTTGGTATCGACACTTGGGTTGTCGGTGTGGGTGTTGCTCTGCTTTCTGCGTTTGTTATTTTTGGTGGTATCCGTAAAATCGCACGTACGGCTGAGTTGGTTGTTCCGGTCATGGCTCTTGCTTATCTTGTACTTGCTTTCTACGTAATGGCTATAAACTATGAGAAGGTGCCTGATGTACTAGCGCTTATCTTTAAGAGTGCATTCGGCTTCCAAGAAGCAGCAGCTGGTGGAGCGGGTTATGCGATTGCTCAAGCATTGATCAATGGTATCAAGCGTGGACTATTCTCCAACGAAGCGGGCATGGGTTCTGCGCCAAACGCCGCAGCATCAGCAACACCTTATCCACCGCATCCAGCATCTCAAGGTTATGTTCAGATGCTTGGTGTATTTACAGATACTATTGTTATCTGTACCGCGACCGTTGCGATTATCCTTGTATCTGGAGAGTACGTACCTGGTGGTGAGATAACCGGTATTGAGTTGACCCAGAGAGCACTGAGTGCCGAAGTAGGAAGCTGGGGTGGCATTTTTGTGGCAGTGGCGATCTTCTTCTTTGCATTTACTTCGATTATCGCAAACTACTCGTATGCTGAAACCAACCTAATTTTCTTGGAGCACAACCACAAAGCAGGCTTGAATATCTTCAGGATTATCGTGTTGGGCATGGTTATGTTTGGCGCGGTATCTTCATTGCCGGTGGTATGGGCTATGGCTGATGTCTCGATGGGACTTATGGCAATAGTGAATATGGTGGCTATCTTATTGCTGTCAGGTATTGTGGTTAAGTTAGCCAAAGATTATAACCAGCAACTAAAAGCCGGTAAGTTACCAACCTTTGATGCCAATGATTACCCTGAACTTCAATCGCAGTTAGAAGAAGGCATTTGGTATAACAAGGATGCGACTAAAAAAGAGTAATTGGTCTCACCGATGATATTGATTGAAAAAGCCGTGCTGACATAGCACGGCTTTTTTTATACCCTAGTCGTATCCATATGACTGCATACTTCTTGTCAATTTGGATACATCTCAAACTCGCAAAGGAATTCTGTAATGTTGGTACTCGTTTCGCCTGCTAAAACTCTTGATTTTGAATCGCCGTTAGCAACCCAGCAATATACTCAGCCAGACTTTGTTCAACAAGCCTCTGCGCTTATCGAGATATGCCGTCAATTAACACCAGCCGATATATCTGGACTGATGAAGGTGAGCGATAAGATTGCAGGGCTCAATGCCGCTAGGTTTGAGCAGTGGTCCAAAACCTTCACCTTGCAAAACTCCCGTCAAGCTATCTTAGCCTTTAAAGGCGATGTCTACACAGGGCTAGAAGCAGAAACATTCAGTGAGCAAGACTTTGATTATGCGCAGTCACATTTTAGAATGCTTTCCGGCTTATATGGTTTATTAAAACCGTTAGACCTTATGCAGCCTTACCGCCTAGAAATGGGTACTCGTTTAGCCAATGCTAAAGGGAGTAACCTGTATCATTTCTGGGGGGATCAGATAACAGATAAGATCAATCAAGATTTAGTTGCGCAGGGGGATGACCTGCTAATCAACCTAGCGTCAAATGAATACTTTAAATCGGTTAAGGTGCGAGGGGTTCAAGGGACGGTTATTACCCCTGTATTCAAGGACTGCAAGAATGGCACCTATAAGGTGATTAGTTTCTTTGCTAAAAAAGCACGCGGTATGATGGCAAAATATATTATTCAACATCGTATCAATTCAGTTGATGCACTCAAGCAGTTCGACAGTGCGGGATACTATTATTGCGAGTCTGAATCAACCGCAACGCAGCTGGTGTTTAAGCGTGAACAGCAGTAACCATGAGCGCTTTAGCCTAGAGACTGAGCTGCTTTTGTTGCGCCCATGGAAAGCAACAGATTACGATAGCTTTGTACAGATGAACGCAGACCATGAGGTGATGCGCTATTTCCCTAACCCATTATCACCACTGCAGAGCGTAGAGTTTGCTCGCCACTTAAGTGAGGAAATATCTGAGCAAGGATGGGGGATGTGGGTGGTCGAACTGAAGGCGACAAGTGAGTTTGTTGGCATGCTCGGTTTACAATCACGCAAATCTGAAGAGGGTATTCTAGAGCATGACTTTGTTGAGATAGCTTGGCGTTTTAATAAAGCATTTTGGGGGCAAGGTTTAGCGCCACAAGCGGCCAATCGGGTGATTAAATTTGCCTTTGAAGAGCTCAGACTCGAAGCTGTGTATAGCTTTACGGCGTTATGCAATTTGCCGTCACAGCGGGTAATGCAAAAGGTTGGTATGCGGGATATTAAGCAACCATTCCAACATCCCAAGCTTGCCCCAGATTCCCCTTTAAGTTGGCACTGCTTATATCAGATAACATATATTGACTGGCAACGCTAAGTTAGGTTATCTGCGCCCCAGAGTCTGCGACATAAAAAAGGAGAGCCTAAGCTCTCCTATACTATCTGCACAGCCTATTTCTTCTTAACTTTTTTCTTAGCAGGCTTGGCGTTATCTTCTTTCTTCTTCTTTTTCTTAAACACAGGTTTTTTGTGTTTAGGACGCAGCTCTTTAATGAAACGCTCTTTAATGGCTTCATTGGTGTAGCGCTGTACGCGCTCCATCATAGATTGGTCATGAGCTTCCACTAGGGAGATAGCACAGCCTTTTTTACCAGCACGACCAGTACGGCCAATACGGTGCAAATAGACATCGGCGGTGCGAGGCAGGTCATAGTTGATAACGTGGCTAACATCTGGAATATCAATACCACGAGCGGCTACATCCGTTGCCAATAATACGTTGAGTTCACCCTCTTTAAAGCGGCGGATTGCATTATTACGTCTGTCTTGAGGCATTTCACCTTGAATCCAGCTGCATGGGATCTGCGCGCTATCGAGTTGCTGGCGTAATTCGCCTAAACGTTCACGAGTCTTAAGAAATACTATGGTACGTTCTGCTTGCTCGGTAAGAATAGTTTTAAGTAGTGCCAGCTTATGCTCAGCATCATCAGCACGGTGATACCACTGCGTGATTTTCTTGCGCTCTTTAATTGGTGGGGTTGAGTTCACTTCTGCTGGATTAGTTAGAAGATCCGTAGTGAAGCCTTCAACACCTTGTCCCTCAAGAGTTGCAGAAAATAGTAAGGTTTGTTTTCTCCAGCGACACTCAGCTGAAAGTCGATCGACAACTGGAGCAAAGCCCATATCAAGCATGCGATCCGCTTCATCTAGAACCAGCCATTCGATTGCGCGGCAATCAAAGCGCTCAGCATCAATATACTCAAGCAAGCGACCAGGCGTTGCGACCACGATATCTTGGGTGGTTGAGAGAATGTCTGCATGCTCTTGGTAGGTAACACCACCGGTAATCGTGAAGATATTCAGGCTAGTATTTTTCGCCAACGCCTGAGCTTGCTCGGTGATTTGAAGGGCAAGCTCTCGAGTAGGGGTCAGGATAAGTACGCGTGCTGGGCCACCTTTTTTACGCGGGAAGTCTAAAAGGTATTGCAGTGCTGGCAGTACGAATGCCGCTGTTTTTCCCGTTCCTGTAGGGGCGGAAGCAAGAATATCTCTGCCGTCTAAAGCATGAGGGATAGCTTCACTTTGCACCTTAGTTGGGCGCTCATAGCCTACCTCTTCAATGGCTTTAATTAATGTTTGGTCTAAATCTAAATCAGCAAAGGTTCTAATCACAGTTACGATCCGCAATGGAGTGGTGTTAAAGGGTGTAGTATATAGCCTACATCTTCAAATAGAAATCTTGGGTTAAGCGAACAAACGCTTTACTGTACGCTTGCTGTTGATGAATTAGCAGTTGAGAAGCCTCTATTTGGCACTCTTGACGTGACAACTCAAACAGTAATCGACTAACGGGTTTAGTCGCTGTGGTTTGAATTTCACAGCGTCGTGATACATGCCAATTATAGCTAACTGCTTGAGCTATAAAGGCTTCGCCTTCAACTGTTGGCAGAATGAAGCTTGCTCTTCCTTGTGATGATAACAATTTATCAGCGGCAATAAGTAGCGCTTGATGACTGAGTGTATCGGTATGCCGAGCGATTGCTCTTTGCTGTATTCGACTCTGTTCACCAGAATTAAAATATGGTGGATTGCAGATAATATGTTCAAATTTTTTTGGAGCTATAAGCTGACTAACGTCGATTTGCTGCAATTGAATGCGATCATTCCACGGACTGAGCTCAACGTTATGGGTTGCAGCAACAATTGCTTCATGATTGATATCGATGGCGTTGATCTTGGCATGTGGGTTTCTTTGGGCACACATTAGCGCCAGCAATCCAGTTCCTGTACCAATATCTAGGATGGTGTTGGCGTATTCGATTGTTGCCCATGCACCCAGCAGTACGCCATCAGTGCTGACTGGCATACCGCTGTTTCCACCATGTATGGTGAAGGCTTTAAATTCAAAACTCTTAGTTTTATTCATAGTGTCGACGGTAAATTATAACGAGTCGGCGTATTGAGTGAGTATCTGTGTGCACCATGTGTTGAGGCGTTCGTCGGTGAGATCATATTGAGAGTCTTCGTCTAGTGCCAAACCAAGAAACTGCTTACCATCTTGGGTTAGGGCCTTTGAGCCTGTAAATTCATAGCCGTCAATTGGCCAATATCCGATAAACTGAGGGGTATGAGCTTGCAGTTGCTGGTGCAGTAGTCCCATAGCATCTAAGTACCATTCACCGTAACCTTCTTGATCACCAAGACCAAACAACGCCACATGCTTTCCTGTGATGCTTATTTCACCTAGCGTATCCCATACCTCACTCCAATCTTCTTGCAGTTCGCCGAAGTCCCAAGTAGAGATACCTAAAATCAGTAAATCATAGTCACTCATTAAGCTTAATGGGCTTTGCTTTACGTTGTGCAGGTCAACTAGCTCAGAGCCTATGATGTCACGAATCTTTTCCGCAACCATTTCGGTATAACAAGTGGTTGAGCCGTAAAATAGTCCTATTTTCATTCTATTTGCATACTACTTAGTCGAGGTAAAAGGATTTTACCTCTATTTTGTTTCTATTGCAGTTTGCGTGTGGCGTTATCGGGTATACTGGTATCAATTAATGCACAAGGTTGGATGTTATAGCTTGTCAAATCAGCAGCTTATTGAGCAGTTTTTAGATGCGGCTTGGATGGAGAAAGGGCTGTCAGAGAATACTTTGGCATCGTACCGTTTAGATCTAAGTAAACTGGTTACTTGGCTAGAGTCTATAGACTCGGATCTATTGACCGTTTCCAATGAACAATTGCTCGACTATCAAATCTGGCTCTCAGAAAAGGGTTTCGCCCAATCGAGTAAGGCCCGCATGTTGTCAGCAATGCGTCGTATCTTCCAGTATTTCAATCGTGAGCGAATGCGCGAAGATGACCCATCGGCACTTTTAGTTCGCCCCAAACTGGCCAAGCGCTTACCAAAAGATATTAGTGAAGCACAGGTGGAAAGCCTACTTGCTGCTCCAAACCCGCAAGATACCATTGAGCTTAGAGATAAGGCGATGCTAGAGCTTCTGTATGCTACCGGATTGCGCGTTACCGAGTTAGTGGGTTTGACCACTGAGAACCTAAGCCTGCGTCAAGGGGTAGTTAGGGTAATTGGTAAAGGGGGTAAGGAGCGATTGGTACCTATGGGGGAAAATGCCATTGATTGGATTGAGCGTTTTATGACTGTAGGTCGCCCAGAGTTACTTGGAGAGACCTCATCGGATGTGGTTTTTCCTAGCAAGCGAGCCCGTCAAATGACCCGTCAAACGTTTTGGCACCGTATAAAACATTATGCGCAAATCGCTAATATAGACAGTGACTCACTTTCACCTCACGTATTGCGACATGCGTTTGCTACGCACTTATTAAATTACGGCGCAGATCTCAGGGTTGTACAGATGTTGCTAGGGCATAGTGACTTATCGACAACGCAAATTTATACTCATGTAGCAAAAGAACGATTAAAGCTGATCCATCAGCAACACCACCCAAGAGCCTAGTTGGTCTCTATAAAGGAACATATATGAAGTACTTATCTCGCACCCTTGGCCTATTGCTCTGCTCTATGCTGGTCTTCAAAGCCAGTGCAGCAGATTTCGACCAAGCTCAGCTTAAGCAGCGATTTGAAAAAATCGGAGTGACTATCCTTCACGTTGAGCAGTCTGAAATGCCAGGTGTCGTAGAAGTTACTACCGATCAAGGGACATTCTATTCTTCACTAAAAGGGGACTATTTTATCCCTGGGAAGCTGTATTCTTTAGATGATAAAGGTAATTTCAAGGATGTTGCAGCGCTACGCAATGGCCCTAAATTTGCCAAGCTATTTAGTGAACATAAAGATGATATGGTTATCTACAAAGCAAAAAATGAAAAGTATGTAGTGACTGTATTTACTGATATTTCATGTGGTTACTGTCATAAACTGCACAGTGAGATGCAACAATATAATGACCTAGGAATTACCATCCGTTATATGGCATTCCCGCGTGCTGGTGCCGCGAGTGATATTGGTCATCAAATGGCAAGCATTTGGTGTAGTGATGACCCTAAACAGGCGATGGACGATGTTAAGCTACGCGGTAAAGCGGCATCAGTGCCTGCCGATAAGCTCAAGCAGTGCCAACAAATCATTGTTGAACAACATAAGCTTGGTCGCGCGGTCGGTGTAACCGGAACGCCATCAGTATTTACACCAAACGGCATTAATGTGGGTGGTTATCTGCCGCCTAAAGCGTTGCTTGAGCGCCTTCAAGCAGAAGATAAGTCGTAATCTTGCCAAAAATTATAGCGCGGATGTATCCGCGCTGTTTCTTTTCCACTACGTATTGTTGCCATCATGATTGAAATTCAACGCCGTCCTGTTTGTGATATATCACACCTGCCTGATTCACTCTCTCCTTTAATGCGTCGTGTTTATTCCTCGAGAGGGGTGACGTCTGTACAGCAACTCGATAAAGGGGCAAAGGGGTTATTACCTCCTACTCGCCTATATGGCATTCAGCCTGCGGCTGATTTGCTCGTTGATGCTATTGAGCAGGGTGTGCGTATTATTGTGGTGGGGGACTTTGATGCTGATGGCGCAACCAGTTCCGCGCTGTCGGTTTTAGCTTTGCGTATGTTAGGCTCCAGCAATGTTGACTATCTAGTCCCCAATCGATTTGAAGACGGCTATGGGCTTAGTCCTGAGGTTGTACAACAAGCTATCGCAATGGGCGCAGAGCTTATTATGACGGTCGACAACGGTGTGTCTTCGATTGAAGGGGTTAAATACGCCAAGCAACATAATATTAAGGTGCTGGTTACTGACCACCACTTGCCAGGGCATGAGCTCCCCGATGCCGATGCGATGGTTAACCCTAATTTACATGAATGTGATTTTCCTTCTAAGGCATTAGCTGGGGTTGGGGTTGCCTTTTATCTAATGGCTGCGGTGCGAGCCAAGCTAAGGCAAAAAAATAGCTTTAGTGAGCGGGGTATACCAGAGCCAAACCTATCTGAGTTGCTCGATTTAGTCGCACTTGGCACGGTAGCCGATGTGGTGCCATTGGATGAGAATAATCGAATATTAGTACATCAAGGCCTACAACGAATACGCGCTGGAAAAGGGCGACCTGGCATCTTAGCCTTAATTGAGATAGCAAAGCGCAACCCGAGCCGCCTAGTGGCCTCTGACTTTGGTTTTGCTCTAGGACCACGTATTAATGCAGCTGGTCGCTTGGATGATATGTCATTTGGGGTCGAGTTATTAATGTGTTCCAACATTCATGCTGCGCGCCGTATGGCATCTGAACTTGATTCTCTTAATCAGACTCGAAAAGAGATAGAAGAGGGGATGAAACAAGAGGCAATGGCGCTGTGTGAACGGCTACAATTTAGTAGTACTCAGGATCTGCCTCATGGGCTAGCCATGTTTCAGCGAGACTGGCATCAGGGCGTAATTGGTATCCTAGCTTCACGCATCAAAGATAAGTTTCATCGTCCGGTTATTGCATTTGCTGACGGTGGTGATGGTGTGATTAAAGGCTCTTGCCGCTCGATTGTAGGCTTGCATATGCGTGATACGCTGGATCTGATTGATGTTCAAAACCCAGGCCTTATCTTGAAGTTTGGTGGACATGCAATGGCAGCGGGCTTATCCATTAAAGAAAAAGATTTTGAAATATTCTCTAAGCTATTTGACGACGCGGTTCGAGCGCAACTTGATGACCATGCCCTTAAAGGCATTATCTTATCGGATGGCGAGCTTACTCCTGAGCAGTTTAATATGCATACCGCACAAGAAATCCGTCAAGGCGGTCCTTGGGGGCAAGCATTTCCAGAGCCTATCTTTGATGGTGAGTTTAAGGTATTGCATCAGAAATTAGTTGGTGAAAAGCACCTTAAGCTGATGCTTGAACCCCTGCATCGCTCTCATCCCACTAATATTATGGTGGATGCCATTGCCTTTAACGTAGATCTTAGACGCTGGCCTGATGCGGCAACAACTAAGGTTCGCCTTGCATACCGCTTAGATATCAATGAGTTTCGTGGTAATCAAAGCATGCAATTAATGGTAGAGCATATCGAAGGTGCCTAATAAAATTCACTATATGGCAAGGATATAGTAAATATTCCTGTATCTTGGTCACATTTTTAAGTAAAATTCTGCGGTTATTTTCTATTCAAATTACTGGCAGAAGATGTTTGAAATCAATCCTATTAAAAACCGCCTACAGGACGTGTCTGAACGCACTAATGTCCTGAGGGGGTACCTTTGACTATGACGCTAAGAAAGAGCGTCTAGAAGAGGTAAATGCAGAGCTAGAACAACCCGATGTATGGAACGAACCTGAGCGTGCTCAAGCACTTGGTAAAGAACGTGCATCCCTTGAAGCGGTTGTAGAAACCATAGATCAACTTGACCAAGGCGGCGAAGACGTCGAAGGTTTACTTGAACTTGCGGTGGAAGAAGAAGACCAAGAAACCTTCGATGAGATTGAACCTGAATTAGCAGAACTAGAAGCGAAGCTAGAGAAGCTAGAGTTCCGTCGTATGTTTTCTGGTGACCATGATGGTTCTGATTGCTATATCGATTTGCAATCAGGCTCTGGTGGTACTGAGGCTCAAGACTGGACCTCTATGTTACTGCGTATGTACCTGCGTTGGGCTGAGTCGAAAGGCTTCAAAACTGAGGTTATCGAGGTATCAGAGGGCGAGGTTGCAGGATTGAAATCAGCAACGGTTCGTATTGCTGGTGAGTACGCCTACGGCTGGTTACGCACAGAAACGGGCGTACATCGCTTAGTTCGTAAATCACCATTTGATTCAGGCGGTCGTCGTCATACTTCTTTTGCTTCTGCATTCATATATCCAGAGATTGATGACAATATTCAGATAGATATCAACCCGTCTGATTTACGTATTGATGTATACCGTGCATCTGGTGCTGGTGGTCAGCACGTTAACACCACAGAATCAGCGGTACGTATTACTCACTTGCCAACGAATATTGTTGTACAGTGCCAGAACGATCGTTCTCAGCATAAGAACAAAGATCAAGCGATGAAGCAACTACGTGCTAAATTGTTTGAATATGAGTTGCAAAAACAGAATGCCGAGAAGCAAGCCAATGAAGATGCGAAATCGGATATAGGTTGGGGTAGTCAGATTCGTTCTTACGTTCTGGATGACTCACGTATCAAAGATTTGCGTACTGGTATTGAAAATCGCAACACCCAAGCCGTCCTAGATGGCGACCTAGACAAATTTATTGAAGCTAGCCTGAAATCAGGTTTGTAAGCTTTTCACCGACACTATATCGAAGCAGGATAGATCAAAATGACTGATGCTGTTCAAAATGACAACGCTCAAGAAGAAAATAAGCTAATTGCTGAACGCCGTGCGAAACTAGATGAAATTCGCAAAAACTGTAACGCAAATGGCCACCCGAATGACTTCCGTCGTGACGCACTTGCGGGCGACCTACAAAAGCAGTTCGGTGAAAAGAGCAAAGAAGAGCTAGAAGAGCTTAACCACATCGTCGCTATTGCGGGCCGTATTATGGCTAAACGTGGTCCCTTCCTTGTGATTCAAGAGACCTCTGGTCGTATTCAAGGCTATGCTGCGAAAAACGTTCAGAAAGACCTGAAAGCGAAATATCAAGGTCTAGATATCGGTGATATCGTAGGCATCAAAGGTGCGCTTCATAAATCTGGTAAAGGCGACCTATATGTGAATATGGAAGAATACGAGTTGCTAACTAAAGCACTTCGTCCGCTTCCAGAAAAATTCCACGGCTTGACTGACCAAGAGATGCGTTATCGTCAGCGCTACGTTGACCTTATTGTGAACGAAGATTCTCGTTCTGCATTTATTGTTCGCTCTAAGCTTGTATCTGCAATTCGCAGCTTCATGAGTGGCAAAGGCTACCTTGAAGTTGAAACACCTATGATGCACGTGATTCCTGGTGGTGCAACGGCGCGTCCGTTTATCACCCATCACAATGCGCTAGATATCGATATGTACCTGCGTGTTGCTCCAGAGCTGTATCTGAAGCGTTTGGTTGTGGGTGGCTTTGATCGCGTATTCGAGATCAACCGTAACTTCCGTAACGAAGGCTTGTCTCCGCGCCACAACCCAGAATTCACTATGATGGAGTTCTATCAAGCTTACTCTGATTATAAAGACCTAATGGATCTTACTGAAGAGATGCTAAGTACTGTAGCGGTGGAAGTATTGGGTTCTACTTCAATGCCATATGGTGATGAAACTGTTGAGTTTGGTGGCACTTACGCGCGCATGAGCATGTTTGAAGCGATCAAACAGTACAACCCTGACCACGCTGACATTCAAGCCCTAACTGAGGCTGATCTGCAAGACCGTGACAAGATGGTTGCTATCGCTAAATCAGTGCATGTTAACGTAGAAACGTTCTGGACATGTGGTCAATTGCTTGAAGAGATCTTTGGTGAAACCGCTGAGCCGCAACTGATTCAGCCTACCTTTATTACTGGCTACCCAGCAGATATCTCTCCATTGGCGCGTCGCAGCGATGACAACCCGTTCTTTACTGACCGCTTTGAGTTCTTTATTGGTGGCCGTGAAGTAGCAAATGGATTCTCTGAGCTAAATGATGCAGAAGATCAAGATGCTCGCTTTAAAGCACAGGTTGATGCGAAAGATGCCGGTGATGATGAAGCTATGTACTACGATGCTGATTACATTACAGCACTAGAACACGGCCTGCCGCCAACAGCAGGCCAAGGTATTGGTATTGACCGCTTGGCAATGCTGTTTACCAACACGCACACTATCCGTGACGTAATCCTATTCCCTGCAATGCGTCCACAGCAGTAATTGCAGTTTAGAATCAAAAACGGCACCTTAATTAGGGTGCCGTTTTTTTATGTATCGGATTCTACAGGCTCAACTTCTTGTTGTAGCTCAAGCAGGTTGATTGCTACCGACACAAAATCACTGTCAGTAATAATGCCGACCAAAATATGATTTGAAACCACGGGTAGACACCCAACTTTTCGTTTTTGCATTACCAGTGCGCTTTCTCGTAATCCTGCTCGTGGAGAGACAGTTAATACGTTTTTACGCATTGCGAGGTTGAGTGGTGTTTCTAGGGTGTAGGCGTCACTATTTGGGTTAACCTGCAAGCTCGAATCTTGAGCTGCCAAGATATCTCGCTGAGTAATTAACCCCAATAGCTTGTCATCGGTATCGACTACTGGAACATGCCGAATATCGTGCTCTGCCATTAATTTTCTAGCATCTGCTAAGGTATTGGAGCGCAGCAGAGTGTAGGGGGTTCGAGTCATAAGCTCGGCTATTGTTATCATAATAATCTCCTGTCAGTTCCATCTTTATTAACTATAGGTTTAGGTCTCGCTTTAAACTTTGATTTAACCCCAAAAAACGCCCAAAATTTTAACGTTTATTTTACTTTTTTGAGTGGTGCTTACTGATCGCTTTAGCAAGGAGTTGTGTAGAATGTCGAACTTTCCTTGATCTTGCCTGATGGCAATCTATACTAGCGCCCTGCAAAAAATTTAGCCTAGGATTGTAGACCCCATGCAAGTTTCTGATTTTCATTTTGAACTCCCTGATGAGTTGATCGCACGCTACCCTATGCAGGAGCGTACCGCGAGCCGTTTGCTTAAGTTAGATGGCAATAGTGGCCTTATTGAAGACAAGGGGTTTACCGATATCCTTGATTCCATCCAAGCTGGAGACCTGCTGGTATTTAATAATACTCGCGTGATTCCTGCGCGTGTATTTGGACGTAAGGCTAGTGGCGGTAAAATCGAGGTTCTAGTCGAGCGCATGCTAGATGAGCATTCTATTTTGGCCCATGTGCGCTCTTCAAAAGCACCGAAACCTGGAACTCAGATATTCTTAGGCGACGATGATCAATACCAAGCGGAGATGGTAGCTCGCCATGATGCACTGTTTGAGCTTAAATTCACCTCAGATAAAGCCGTGTTGAAGATCTTAGAAGAGGTAGGGCATATGCCATTGCCTCCTTACATTGATCGCCCTGACGAAGATTCAGACCAAGAGCGTTATCAAACGGTTTACAATGAGAAACCAGGAGCGGTTGCCGCCCCTACCGCTGGGCTGCATTTTGATGAAGCTATTTTAGCCAAGATCCAAGCTAAGGGCGCTAAGCTTGCATTCGTTACCCTACATGTAGGTGCGGGTACCTTTCAGCCTGTACGGGTCGACAACATCTTAGAGCATCACATGCACGCGGAGTATGTTGAGGTTACCCAAGAGGTTGTAGATACCATTCTTGAAACCAAGCACAAGGGTGGACGTGTGATTGCAGTTGGAACAACCTCGGTTCGTTCTTTAGAGAGTGCCGCTCAAGATGCAGTCAAAAATGGCACTGAACTAAAGGCCTTTTTTGGTGACACCGATATTTTTATTTACCCAGGCTATGAGTTTCAACTTATTGATGGCTTGTTAACTAATTTCCACCTTCCAGAGTCAACTCTGATTATGCTGGTAAGTGCGTTTGCAGGCTATGATCATGTTATGAATGCCTATTCCCATGCGGTTCAGAACAAGTATCGTTTCTTCAGTTATGGCGATGCTATGTTTGTGACTCGCAAAGGGTTATAAGCGAGAATTTAGAATTCAACCCCTAACTGGCGCAGTAGTTAGTTAGAGTAGGCGAGTGCTAGGTAATTCTAGAAAGTATTATAGATAGATACTTTTTGCATCTGAATGCAAACACTCTTATAAGGCGCTATATCTTACGAGATATGTCCTAAACTAACCGTCAGATTGTTTCTCTGGCATATTGGAGTCCTTCGTGAAATTTGAACTCAAGAAAACCGACGGCGTTGCTCGCCGAGGTCAGTTACAGTTCAACCGTGGTTCGGTTGAAACCCCTGCTTTCATGCCGGTAGGTACCTACGGCACAGTAAAAGGCATGACACCTGAAGAGGTGAAAGGCACTGGCGCTGAAATTCTACTTGGTAATACATTCCACCTTTGGCTTCGCCCTGGGCAAGAAGTGATGAAGATGCACGGCGATCTGCATGATTTTATGAATTGGCAGGGCCCAATTTTGACCGATTCAGGTGGCTTTCAGGTATTTAGTCTTGGAGATATCCGTAAGATCACAGAATCTGGCGTGCACTTTCGCAACCCAGTAAACGGTGACAAAATCTTTATGGACGCAGAAAAGTCGATGGAGATCCAACGTGACCTAGGCTCTGATGTGGTTATGATCTTCGATGAATGTACGCCTTACCCAGCGACGCACGATGAAGCTAAGAAGTCGATGGAGATGTCTTTACGTTGGGCGCAGCGTTCTCGTGACCATTTTGATGAGCTTGAGAACCCAAATGCACTGTTTGGTATTGTGCAAGGTGGGGTTTATGAAGACCTGCGTGATATCTCTGTTGAAGGCTTAACCAATATTGGTTTTGATGGCTATGCTGTTGGCGGCCTTGCGGTTGGTGAACCAAAAGAAGATATGCACCGAGTATTGGAGCATACTTGCCCACAACTACCAGCTGATAAGCCTCGCTATCTGATGGGTGTCGGTAAACCTGAAGACCTCGTTGAAGGTGTTCGTCGTGGTATCGATATGTTTGACTGTGTTATGCCGACGCGAAATGCACGCAATGGTCACCTATTTGTGACCGGTGGTGTGATCAAGATCCGAAACGCGAAACATAAAACCGACACTTCTCCACTAGATCCTGAGTGTGACTGTTACACTTGCCGCAACTATTCTAAATCGTACCTGAACCACCTCGATCGCTGTAACGAGATCTTGGGTGCTCGTTTGAATACCATCCATAACCTTCGTTATTATCAACGTTTAATGGAGAGTATTCGTCTAGCAATCGATGAGGATCGTTTCGAGACGTTTGTAGAAGAGTTCTATGCACGTAGAGACCGTGAAGTGCCACCTTTGATGAAAGGTGACGCGCAATAATCCATTTCAGGGCAAATTCAACAGTTTGTTGTATTTGCCCTGTTAGTATTTGGGCTATCCCCCTTGAAACTATAGGGAGAAAGCCTCATCTATTACGATAACTTTATTTATAATTTTTTTAAAAGGGGACTTTTTGTTATGAGTTTATTCATCTCTCAAGCTCATGCTGCAGCTGAAGGCGCATCACAAGGTGGTGGTTTTGAAATGCTGATCATGCTAGGTATGTTCGCGGTAATTTTCTATTTTATGATTTACCGTCCACAATCAAAACGCGTTAAAGAGCATAAAAACCTTATTGCTTCTATGTCTAAAGGTGATGAGATTCTAACCAGTGGTGGTATCGTTGGTAAAATTGCTTCAATCTCTGAAGAGAATGACTTTATTGCAATTGAGCTTAACCAGAATAACGAAGTTGTAATCAAGAAAGAATTCGTTACAGCAGTGCTACCTAAGGGTACACTGAAATCTCTATAAAACCAGCTTAAGGATCCTCGCTGTGTTAAACCGTTATCCGTTATGGAAGTATTTGATGGTACTTTTGGCCATCTTGGTCGCGGCCCTGTACGCACTTCCAAACCTGTACGGTGAAGATCCAGCCATTCAAATTACAGGGGCACGTGGTGCCTCTGTTGATATGGCAACCATGGATACTGTCACCCAAGCTCTTGAAAAAGAGAACCTATCACATAAATCTATCGCTTTAGAGAATGGCTCTATCTTGGTACGTTTTGGCGACACTGATACTCAGATTAGTGCTCGAGACGTTATCAGCGAAGCGGTAGGCCCTAATCTGATTGTTGCGCTGAACTTAGCCGCATCAACACCAAACTGGCTAGAAAGTATTGGCGCTGCGCCAATGAAACTTGGCCTGGATTTGCGTGGTGGTGTGCACTTCTTAATGGAAGTGGATATGGACGCAGCAATGCAAAAATTGATCGGTCAACAAGAAGAAGCCTTCCGCAGTGAACTGCGTGAAGAGCGTATTCGTTACCGCTCTATTCGCGCCAATAAAGACTCTGTTGAGGTTATCTTACGTGATGCCGCTCAGCTTGACCAAGCAAAGCAATTGCTTAGATCTAAGCATGCCGACACTGTATTTACGGATTCAGATGCCAATGGTCGCTTTACGCTAACTGCCAAATTTAATGAAGCCCGTCTAACTGAGGTTCGTAATTATGCCGTAGAGCAGAATATTACAATCCTTCGTAACCGTGTGAATGAATTAGGTGTTGCAGAGCCGCTTGTTCAACGTCAAGGTGCAAGCCGTATTGTGGTTGAGCTTCCCGGTGTTCAAGATACTGCTCGCGCTAAAGAGATTCTTGGTGCAACGGCTACCCTTGAGTTCCGAGAAGTGGACATGCAGGCTGATATAGCTGCGGCTGCAAGTGGTCGTGTTCCTGCCGGAAGTGAAGTTAAAACAGACCGTAATGGACGTCCTGTTGTACTTAAAAAACGCGTTATTCTTGGCGGTTCTAGCATCACGGATGCAAGTTCAAGTGCCGATGAGTACGGTCGTCCACAGGTTAACATCTCGCTAGATAGCGAAGGTGGAAGCAAGATGGGAGCCTTCTCTAGAAAGAATATTGGTAAGCTAATGGCGACTGTTTTTGCTGAGTACAAAGACAGTGGTAAGCGTACGCCGGAAGGTAAAGTCATCCTAAGTAAGCACGAAGAAGTGATCAACCAAGCGACGATTCAGTCTGCTCTTGGTCGTAGCTTCCGTATTACAGGTATTGACTCATCAGCTGAAGCACACAACCTAGCACTATTATTGCGAGCCGGTGCTCTTATCGCTCCTATCTCTATCGTAGAAGAGCGCACCATAGGTCCATCTATGGGGCAACAAAACATCGATAAAGGTATTCAAGCGTGTGTTTGGGGCCTAGTTGCGGTAATGCTATTTACACTGTTTTATTACCGTAAGTTTGGTTTCATTGCCAACATGGCTCTAATGGCTAACCTAGTGTTGATCATAGGCGTTATGTCTATGATTCCTGGGGCCACTATGACCCTACCAGGCATTGCCGGTATTGTATTGACAGTCGGTATGGCGGTGGATGCTAACGTATTGATATTTGAGCGTATCCGTGAAGAGCTGCGTGATGGACGTAATCCTCAGCAAGCGATTCACCAAGGTTATGCGAATGCATTCAGTACCATTGCCGATGCCAACATCACCACCCTATTAACCGCCATTATCCTATTTGCGGTTGGTACTGGTGCGATTAAAGGCTTTGCGGTAACTCTGTCTATCGGTATCTTGACCTCAATGTTCACTGCCATTATTGGTACACGTTGTGTGGTTAATCTGCTGTATGGCGGTAAACGCATCTCTAAACTGTCGATCTAATTGAAGGTATTAGCATGTTTCAACTAATGAGAGCTGACAAAGCGATCGACTTTATGCGCTGGTCGAAAGGCGCGGTTGTGTTGTCAGTATTAATGATTGTTGCGTCAATCTTCACCCTATCAACTAATTGGTTGAACTGGGGTCTAGATTTTACCGGCGGTACTCTGATTGAGGTTGGGTTTGAAAATCCAGCTAATCTAGAAGAGATCCGTGGTGCACTTGACCAAAAAGGGTTTGGTGACGCAACAGTACAAAACTTCGGTTCTGCTCGCGAAGTAATGGTACGTCTACGTCCTAGAGATAACCTGCAGGGTGAACAACTTGGCAGCCAGATTATCGAAGCTTTAGAACAAGGCACTGGTGAAAGCGTAGAAATGCGTCGTGTTGAGTTTGTTGGACCGAATGTCGGAGATGAACTAGCAGAAGCGGGCGGCCTTGCGATTATCGTATCGCTTATCTGTATCTTGCTCTATGTATCGGTACGCTTTGAATGGCGTCTAGCTGCTGGGGCGGTATTGGCCTTGGCGCACGATGTTATTATTACCCTAGGTATTTTCTCAATACTACAGATTGAGGTGGATCTAACCATAGTTGCAGCCTTGCTGACAGTGGTGGGTTACTCACTCAACGATACCATAGTAGTATTCGACCGGATTCGTGAGAACTTCCGTAAGATCCGTAAAGGCGGTTCGGTTGAGATTATCAATGGTGCTATTACTCAAACCCTAAGCCGTACCTTGATTACCTCTGGTACAACATTGTTTGTGGTAATAGCTCTGTTTACTAAGGGTGGTGCAAACATCCATGGCTTTGCTTTAGCATTATTGCTTGGTATTACTGTTGGTACTTACTCCTCTATCTATGTTGCATCAAACCTAGCTCTGAAACTTGGTGTTTCTCGTGAGCACTTGATGCCACCAAAAGTTGAGAAGGAAGGCGCAGAATTTGATGAAATGCCTTAAGGGCAAACGTTGAATCAAGTAGTCTAATAAAACGGTCGACATGGTGTCGGCCGTTTTTTTATTGGAAGGATGATATTGTGCCTACAATTACCCAAAATAGTGCAGTGACACTGCACTTTGCAATTAAGCTAGAAGATGGTTCAGTCGCAGATAGTACCTATCAAATGGGGAAGCCTGCCAAACTTATTATTGGTGATGGTAGCCTGAGTGATAACTTTGAAACCCACTTAATTGGTATGAGTAAGGGACAGAAACGTTCTATTTCTTTAGCCGCGTCAGATGCATTTGGTCTGTCAAATCCAGATAATATTCATTATATGGAGCGCGCCAAGTTTGTCGGAGATACTCAGGTAGAGGTTGGAACTGTGATGGCGTTTAGTGGCCCAGACGGCGTTGAGATCCCAGGGATAATTACTGAGATTGCAGGGGATTCTGTGACCGTTGATTTCAATCACCCTTTAGCTGGGCGTGATGTTGTGTTTGAGGTTGAAATTGTTGGGGTCGAATAGCAAATACTTGAGTTAAACACTCAGTTACCGCTAGAATGTGAGCAGTTTTGCATTTGGGTAATAATAAAATGACCATGGAAATTCTTCTAGCCAACCCAAGAGGCTTTTGTGCTGGGGTGGATCGCGCTATCAGTATCGTTGAACGTGCCTTAGAGATGTATCAGCCACCTATTTATGTTAGACATGAAGTGGTGCACAACCGCTTCGTGGTTGAAGGCCTTAAGCGTCGTGGTGCGGTATTTGTTGAAGAGTTATCTGAAGTGCCAGATGACAATATTGTTATATTTTCCGCTCATGGTGTTTCTCAGGCGGTGCGCAATGAGGCAAAAAAACGAGACCTTACCGTGTTTGATGCCACATGCCCTCTTGTAACTAAAGTGCACATGGAGGTAGCGCGTGCGAGTCGCAAGCATATCGAAGTGGTACTTATTGGTCATGCGGGACACCCAGAGGTGGAAGGAACTATGGGGCAATACGCCAGCGATGATGGTGGTATGTACCTAGTTGAAACCCCGAATGATGTTGACCAGTTAGCGGTTAAAGACCCATCTAATTTACATTATGTCAGCCAAACTACGCTCTCCGTTGATGAAACTGCAGGTGTAATAGATAAGTTGCGTGAGGTGTTTCCTGATATCCAAGGGCCGCGCAAAGATGACATCTGCTATGCCACACAGAATCGTCAAGATGCAGTGCGTACCTTAGCCAGTCAGGTAGAGGTTATGGTAGTGGTAGGTTCGAAGAACTCCTCCAACTCTACTCGTCTCAAAGAGTTAGCTGAAAAGCTTGGCACGCCTGCCTATCTAACGGATTGCCCAGAAGATATTGATGCAAACTGGTTGAAAGGGTGCAAAAAAATTGGCATGACCGCAGGTGCTTCAGCGCCAGAAGAATTAGTAAACACTATTTTAGACAGAGTTAAAGAGCTGACTGATGGTGCGACTGTTAATGAAATCTTAGGTCGAGAAGAGAATATGTTCTTCGAAGTGCCAAGAGAGTTACAGATCAAACAAGTGTAAATAGCTTAGTAAAACTAAGTGGTGGTTTACCTACAATCAATAAAAAGGCTTCCCTCGGGAAGCCTTTTTTCTCAATAGTTAATAGCGGCTAAGCGATATCAGTTGCTGGCTTAGTCTGTTGTTTGTCCCCAGGGAGTTCGCGTTCCCCTTTGCCCGCTGACTTCTTTATAACGCTTGCAGTGATAAGTAACATAGTGATGATACCTATGATGGTCGATACCTGCATATCCAAACCAAAGCCAAGGCTTGCGTTATTTAAGATGAAGGTGATACATACCGTAGTCATAAACATTGCTGGTACGGTTGTGATCCAGTGGAATTTATTGTGACGTAGCAGATAAGCCGATGCGGTCCACAACATCATTACCGCGGTTGTTTGGTTTGCAAATCCGAAGTAGCGCCAGATAATACCGAAGTCTACTTGAGTTAGGATGCCACCGAGAATAAACAGTGGAGCGGCCATCATTAGACGATTACGTATTGATTTCTGGTCTAGGTTGAAATATTCAGCCAAGATCAAACGGCTTGAGCGGAATGCTGTGTCACCAGAGGTGATAGGTAGAATCACAACACCTAGGAAGGCAATGATACCACCAGTTACACCTAGCAGGCCAAATGAAGAGTCATACACAACCTTACCCGGACCACCGTTTGCGATAACATCAGATAACGCATCAACAGAGCCGAAGAACGAAAGCGCTAGAGCACACCAGATAAGAGCGATAATACCTTCACCTATCATAGCGCCGTAGAATACAAAGCGGCCATTGTTCTCATTTTCTATGCAGCGCGCCATGAGTGGTGACTGAGTTGCGTGGAAGCCTGATATAGCGCCACATGCAATGGTGATAAATAGTGCCGGCCAAAGTGGAAGGTCGTTCGGGTTCATGTTGCTGAACATATCGCTGACCTCAAAGTTGCCCATAACGCTGTGAGAGTCAGAGATAGCAACCGCTGAGATTAGACCTACGGACATAAAAATCAGTAGCGCACCAAACAGTGGGTAGAAACGGCCAATGATTTTATCAACCGGTACGATAGTGGCAATGATGTAGTAGGCGAAGATAATGCCAACCATAGTGGTCATAGTCACCGTGAAATCAGTCTGGTCATTGATGAGATTGGTAATCATGCCGGCAGGAGCTGAAACAAACACCACACCAACCAGTAGCAATAGAACAATGGCAAAGATATTCATAAAGTGTTTTGCGCCATTGCCTAAGTAGCGCCCAGCAAGGGTGGGAACCGAAGCGCCGCCATTACGTACTGAAAGCATACCAGAGAAGTAATCGTGAACAGCACCAGCGAATACACAGCCTAGAACAATCCACAACATAGCAGCAGGGCCGTAAAGTGCCCCCATGATTGGGCCAAAGATTGGGCCAACGCCAGCAATATTTAGCAACTGAACCAGATACACTTTTTTGGTCGACATAGGTACATAGTCGACACCATCTTGTTTAGTATGAGCCGGCGTTTTACGTTTTTCGTTGATCCCGAAAATCTTTTCTACGATAGCGCCGTAGATGAAGTAACCGGCTATAAGTGCCGCAACACAAGTTAAAAACCACAACATAATTATATTCTCTTAGTGTTTGGATTTAATTAGCAAATTTATTCATTACATAATATGAAGCCTTGGCAATGAATACCTTCCCTATCGGGGTCAGCGGTCGGATACTATACTAAGCGGTCGAGATGTTGATTTGAGTGGTTTTTTAAGGCGTTTGTACCGCACTTGTACTAGGTGTAATTATGTTAAGCTAATCAAAATTATTGCAATGGAGTGCTCATGAAGTCGCTAAATCTAGGGATATTGGTAATAAGTGCCGCAATGCTAATCGGGTGTGCCAGTAGTGAGACTGACCTCATTGCGAAGGGAGACTGGAATGCTATCGGTTATCGAGATGGTGTTAAAGGTAGTCTGCCGAGAACCTACTCTCGATTAAAAGAGCTAGGAGAGGCCAATATCGGAGCTTATGAGCAAGGCTATAGCAGAGGAGTTGCTGAGTATTGTAATCCTAACTTCGCCTATCAGATGGGGCTTACCGGTCACTACTATGAAGGTGCGTGTGAAGGTAGGGAAGATGCGCAAAAATTTCGTATGGAATGGCAGCGCGGCTGGAACGAGCGTAACTAATTCAAAATAACAAAGGCCAGTAGTAATAGTACTACTGGCCTTTTAATTGCTATTGATTAATTTAGCTCAATGTAAATTCGCTTCGATTAGAAGGTGTTAAAGCCAAAGTATTCAACTTGGATACTGTTTGCATTACCCCAAGTTAGGGTAGGTGCACCAACATCTGATTTACTGTTAGCGTGGCATTGTGCGCTATTGCCACATAGTTTAGTTAGGTCTTGGTTATAACCCATGATGAACTGAATGTAGTACGGGATGTTGTTTGGTTTTAGCATGGTCTCATTTACAGGATCGTGAGCATAACCCCAAGTGTGACTAAATTCGTGCGCTACTAGTGGCACCTGACCAAATCCAGCGTGCAGTAGTGAGTCTTCTTCAACCGTCATTACCACTTTCTGAGAAGAGCCTTTAGCCGCTGCCATACCATAGTCAAAGCCAGTCTTACTGCCAGAAAGCACAACTTTCAGTTTGTGGGCTTCGGTGGTGACTAGGGAATCCGCTTTTAACTGCGCAAAGCTATTTGGCATCGGTGTATTAAATGGACCTGGCTTACCTTGAGTTGCTTTATCCAGCATTGCAACGTTGTTGCCATTATCGAACTGCTGTGCAAATTCAGGGGTGTTATATAGGAACATAACCTGACCAAATATACGCTTGAAGCGTGCTTCTAGCTGTGGTGTCCAGTTGTCTTGTACATAGCCTGGTGTTGCATTGGTTGCTGGAGATACAAATTCAAACTCTGCAGGGTTAGTACCGTGGAAGATAAGGTCATTATTGTTTTTGGCTAGCATTGCTTTGAGGTTTGCCGCAACCTTAGCATCTTTACTAGCTTTCTCTAGTACTAGCTTTATGTCTTGGTCATCAAGATAAAATTTAGCTTTTAGTTGAGATTTAAGGTCGCCAGTTGAAGCGGTTACATCAGAAGCTTTTGGCATTGGAGGAATAGCTGCAATAGAGGCGTTAAGGTCGCCAGCATAGTAGCCTTGCTTATCTTTACCATCGCCAGCTAACATTTGACGGATAGTTTCTGCAGTACCAGTATTGTCTACAATTGGTGTATCAAGGTGTACTACGATGTAATGTAATTGAGTTTCTAGTTCATTCCAATCATATACACTTGAATCTAGAACCTTAGTCGTTGGGAAGTCTGCTCCAAGGTTGTATACGTGATTAGGCTTAGAACTAGAGATCTCTTGCATGAAGCCTTTAACCGCAGTTAATGTTTCATCGAAATCAGGCCACCCCATAGCGTGCTGGATAGCTGATAGGTCCGCTTGTAGCGCATAAGGAATTTGTTGAGCTGCAACACCAGGGAATGCAGTTCTAATTTTAGGGCCTTGCTGTTTTCTTGCAGCATCAAGAATGTCTTGAGTCGCTTGTTTATCTTTCGCATAAGTGGTTGCTAATGAAGCATCTAGACCAGCAATTAGCATCAACTGCTCTTTACGAACTTGCTCTTCTTTAGTTAGCTTTATGTTTGCTAACTCACCATCTTCTGGTGCTTTTACTGCAACAGGAGCGTTATCGCTATGATGTGAATCGTGACAACCGCCAAGTGCAACTACACTTGAAATTAGGGCAGCTAAAGCCAGTTTTGATGTATTAAATTGCATAGAACCTCTTCATTTACGAATCGATAAGGCACTGACTTTGAATATTGAGTTAAGGGTCTAAAAAAACCGTTAACTTCAATATGAAAAGTCAATTGCCTTTGATACTTATTTGTTGCTTAAATTATATTTTTGTGACTCAATTCAAGCAATAGGCAAATATGAGAAGTTATTTATCTACGCGAATTTACATAAAACCAACCTATCCTGACATTGAGCGAACAATGTCAGGTGTTTAATGATGTATTTTAAATGATTGTTTTAGGGTTTATTGGCGTATAAAGCCGTTTTGATGCTCTAAAAGAGCTGTGGCTTGTGCTTTGCCAGATCCTGTTAACTGCATCATGATAGCCAGTTTTACCTTCATATCTGCCTGCCTTAGCCTTTTTTCTGCTTGTTCTCTATCACACTCTGTCGCCTGCATGACGATCCGAATGGCGCGTGCCACCAATTTCTCATTGCTTGGTTTTACATCTACCATTAGGTTTTGGTAGGCCTTACCTGTTTTCACCATACTTGCAGTAGAAAGCATATTTAAAACCAATTTCTGAGCGGTACCCGCCTTGAGGCGAGTTGAGCCAGTGAGTACTTCTGGGCCTACGATAGGCGAGATAGCTATCGTCGCCCTGTTGGCAATGGGAGAGTCAGGGTTACATGAAAGCGAGACGCTGGTTGCACCTATATTATTAGCATATTCTAATGCGCCAATAACGTATGGAGTTCGGCCACTTGCAGCGATGCCGACCACAACATCGACAGCTGCCAACCCAATAGATGCTAAGTCTTTCTCAGCCAATACTAGGCTATCTTCAGCGCCTTCTTGAGCCTCAAACATGGCTGCTTTTCCGCCAGCTATCATGCCAATAACTTGGTTTTTATCGACGCTAAAGGTTGGAGGACACTCTGATGCGTCAAGTACTCCAAGGCGGCCACTGGTTCCGGCACCAATATATATCAGCCTGCCACCTTGTTTAAATGCCATCGCAATTGCATCTACTGCGTTGGCTATTTGGGGTAACGCCTTTTCAATAGCAAGAGGCACCTCTTTATCGGCTTGGTTCATCTTCTCAACTATCTCAAGACTAGAAAGCGTATCGAGATCCATTGTATTTGGATTGCGATCTTCGGAAACAAGTTTTGCTAGCGCGTCGATTAAGTGATTGGACATGAAGACTCCTAATTGGGTAGATAAATAACACCGAGAGAGGTTTTTTCTCGTGCGCCGGTGACTTGTGGAAGGTTGCTTGGCAGTTGATGAATCCGGCGATGAGCAAGCCATGCAAATGCTAAGGCTTCCATATAATCACTGCTGATTCCATGGGCGTCGGTATCGGTGACTTGCCAAGTGGGAACAAGCTGTTTAATGCGAGATACTAAAGCTGGATTATTAGCCCCACCACCGCAGATCATGAGTTGGTTATTGTTTCCATGCGCATGATATTGGCATTGTTCACTTATGCTGCGCGCAGTGAATTCCAGTAAGGTTGCTTGTACATCTGCAACACTAATATCTGAGAAGTTTTGCAGCTGTGTATCCAACCACGCTAGGTTGTAGTGCTCTCTACCGGTGCTTTTTGGGTATGCTTGCCCCAAGAAAGGATCGGTCATTAGCTGTTCTAATAAGCCGCTATTCACGCTTCCTTGTTGCGCTAGTTTACCTTGCTTATCATAAGGTTTTGCCTGATGGCGGTGTATCCACGCATCCATTAACATGTTTCCGGGGCCAGTATCATAACCCAGTACGCTTGTATCGGGTTTGAGTACGGAAATATTGGCGATGCCTCCAATATTTAATACTACCTTGGTTGAGTGTTCACGACTAAAAAGGGTTTGATGGTAGGCAGGGACTAACGGTGCACCTTGCCCCCCAAGAGCAATGTCTTTGCTTCTAAAGTCTGCCACCACCTTTATACCAGTGTGAATAGCGATATAGTTAGGGTCCCCAATTTGAGTCGTAAAAGGGAAGGGACCTGTTGGTTGATGAAAGACGGTTTGCCCGTGGCATCCGATAGCGGTAATGGATTCACGCTCGATAGAATGTTGAGTTAGGAAAGCGATAGTCGCCTCGCTATATAAACGAGCAAATCTTTGATTTAATTCACCAATTTCAGCTAACGTTGTTGCTTGCCCTTGACAGACAGCAAGGGTCTTTTGTTTTAATTCCCACGGAATGGGGTATTCAAAGGTTGCCAGGCACTGAGTGTTGCCGTTTTCAAAGCTTGCTAAAGCAAGGTCTACGCCATCCAGACTTGTTCCTGACATGATACCGATATATTTTTCTTTCATGTCGAATATAATTTGCCAAGTGATTGTCAAATAACAATAAACTGAATACCCTGCTAATGCTACTCAGCTGAGCTTATTCCTTATTTGAGTTGCGATTATTAATGATATTTAAGGAGTTGATATGGGCCCGTTATGGCTTGATGTAGAGAGTTTTGAAATTGATGCTGAAGAAAAAGAGATACTCCAACATCCATCTGTAGGTGGTGTGATCTTATTTACTCGTAACTTCCATGATAATCAGCAGCTGTTAGCTTTGACTAAATCAATTCGAAAAGCAGCTAAGCGCCCAATCCTTATTGGGGTTGACCAAGAAGGTGGGCGAGTGCAACGTTTTCGAGATGGCTTTACTCGCATTCCTCCTGCGCAAGAGTTTGCTAAGCATAAAAATGGTCTACAACTAGCGCAGCAAGCAGGATGGCTTATGGCGGCAGAGATCATTGCCCATGATATTGATCTGAGTTTTGCTCCAGTACTGGATGCCGGCCATGACTGCCTTGCTATCGGATCGCGAGCTTTTGGTGAAGATCAAGATACAGTGATTAGGTATAGCAGTGCCTATATGAAAGGCATGAAAGAGGCGGGGATGGCAACCACAGGTAAACACTTCCCTGGACATGGTGGTGTGCTTGCTGACTCTCACAAAGAGACCCCAATTGATGAAAGAACCTCAATCTTTGAGCAAGACATGGCGATATTTAAAAGTCAGATCGATAGTGGTTTATTAGACGCCATGATGCCTGCACACGTTATTTACCCTCATTACGACTCACAACCTGCTAGTGGTTCTGAATATTGGTTAAAGCAGGTTCTGCGTCAACAGTTGAACTTTCAAGGGTTGGTTTTTTCTGATGACCTCAATATGGAAGGTGCGGGAGTTATGGGGGGAGCGGCGTCTCGTGCGCAACAATCATTGCAAGCTGGCTGTGATATGGTGTTGATGTGTAATAATCGTAACGGCGCTGTCGAGATACTTGATAGCCTTGAGGTTACGCAGGTATTTAATGCTAAGTTGCTTGAGAAAACACATAGCTTTAACCTTTCACAGCTGCGTGCTTCTGCTAAATGGAAGCAGGCATCAGAGGCATTGGTTCGACTCGAATCTAGCTAAAGCAACGGTACTATATTAGTTAAACCCAAGGCGTTCTTTAAGTAGTTTAAGGTAACGTCGACTGACCGGTGCACTATGGCCTCCTTGAGTGATTATCTCTGCAAGTCCTTGCTCAAGGAGCTTAATCTCTTTAATGGTTTTAAGGTTGATTAGGTATTGCCTATGGCAGCGCACAAGGTGAGTTTTCTGTTCAAGAATCTTCAAGGTCAATTGACTGGTTGCAGTATTATTTGTGGTCTGAATAGTAACGCCACTAATGTCACTAAAAGCGACTTCTATTTCATTGATAGGCACTAGCATAATGCGGTTGTGCCCAATACAAGGTACGTGCTCAAGTTCTGGTGTGATAGCTGAAAAATCGGTAGTGGGTTGGTGTTGGTTAAATCGTTTAGCTAAGCGGCATACGGTTTTATCTAAACGGGCATAATCGACGGGCTTGAGAAGATAATCAAAGGCGTTATCTTCAAATGCTTGCAGAGCATACTGGTCATAAGCGGTGACAAACACAACCGCTGGCATGGTGTCAGGGTCGAGCATACTCAGCAGTTCAATCCCTGAAACCTGAGGCATTTCGATATCTAAAAAGACGATATCGGGCTTAAGGGCATTGATCTTCTGTAATCCTTGGATTGCATTAGTTGCTTGGTCAACGACCTGAACACGCTCGGTTTGAGTCAATAATTCAATCAATTCTTCGCGAGCAAGAGGCTCGTCATCAATGACAATTGCGGTTAGTTTTTGTGTGCTCATAGATTAGTGGGGAGCAGAAAACTCATCCTAGTATATTGATTGGCTTCGCAGGCTATCTCTAACTCAGACTGCTGGCCAAAATAGTTAGTAAGGCGTTTAGTTACGATCTGCATACCTAAACCCGATTTATCTCTTTGCTCAGGCTGAAATAAGCCTGCGTTATCTTCGACTGTGATCTGGTAACCGTCATTTGTTACTTCACCGTAGATACGGATTATTCCTTTTTCAAATAGATTGGACACGCCATGTTTGACTGCGTTTTCTACTAGTGGTTGCAGAGTAAAGCTTGGGATATGAGTTGCTAGGTAGCGAGGGTCAATATCGATATCTACATCCAAACGGTCGGCAAAGCGAGCCTTTTCTATTGTGAGATAGGATTTAACATGTTCAATCTCTTGTTTAAGGGTAACAAATTCAGTGTTCTGCTTCAGATTCCCTCTAAAGAACTGTGAAAGATGCTGGATTAAGCGGCGTGCATTGTCTGGATCGCGACGAATTACTGCACTAATGGTATTTAATGCATTGAACAGAAAATGCGGATTGACCTGTGCGTGTAGTAATTTTATCTCAGCTTGTGACAGCAGTATTTTTTTCTGTTGATAATCGCCGTTTAAGATCTGGCTAGAGAGTAGCTGAGCAATCCCTTCAGCCATTGCCATATTGATAGAAGAGAACAGCTTACGTCGCGGTTCATATAACTTAATAGTTCCGATTACTTTTTCATCCGCATGCAAAGGAATAACCAAAGCTGAGCCTAGTTTACATTCGCTATCTATAGAGCATTGATATGGGTGTTCTTTGCCGTCTAGATAGATAATACGATGTTCATTGATTGAGGCGTGCGTGTAAGCCGATGATATCTCGGTATTGGGTTTATGGTGATCTGAGCCAATGCCTACAAATGCTAATATCTTCTCTTTATCAGTAATAGCAACTGCGCCAACATTGGTTTCTTGATGAATGATAGAGGCAATCTTTTGGGCACTAGTGGGGTTTAACCCTTCCGTAAAAATCCCAACAGAGCGCTCTGCAATTTTAAGGGCTCGCCGAGAGTAGGCCGCTGAATACTCTTCAAGTATGGCTTTGCGGTCTTGCAGTATGCTGATAAAAAATGCCGCCCCCAGAGAGTTGGCGAGAATCATTGGTGTGGCAATGGATTCAACCAAAACTTGGGCTTGATAGAAGGGCTTAGCTACCATCAATATGATGCACATTTGTACAACCTCCGCCCCCAAGGTAACAAAAAATATTAACGTAGGGCTAAACAGTTGCTCACGGCGATTTTTCTTTATCATATAAAGGTGCACAAGACCTCCGATGACGCCTTCTGCTGTGGTTGATATGGCGCAGGCCAAGTCAGTAAATCCCCCCATGCTATATCGATGCAGTCCACCAGTTAAACCCACCGCAAATCCGACCAATGGCCCGCCAAATATTCCCCCTAATACAGCGCCAATGGCGCGAGTGTTGGCAATGGCATCATTGATCTGCAACCCAAAGTAGGTTCCTAAAATACAAAATAGTGAAAACATTACGTAGCAGATAAATTTATGGCTACTGCGCTTAGACATGTTGAGCACCGGAATGACAAGGGGAGTCTTACTCAAGGTATACGCCACCATTAAGTAAACACACATTTGCTGTAATAAAGAGAGGATCAGTTCCATACTATTTCTTAGGGGGAAGATATAGCGTTAAGTTTACACGTTTAGAATGGCATATCTAAAATGGTTTATCTTCAATAACTTACATTGAAGCAAGCTGGGTGTAAGTTATTGTTTACATGCAATGTAGTTAAATGTGTACAAAATGCTTGCTTTAAATATTAAGCTTGGTATCTTGTATGCATAGAGTTAACAACACCTGTACAATATTTTTTACGGCGGAATTATGCAACGTAGCGAACTTAGTAATATTCATATCACTGATGAACAGATTATGATCACCCCTGAAGAACTGAAACAGAAGTTGCCGTTGAGCGAAACAGCACGTCAGTTTATTCAATCTTCTCGTCAAACAATTGCCGATATCATCAAGAAAAAAGACCATCGTTTGCTAGTTGTTTGTGGTCCATGTTCAATCCACGATGTAGAAGCTGCAAAAGAGTACGCTGAGCGACTTAAAGCTTTATCTGAGGTTGTTGGCGATCAATTGTATTTAGTGATGCGCGTATACTTTGAAAAACCACGCACAACCGTAGGTTGGAAAGGTCTTATCAATGACCCACATCTTGATGGAAGCTTTGATATTGAGCACGGCTTGCATACCGCTCGAACACTGCTAGTTGAGCTTGCGGAGATGGGGATTCCTTTAGCTACTGAAGCGCTGGATCCAATCAGCCCACAATATGTAGCTGATACCTTTAGTTGGTCTGCGATTGGTGCTCGTACTACTGAATCACAAACTCACCGTGAAATGGCAAGTGGTTTGTCAATGCCAGTTGGTTTTAAAAATGGTACTGATGGCAGCCTTTCTACCGCAATCAATGCAATGCAAGCGGCTTCTTCAAGCCATCGTTTTATTGGTATCAACCGTGAAGGTCAGGTGGCACTTCTTACCACCAAAGGCAACCCCGATGGGCATGTGATTTTACGTGGTGGTAAACAAACCAATTATGATTCTGTATCTGTACGTGAATGTGAAGAAGAGTTAGCTAAGTCTGGACTTGAAGCATCACTAATGATCGATTGTAGCCATGCAAACTCACGTAAGGATTATCGCCGTCAGCCATTGGTTGCAGCAGATGCCATTCAGCAAATTCGTGAAGGCAATAAATCTATCATAGGTCTAATGATTGAAAGTAATATCAATGAAGGTAACCAGAGCTCCGATATTCCACTAAGCGAAATGGCTTACGGTATCTCGATTACAGATGCGTGTATCAATTGGGAAAGTACCGAGGAATTATTAACAAAAGCGCACCAAGAACTGGTACCCTTTTTACAAGATCGTTTGAAGTAGGCATTAGAGTAAAGTATGGCAAAGGAACTTCTGCAATTACGTGATGAGATAGATCATGTAGATAAGCAAATGCTTGATCTATTGGAGCAACGTTTAGCGCTAGTGGAAAAGGTCGGGGAAGTAAAAAGTGAACATGGTTTGCCTATCTATGCCCCAGATCGAGAGGCTGCAATGCTTGCTTCTCGTCGCGCTGAAGCGGAAAAGCGAGGCATTCCACCGCAGCTTATAGAAGATATTTTGCGCCGTACTATGCGTGAATCCTACGCCAGTGAAAATGATTCAGGGTTTAAGTGCCTTAATCCTAATTTGAAGGATGTCGTTATTATCGGTGGGCGAGGACAGCTTGGTGGCTTGTTCCATAAGATGTTTAATCTTTCCGGTTACAATGTAAAGGTGATTGGCCGCCAAGATTGGGAACAATCTGAAGCAATATTTGCCAATGCAGGCTTAGTTGTCGTGAGTGTGCCAATCAATCTTACTCAGGGGGTGATTGAAACACTATCACACCTTCCTGAGGATTGTATTTTATGCGACCTTACTTCAATTAAGCACGCCCCCTTAACTGCGATGATGCAGGTACATAAAGGTCCAGTTGTTGGGTTACACCCAATGTTTGGTCCTGATGTTCCAAGCCTTGCCAAGCAAGTTATTGTGCACTGTGAGGGACGAGGTGCTGAGCATTATCAATGGCTGCTTGAGCAGTTTGCTATCTGGGGGGCGAGCCTTTGTCCTATGGATGCCCAGGAGCATGATAATGGTATGACCCTAATTCAAGCGTTGCGCCACTTTACGTCATTTGCTTATGGGTTACATCTGAGTCAAGAAAACCCAGATATAGATACCTTGATGAAGTTAAGCTCACCGATTTATCGACTAGAGTTGGCAATGGTAGGGCGCTTGTTTGCTCAAGACCCTGACTTATATGGTGATATTATTCTCTCTTCAGAGCAGAATATTGCGATGATTAAGCGCTTCCATCAGCGTTTTGGTGAGGCTATATCATTACTCGATAATCACGATAAAGCGTCTTTCGTTGAGCAATTTAATGGGGTATCCAATTGGTTTGGAGACTATTCAAAATTGTTCATGACAGAGAGCCAAAAGCTACTCAAACAAGCCAACGATGCAATACAGCGAGAAGGCTAGGTTTATATCTTAAAAAAAGGTCGCATTATGCGACCTTTTTTATTAGATAAGTCTAATTACTTAGACACGCGTTTGTACTTAATACGGTGTGGTTCAGCCGCTTCAGGACCAAGGGTTTTCTTCAGCCATTCCATATATTCGTTGTAGTTACCTTCGTAGAAGTTAACCTGTCCCTCATCACGGTAATCGATGATGTGAGTTGCGATACGGTCTAGGAACCAACGGTCATGCGAGATAACCATTGCGCAGCCTGGGAACTCAAGTAGAGCTTCTTCTAGCGCACGCAGGGTTTCTACGTCAAGGTCATTGGTTGGCTCATCGAGAAGCAATACGTTGCCGCCAGTTTTAAGAAGCTTAGCTAGGTGAACACGGTTACGCTCACCGCCAGAAAGCTGGCCGATCACTTTCTGCTGATCTGAGCCTTTGAAGTTAAAGCGCGAGCAGTAAGCACGAGCTGGAATTTCAAAGTTGTTGATCTTGATGATATCAGCGCCTTCTGAGATCTCTTGGAAGACAGTTTTAGTGTCATCCATGCTGTCACGGAACTGGTCAACAGAAGCCAGTTTAACCGTATCACCCATTTCAACACTACCTGAATCAGGCTGTTCTGTGCTGCTTAGCATCTTGAATAGAGTTGATTTACCTGCACCATTGGCACCGATAATACCGACGATAGCACCCTTAGGCATGCTAAATGACAGGTCGTCGATAAGAACTCGGCCATCAAAAGATTTAGTCAGGTTCTTAACCTCGATAACTTTGTCACCAAGACGCTCACCTGGTGGGATGAACAATTCGTTGGTTTCGTTACGCTTTTGACGATCGCCGCTTTGCAGTTCTTCAAAGCGAGCCATACGAGCTTTAGACTTAGATTGACGGCCTTTAGGGTTTTGACGAACCCACTCAAGCTCTTTCTCGATAGTCTTTTGACGAGCACTCTCTTGAGAGGCTTCTTGCTGTAGGCGAGCATCTTTTTGCTCAAGCCAAGAGGTATAGTTACCTTCCCATGGGATACCTTCACCACGGTCAAGTTCTAGAATCCAGCCAGCTGCGTTATCTAGGAAGTAACGGTCGTGGGTAATTGCCACAACGGTACCTGTATAGTCAACAAGGAAGCGTTCTAGCCAAGCGACAGACTCCGCATCCAAGTGGTTAGTAGGCTCATCAAGAAGCAGCATATCTGGCTTCTCAAGCAGTAGACGACAGATAGCTACGCGACGACGCTCACCACCAGATAGGTGTTCAATTTTCTGATCCCACTCAGGCAGGCGAAGTGCATCAGCAGCGCGTTCAAGTGAGTTCTCAAGGTTATGTCCGTCTTTTGCTTGAATAAGGCCTTCAAGTTCACCCTGTTCTTTTGCTAGCGCATCGAAATCTGCGTCAGGTTCTGCATACGCAGCATAGACTTCGTCGAGACGTTTCATTGCACCAGCAACATCAGAAACCGCCTCTTCTACGATTTCACGTACGGTTTTAGACTCATCTAGAACGGGTTCTTGTGGAAGATAACCAACTTTGAGCCCTGGTTGTGGGCGTGCTTCGCCATCAATGTCGGTATCGATACCTGCCATAATGCGTAGTAGCGTAGATTTACCAGCGCCATTGAGGCCTAAAACACCAATCTTCGCCCCTGGAAAAAAGCTTAAAGAGATGTCTTTTAGGATTTGACGTTTTGGCGGCACAACTTTGCTCACCCGAGACATGGTATAGACGTATTCAGCCATTGCCTTTTGATCCTGTGTCTTATAAAGATATAAGGCTCTATTTTATACTATTAGAATCGATTTTGTTACGTCACCGGCCTTTAAAATACATGCTTTAACAAACTTATATTATAAGTTTGCAGGCTTCTTACATTTGTCATGATTTGTTGCGTATTATTGATTAATGCAGGGGAAACGGAAAAACCAAAACCCTTAGCCTTAAATGTTGGAATTTTCTTTGCTTTTGGGAGTGTTATGGCAGCAATAATAAAATGGCTTGGCCTTGGTCTAGGAATAGCGTCGCTATCAGTGTCAGCGATGACCCTAGAGCAGCAAAGAGAAACCTATGAACAGGCACAGTTATTGATTACTCAACATCAGATTGAACAGTTTACAGCGGTGCGTAAACAACTGGATGATTACCCGTTAACACCTTATCTAGACTATCGTATGTTTTTACTAGATATAGCGCACAGAACACCTAAAGAGGTAGAGCAATATATTAAACAGCATCATCAATATCCGTTCTCACAAACAATTCGAGGTGAGTACCTAGATGCATTGGTAGAGAATCAAAACTGGGATGGCTTCTATCACTTTCAAACAACCAAGCCTCGCATGCAAAGCTACCAATGTAGTTTTTACTTTTCTAAATATAAGCTAGGAGAGACCCAGCGAGCGTTTCAGGGAGCAAATGAATTGTGGCTGAACGGCAGCAGTATAGCCAAAGAGTGTGACCCGCTATTTGAGGTGTGGAACAAGGCAGGTATGCGCAGTGATGAACTGGTTTTGCAACGTATGCAGTTAGCATTTTCTGCTCGAAACGGCGGCTTGATAAATTACCTCAAAGATTTACCGAAGTCAGATGATGCGTCTCAGAATGCAATGGCAATATATCAACTGTATAAAAGTCGTTCACACCTAAAAAACTATGCGCAGAGTCAAGCTGCGACCGAGTACAACAAAAAGGTGAGTATGTCTGCATTGAGGCAATTAACCTATGCTGAAAGGGAACCACAATTAGCGATTAACTTGCTAGACCCAGTTGCCAAGGCTCAAAAATACACTGCCCAAGAGAAGCAACAGGTTGCGGATTATATTGCTTATAGCCTGATCAATACCGATGACGAAACATTGGCGAAATGGCGAGATGATACGTTACTTCACAGCCATAATAAGACTTGGCTAGAGCGCCGAGCAAGGTTAGCGATACAGCATCAAGATTGGCATGGCCTTGCCATATGGATCGAGCGCCTGCCACAAAAAGATCGTAACTCAAAGCGCTGGCAGTACTGGTTAGCTCGCACAGAATTGGCTCAAGGCGAGGTAGAGCAAGGTAAGGCTCGCATGCAGGAACTGCTCGGGCATCGTAATTTCTATAGTATAGCGGCGGCAGATTATTTAAATGTTCCGGTACAGTATCAGTCGTCTGTTATTGTGGACAAAGCGGCCTCGATAACGCAATTTAGCTCTAGTCTAGCTCGAATTAAGGAGCTAATTGCGGTGGATAAAATTAGTGCAGCTAAGCATGAGTGGCGCTGGTTATTATCCCGTGCTACCCATGATCAGCAGCGCGCATTAGCTCAATACGCGGCTAAGAAACATTGGCACCACCTAACTGTTATCGCGACCATAGAAGCGAAAATGTGGGATCATCTAGACCTGCGTTTCCCACTAGCTCATCAGTGGTGGTTCAATTTCTATGCCAAGAAATACGATGTGAATCCGGTCACGTTAATCTCCCTTGCACGTCAAGAGAGTGGTCTGGATGCGGACGCGCAGTCTCCTGTTGGAGCGCGTGGTTTAATGCAAATTATGCCGAAAACGGCCTCTCATACCGCAAAAGTGTACGACCTTGATTACCAAGGAGCTAATGATCTTTTCACTGTGGAGAAAAATATTGAGGTTGGAAGTCGATATTTATCGAGCCTGATGGAAGACTATAATGGCAACCGAATCTTTGCTTTTGGAGCATATAACGCAGGGCCGAATCGCATCTCACAATGGCGTGAGCGTACCGGAGGCAAACTGGATGCGTACTCCTTTATTGAGGCTATCCCATTTAAGGAAACCCGAGGTTATATACAGAATATATTGATGTTTGAGGTTTATTATCGAGATATTCTTGATAAAAAAGGTACCTTTTTATCTGACTTAGAGTCTGAAATGAAGTATTAATAGGATTAAGACAGGTTAGATAAGAAGTTGAACGTGCCAGATCAAGAATGGAACAAGGTTCTGCAGATGATTGAAAAAGCGGTCGCTGATGGGCATCAACAGACGTTGTTGTCTATCATGCTGACGGCTGATGAGCGCGAAGCGTTGGCGACTCGAGCTAAGATATTGGATATGCTTTTGAATCAGCAGTGCTCCCAGCGCCAGATTAGTCAAGATCTTGGGGTAGGGATAGCAACGGTGACTCGAGGTAATAATGAGTTAAAAGCTCGTTCAAAAGAGGAGATCAAGATACTGTCAGATCTGTTGCAGCTGAATAAATAACAAAGGCGCTCCGTTGAGCGCCTTTGTTATAGAGATTTAGAAAGAATCAGGGTTAATAAACGGGATGAGAGCGAGAATCAGAGCTTGATGATACACGCTACTGCGACTCAAACGATTATCGGTAAGGATACCAATCGCCCCACCTTTTTGTTTGATATTACTCGTGCCATAAACAAAATCCATAGCATCACCTAACTCTTCACCGCTTTCTATTCGTTGGATTACCTTTGGTGGGAGCATCAGGCTCGATGAGCGTGATTCACCGCGAGTGGCCATCGATTCGATAATCATCCACGCAAAAGTGGCGTTGTTTTCAATTCCGGCCTCAAGGCCAACATAAAAATCAGCATCTTTAACTTGCGCTTTTGCATTATGAACTCGATTTAGAGCACCTTGCTTAGTCTGGATATCTGACATTGGCTGATCGGGTACCTCGCTGGCAACACTAACTCCCTCGAAGCTAAATAGACGCTCTGGAAATACCTCAGAGAATGCGCTTTTTACCGCATTAATTTTGGCCGGGTTTAATGAGGCAACAATTACTTTTTTCATCATTTAAGGCATTTTAACCTGAGTGGCTTTGATGTTTTCGCTGGGGTAACAGCCTAGCACCTTAAGGTAGCGGGTAATGGTTTGCAGCTCATTAATTGCCTTTTGGGTACACTCAGAATCTAGGTTTGTTTCTAGATCCATATAGAACATTTCTTCCCACGGATTGCCGATAATAGGTCGTGATTCTAGTTTGGTAATATTGATGCCATAGCGTTGCAGCACCAACAATGTTTCTACCAATGAGCCAGCCTCTTGAGAGGTTGACATAATCAAGGTTGTCTTAGCAGGAATTTGAGTGGAAACACTGACGGGTTTTCTGGCAACTACGATAAAACGGGTGTGGTTTTCGGTTTGATTGGCAATATTTTGCTGAATAGTTTGTAACCCGTAAAGCTTACCACTGATGGCATTGCCAATTGCTGCAACATCAGGTCTATCTAACTCTTTGACCTTACGCATTGCATCAGCAGTACTGACGCAGGTTTCAAGTTTAACCCCATCAAGTCGACTCAAGAAATCACTGCACTGTTGGTGGGGCTGCGGATGAGAGTAGAGGGTTTTAATCTGCTCCAATCGAATTTCAGAGGTTGCAACAAGGCAGTGTTCAATTGGCTGAGCAAGCTCACCAACAATATATAAGGTAGTGTGCTGTAAAAGGTCATATACCTCATTGATTGAGCCTGAACTGGTATTTTCTATGGGTAGCATTCCATAGTCAGCGTGCCCTGATTCAACGGTTTTTATAATCTCTTTAAAGCCATCGCAGTTGAGCTCAATAAGGTCTGTATTGCGTCGGCTAAAGTAGTCACGACTGGCAAGATGAGAGTAAGAGCCTTTTGAGCCTAAGAAGGCGACACGAGCCAAAGGCTTGCGTTGTAAAGCGGGATTAACCAGATTTTGTAGATACGATTGTTGCAGCAGCACAGAATCTTCGATAATGGTATGGAATACCTTGGTGATGTATTGTGCATCGAGTTGGTATTTGTCTTGACCATTTCGAATGAGCTTAACCAGCAGTTGTTGTTCTCTTTTAGCATCTCGAACAGGCTTTGAGGTTTCGACTTTACTTTTTGCTACCTCAAGGCTGAGGGCTCGGCGTTCTGAGAGCAGGCTCAGTAGTTGATCATCGAGTGCGTTGAGCTTAATTCGTATTTCTTCCAGAGAAATAGGGGGATGTGCCATTATTGCTTCCTTTAATGAGACGCCGAAGGTTTTATCTCACAATAAGCAAGGCGAGTTTTACGGTCAAGCAAAAACAGCGCCTTTAGGCGCTGTTGTTCATATGTTGATTAGAAATGCGATAAACTAGACCGGATCTTCCTCTGGCGTAGCAATCTCTACAGGCGCAGCACGTCGAGCTTCGGGTTTATGACGTAATTTATTTAGCTGACGCTCAAGCTTTTGTTCTACTTCATTTACTGCAATATAAAGATCTTCATGTACAGAAGAGGCAACCAGCTGTCCCTTAGGAACGGTAATGACAGCTTCAAATCTTTTATTTTTATTTGGCTCTTCTTGGAAGCTAGCTTGGCAACCAATAATATCTACTTGCCATTTTTCTAGCTTTTTAAATTTAGCTTCGATATGCGCACGGATAGCAGAGGTAATCTCAATGTTTTTTCCGGTAATGTTCATTTGCATAAGCTCTTTCCTCTGTAGAAACCCTTGTGGGATGTATCTAGAATACGATTTTTATCATGAAATAATACGATCAAGATCACACTGATTGGGGTCAAATACCTTCTGTGATAGGGTTTGTGACTCTATACCAATGTTTGTAAAAAATTGCTTGCAAGCCCTTTGATTTGGTGGCAATTTTGAAAGGGAAGAGACGCTGAAAATCATCAATTTTTAGTGTTTTAGCGCGTCTGCATAACCCTGCCTTAATGAATAATAATCCTACTTATTTGTCTCAAATATCAATTGCACAGGTTCGATGTTTGCCTCTCCGGTAATATTGTTTTCGATACGCTCATCTTGAATGAGCCCAAGCTGTTTATAGATAACGTAATAGCGGTTGATATTGGCGACATACTGCACCGGTTCACGTCCTATATTACGACGAGCAATGATCTCTACATTGTTAAACCAGATATTGGGGTCATAGCCATGCTTGCGCGCAAGTGAGCGCATTCTCCGAATTTTTGCAGGACCTGCATTGTATGAGGCAAGGCTAAAATAAACCTTGTCGTTCTCTTCAATATCCGGGTCATTGAAGTAACGGTCGTGGATGAAACGCAGATATTTGGTCCCAGCATGAATGTTATTTTCTACCGGCTGAATATTAGGGATATTGATATAAGGGTCTTTTGCAGTAGCAGGTAGCACCTGCATTATGCCTACTGCACCTCGGTGTGACACCTTACTATTATCTAAGCCTGATTCTTGGAAAGCTTGCGCAGATAACATCACCCAGTCGATATCGTACTGCTCACCATATCGCTCAAAGATTTTAGAAAGGCTACTAAGCTTTGCCATTTTTTTAGGATTCAGGGCGCGATTAAGCCATCGAGTGTTATCTATATATTTGCCATAGATGACGTTGCCGAGCAGGGTACCTCCCTTAGCTTTTTTAAGGTAGCGATTCACTTCGCTTTTTAATTGAGGGCTGTTTTTACGTAGTGCCCAAGCAATATTGCCATCTTCTCGTACTGGGAATTCGGTATGTACTTGGATGTTATTCATGACCTTTGACCATAATTTGGTCTTGTGGCTGTCGATGACGGTTGCTCGAATGTAGCCTTGGTCGACCATCTCAATCAGTTCAATGTCTTGCAAATCTTCTTGAATAAAATTGACCCGCATTGGGGCGAGTCCTTTATCGGACAGGCGTTGATTGAATGCTTGAATACTCTCAAAGTAGCTAGAACTGGCTCTAATCCAAACCTCAAGGCCTTCAAGGTCTGCAAGCTGTGTGATTTTAGGGAAGTCTTTATGTGTTACAAACAGCTCCTGGATACCCTTCAGAATCGGGTCACTGAAGTCAACTAGCTTGGAGCGTTTTTCGGTGATAGTAAGATTGGCGACTGCAATATCACCAAACCCATTCTCAAGAGCCTGTAGAAGATCATCACGCCCGACTGGGATGATCTTTATCCGCATTAACGGGGTATGTTTTTTGAGGTTATTTTCAAAGTGATGCAACTGTTCAGCAATGATGCCTTTGGGGCGCCCACCTTCAACGTAATAAAAACCAAGATCAGCAGACACTAGGGCTCGAATCACCCCTTTTTGTTTTAACTGATCTAGGTCTCCTTTGTAGGTATTGCGTTGCAATGGAGAAAGCTCAAGCCCTATAGCCGAGAAAGAGCTTAAAGCTATAAGCCAAATCAATAGACTTTTCATACTACAGTCCCTGTAGGTTAATGAAAAAGCAGACTTCATGTCTGCGACCGAATGCTAATTATTTAACATTCGGTCTCTTAAACTTAACACTTATAACGGATTTAACTCAATTAATTTTTCAGTGCGCGCTACAGCGTCGTCAAGGTTTAGTTCTTGATAAGCAATAAGTTGGAGGCGTAATGACTTTCGAGCAGCTTCAGTGTCAGGGTAGGTCTTTTGAATCTCTTGAGTGCGGTTTATTGCCGCAATCCAAGCTTTGCGTCTTACGTAAAAGTCAGCAGTAGCTAGATCGTATTCGGCAAGTCTATGCTTTAGGGAGATCATACGTTGCATGGAGTCTTCAGCATAAGCGCTATCAGGATAGCGTTGTAGTAGGCGCTTGAAGTCTGAGAAGGCGAGTTTAACCGGTTCAGGATCGCGATCTGAACGATCGATATTAAATACATCGTGCAAAAAGTTTCTGTCTTGAGCCATATGGGTCAAGCCACGCATATATAGTATCCAATCGGATTTATCATGGGTTGGGTTGAGGCGTGTAAAGCGCTCAATAGTTGCTAATGCGAGAGGCAATTCATCATTTTTATAGTAAGCAAAGATGAGATCTAGCTGTACTTGCTCCGAGTAAGGACCAAATGGGTAGCGAGAGTCTAGAGCTTCCAATTTTTCAATTGCGGAAGTCCAGCCACCTTCTCTAAGAGAAGTTTGCGCGTCAGCATACAGTTGTGATGGCGGTACATCAGGTACGATTTCATCACTACTACTACAGCCTGCTAACAGCAAAACTGATAGCAATCCGAGTGCGGGTAGGTGTTTCATTTTATAACCAGAAGCCATGCTAGATAATTTTATTTGTTGTGTGAACGTTACAATCAGCTAGATAGCAGATACAATAACCGAAACGTCTATTTTTTCATAGTCGTAAGCATTAGTCCCACAGTTTTTTAAAAAGTTCGATATGGCCCAAAAAATAGAGTTAAAAAATACCGTTAATCCAAGCCAATTAGGGCAAAGACTTGATCAAGCTCTAGCTGAGCTATTTGATGATTTCTCTCGCTCACGCTTGAAAGAATGGTTGTTAAACGGAAACGTTTCCGTTGATGGCAAGGTTATTACTAAGCCCCGCATACGAGTTATGGGGGGAGAAGAGATCACTGTCGTCGCTGAAATCGAAGATGAAGAACGCTGGGAAGCCCAAGACTTACCTCTCGATATTGTATACGAAGATGAAGATCTTTTAGTTATCAATAAACCGCGTGGATTTGTTGTGCACCCTGGAGCGGGTACTCCCGACAGTACTGTATTGAATGCATTGCTGTTCCATTATCCGCAGATTGCAGAAGTGCCACGCGCTGGTATCGTGCACCGTCTGGATAAAGACACCACAGGTTTGATGGTTGTCGCTAAAAATGTACCAACCCAAACTCGTTTAGTTCGTACGCTACAAAAGCGTCGTATTACACGTGAATATGAAGCGATTGCGATCGGTAAAATGACCGCTGGTGGCATGATTGAAAAGCCGATTGGCCGCCATCCAAATAAGCGCACCCTTATGGCTGTCAATGAGTTGGGTAAACCCGCTGTCACCCATTACCGTGTAGCTGAGCACTTTCGTGAGCACACTCGTATCCGTTTACGCCTAGAAACTGGCCGTACTCACCAAATACGTGTGCATATGTCCTATTTACAACATCCGTTGTTAGGAGATATAGCCTATGGAGGACGAGCTCGTATTCCAAAAGGTGCGTCTGAGAAACTGACGGAGATGATTCGTAGTTTTGATCGCCAAGCTTTGCATGCGGTTATGCTTAAATTTATACACCCAACAACGGGTGAAGAGATGAGTTTTCATGCTCCTGTGCCAGATGATATGGTGCAGATGGCAGAAGCGCTGCGTATCGATGCCAAACTGAACCCAGAAGACGACTATTAATGAGTTTTATTCGTCCTAAATGGGCATTGCCTAATACTGTGCAAGCAGTCAGTTCTACTCGTACTGGCGGCTTTTCAACAGGAGACTTTGCAAGTCTTAATTTAGGTATGCATGTGTCTGATGATCCAGAGCTAGTACAGCGCAATCGTCAGCACTTGCAGCAGGTAAGTAATATGCCTAGCGCTGCTATATGGATGAATCAGACCCACTCGACCGTTGTTGCCTCGGTTGATAGTCCTTCAATCTCAGCCATTGAATCCGATGCCTTGGTTACTTCTACACCAGGGGTTGTATTGAGTGTTATGACCGCCGATTGTTTACCCGTTTTGTTTGCCAGTAAAAATGGTCAGCAAGTGGCTGCTACCCATGCAGGGTGGCGGGGACTGGTCGGTGGTATTTTAGAGAATACACTTGAGTGCTTTGCACAAGACGTTACAGCTTGGATTGGTCCTGCAATTGGCGTCGAAGCCTTTGAAGTGGGCGAAGAGGTTCGCCAACAGTTTGTTGATATTGAACCAAGTGATGCGATTGCCTTTATACAACACAAACCGGGAAAATTTATGGCTGATTTACCGCTATTAGCCAAGCTACGCTTAACCCGTATGGGGTGTAAAGATGTCGCTTTATCGAATCTGTGCACCTACTCCAATCCTGAGACATTCTTTTCCTATAGAAGACAATCTAATACTGGCCGTCAAGCAAGCTTTATCTGGATAACAGACTAGAGTAGTACAAAGTATAAGGTGAGCCAGCCTTGAAAAATGCGTTTCGCGCATCCATTTGAATATAAAGTAAACAAGTGAGTTTGTATTCAAAGGAGTTCGAAATGCGTTTTGATCGATTAACTGGAAAATTCCAAGCCGCAATCTCGGATGCACAATCTCTAGCGGTTGGCCGAGATCATCAATATATAGAACCAGCCCATCTATTATCTGCACTGCTTAATCAAAATGGCGGTAGTATTCGTCCATTAATGTCCCTGCTTCAGGTTGACATTGCCAAGCTTCGCGCTCAGTTGTCTGAGCAGCTCGACAAGCTACCTAAAGTAAGTGGGATGGCAGTGGATGTTCAGGTATCCCAAGCGTTAACTAAGCTTCTCAATCTTTGTGATAAGTTTTCTCAGAAACGAAATGATAGCTATATATCCTCTGAGCTTTTTCTACAAGCTGCGATTCATGACAGCAGTCAGCTGGGGCCTATATTAAAATCTCAGGGGCTGAGCGAAAGAAAAATCATCGAGGCGATCGAAAAGATCACCGGTGGTCAAAAGGTTGACGACCCCAACGCAGAAGAGCAGCGCCAAGCCTTAGAAAAATACACCATAGACCTCACCGCCCGTGCAGAGCAGGGTAAGCTAGATCCAGTGATTGGTCGAGATGATGAAATACGCCGTACTATTCAAGTGTTACAACGCCGAACCAAAAATAACCCAGTTCTAATTGGTGAGCCTGGTGTTGGTAAGACTGCGATTTTGGAAGGCTTGGCACAGCGTATTATCAATGATGAAGTTCCGGAAGGACTTAAAGGTCGTCGCGTGCTCGCTCTGGATATGGGGGCTTTGATCGCAGGCGCTAAATATAGAGGTGAGTTTGAAGAGCGTTTAAAAGCGGTACTTAATGAGTTGGCTCAAGAAGAGGGCAATATAATTCTCTTTATTGATGAAATGCATACCATGGTCGGCGCAGGTAAAGGCGAAGGGGCAATGGATGCCGGTAATATGCTAAAACCGGCGCTAGCTAGAGGCGAGCTTCATTGTGTTGGAGCGACTACATTAGATGAACACCGCCAATATATAGAGAAAGATCCTGCCTTGGAGCGCCGCTTCCAAAAGGTATTAGTCGATGAACCTAGTGTAGAGGATACCATTGCGATATTACGTGGATTAAAAGAGAAGTACGAGCTTCACCACCACGTTGATATTACCGATCCTGCTATAGTCGCCGCGGCAACCCTTTCACACCGTTATGTCACGGATAGACAGTTACCAGATAAAGCGATAGATCTTATTGATGAGGCTGCATCATCGATTCGTATACAAATTGATTCAAAACCAGAGGTTATGGATAAGCTTGACCGCAAAATTATTCAATTAAAAATGGAGCAGCAAGCACTACATAAAGAAGACGATGATGCCAGTCGAAAGCGTATTGCGTTAATCAATGAAGAGCTTACCGACAAAGAGCGTCAATATGCGGAATTTGATGAAGTTTGGACTGCTGAAAAAGCGTCACTTTCTGGCACTCAAAATATCAAAGCAGAGATTGAGCAAGCACGTCTAGACCTTGAGTTCGCACGTCGAGCGGGCGACCTTAATCGTATGTCTGAACTGCAATATGGTCGTATTCCTGAGCTAGAAAAACAGTTGGAATTGGCGAGTAATGTCGAGCAAATAGAAATGACACTGCTGCGAAATAAAGTGTCTGATGCTGAAATTGCCGAGGTACTCTCCAAGCAGACGGGTATTCCGGTTTCAAAAATGTTGGAAGCCGAGAAGGGTAAACTGCTGCGCATGGAGCAAGAGTTGCACCGCAGTGTCATTGGGCAAAATGAAGCTGTAGATGCGGTGGCCGATGCCATACGTCGCAGTCGAGCGGGCTTATCGGATCCAAACAAGCCTATTGGTTCGTTTTTATTTTTAGGTCCAACAGGGGTTGGTAAAACAGAGCTTTGCAAAACACTGGCCAATTTCATGTTTGATAGTCAAGAGGCAATGGTGCGTATTGATATGTCAGAATTCATGGAAAAACACTCAGTTGCAAGATTGGTCGGTGCACCTCCTGGTTATGTAGGCTATGAAGAGGGAGGGTATTTAACCGAGGCTGTTCGCCGTAAACCTTATTCGGTTATTTTACTTGATGAAGTGGAGAAAGCGCATCCTGATGTGTTCAATATCCTATTACAAGTATTGGATGATGGTCGATTAACTGATGGCCAAGGACGAACCGTTGATTTCCGTAACACGGTGCTAATTATGACCTCAAACCTAGGGTCGACTCAGATTCATGATGGATTTGGCGAAACTAGCTATACGCAGATGAAAGAGAGGGTGATGGAAGTGGTGAAAAATCATTTTCGTCCAGAGTTCTTAAACCGCGTAGATGAGAGCGTTGTATTCCACCCGTTAGGCCAAGAGCATATTAAGAACATAGCCTCGATTCAGTTAAATGCACTAATTAAGCGTTTAGAGGCAAAAGAGTTCCATTTGGTGATAAGCGCACAGGCGTTAGATAAAATTGCGCAAATTGGTTTTGATCCAGTATATGGAGCAAGGCCCCTTAAAAGAGCGATTCAGCAATATATTGAGAATCCACTCGCTAAATCACTACTAGCTGGGGAATTTATCCCAACACTCCCTATCCAGCTTGAGGTTAAGGATGAACATATTGTGGCAAAACAAGTAAAACAATGAGCGCAAGTAGGGGATTACAGGGCTAAAAAAGTCACGTAAACGTTTGCTATGTTCAATATTCGCTCAATTACACTTTTTTTTTAAAAAAAAGCCATTTTGGGCTTGTCAGGAGGCGTTTTATTCTTATAATGCGCCTCCGTTGTCACGATAAAAGTCGCTGACAATAAGCGGTTCTAAAAACATGAATTGATTGATAAAAAGTGTTTGACACTAATAATTATTTCATTAGAATAGGCCGTCCGCTTGAGAGGTAAGCCTCGAAAGCAAGCTCTTTAACAATTTAAACCTATCAATCTGTGTGGGCACTCGTTGATGATAATCGAAAAGATTTATCAATGAACTGAGTGACCAAAATCAAATTGGGTGCAGCCTTGAGCTGTTTTATTTTACTTTTTTAAAAGTAAAGACCGATAAGAGCACAGTCAATTCATTATCGTTCTGTTGGAACGATAATAGCTTTAAAATTACTTCTTACTTTCGAGTAAGGAACAGTTTTGAAGTCAGTATTCATTGAGCCGCATCTTAGATGCAACAAAACTTTAATTGAAGAGTTTGATCATGGCTCAGATTGAACGCTGGCGGCAGGCCTAACACATGCAAGTCGAGCGGAAACGACAACATTGACCCTTCGGGTGATTTATTGGGCGTCGAGCGGCGGACGGGTGAGTAATGCCTGGGTATATGCCTTGATGTGGGGGATAACTATTGGAAACGATAGCTAATACCGCATAATGCCTACGGGCCAAAGAGGGGGATCTTCGGACCTCTCGCGTCAAGATTAGCCCAGGTGGGATTAGCTAGTTGGTGAGGTAATGGCTCACCAAGGCGACGATCCCTAGCTGGTCTGAGAGGATGATCAGCCACACTGGAACTGAGACACGGTCCAGACTCCTACGGGAGGCAGCAGTGGGGAATATTGCACAATGGGCGCAAGCCTGATGCAGCCATGCCGCGTGTATGAAGAAGGCCTTCGGGTTGTAAAGTACTTTCAGTCGTGAGGAAGGCGTTGTAGTTAATAGCTGCATCGTTTGACGTTAGCGACAGAAGAAGCACCGGCTAACTCCGTGCCAGCAGCCGCGGTAATACGGAGGGTGCGAGCGTTAATCGGAATTACTGGGCGTAAAGCGCATGCAGGTGGTTTGTTAAGTCAGATGTGAAAGCCCGGGGCTCAACCTCGGAACCGCATTTGAAACTGGCAGGCTAGAGTACTGTAGAGGGGGGTAGAATTTCAGGTGTAGCGGTGAAATGCGTAGAGATCTGAAGGAATACCAGTGGCGAAGGCGGCCCCCTGGACAGATACTGACACTCAGATGCGAAAGCGTGGGGAGCAAACAGGATTAGATACCCTGGTAGTCCACGCCGTAAACGATGTCTACTTGGAGGTTGTGGCCTTGAGCCGTGGCTTTCGGAGCTAACGCGTTAAGTAGACCGCCTGGGGAGTACGGTCGCAAGATTAAAACTCAAATGAATTGACGGGGGCCCGCACAAGCGGTGGAGCATGTGGTTTAATTCGATGCAACGCGAAGAACCTTACCTACTCTTGACATCCAGAGAATTCGCTAGAGATAGCTTAGTGCCTTCGGGAACTCTGAGACAGGTGCTGCATGGCTGTCGTCAGCTCGTGTTGTGAAATGTTGGGTTAAGTCCCGCAACGAGCGCAACCCCTATCCTTGTTTGCCAGCACGTAATGGTGGGAACTCCAGGGAGACTGCCGGTGATAAACCGGAGGAAGGTGGGGACGACGTCAAGTCATCATGGCCCTTACGAGTAGGGCTACACACGTGCTACAATGGCGCATACAGAGGGCGGCGAGCCAGCGATGGTGAGCGAATCCCAAAAAGTGCGTCGTAGTCCGGATTGGAGTCTGCAACTCGACTCCATGAAGTCGGAATCGCTAGTAATCGTAGATCAGAATGCTACGGTGAATACGTTCCCGGGCCTTGTACACACCGCCCGTCACACCATGGGAGTGGGCTGCAAAAGAAGTAGGTAGTTTAACCTTCGGGAGAACGCTTACCACTTTGTGGTTCATGACTGGGGTGAAGTCGTAACAAGGTAGCCCTAGGGGAACCTGGGGCTGGATCACCTCCTTATACGATGATTATTCACGATGAGTGTCCACACAGATTGATATGGTTTAGAAAGTAAAGAGATTTTGAAGTGCCCCCCAAGGCGCTTCAACAATTTGCGTTTGCTCTTTGGAGTAAATGTGAATCTAGTGTCCCGTTCGTCTAGAGGCCTAGGACACCGCCCTTTCACGGCGGTAACAGGGGTTCGACTCCCCTACGGGATACCATTGGGTCGTTAGCTCAGCTGGTAGAGCAGTTGACTTTTAATCAATTGGTCGCAGGTTCGAATCCTGCACGACCCACCATTTTCTCCCTTTAAAAGGAGAAAATAGTTCCTAAGATGGGGCTATAGCTCAGCTGGGAGAGCGCCTGCCTTGCACGCAGGAGGTCTGCGGTTCGATCCCGCATAGCTCCACCATCTTAGAATGTTCATACCACTGAACAATAAAATGTGGGCGATTAGCTCAGTTGGGAGAGCACCTCCCTTACAAGGAGGGGGTCACTGGTTCGAGCCCGGTATCGCCCACCATTCTCTAACTATTTTTGGAAACGTATTCCAAACCAGAACAAGAAATTGATGCTGGTTGGGATTTTTGTCGCCTAAGCGAAGTAACTGAAAGTAATTAGAAAATGTTTTTTATTGCCTTTTGGCTAGAAATACATGCTCTTTAACAATTTGGAAAGCTGACGATAAATAATGTCCAGTTTTATACGGAGAAAGCATTATTTATCAAATTTAAAAGTTCTCAAATCCTAAGTACTTCTTTTTAAGTAAAGAGGGATTTAGGTACCAACACACATTCAAGTGTTCTTGGGAATGCATTCTTGCCAGAGTGCATTCAAATTTGAGTCCGGCAAAATCGAATGTTATCTCGCTCATAATAAAGAGATAACGCACCTTGGAAACGTCATACTGCGTTGTAGCAAACGCATTGCGTTAAGCAAGACCCTTTGGGGTTGTATGGTTAAGTGACTAAGCGTACACGGTGGATGCCTTGGCAGTCAGAGGCGATGAAAGACGTAATAACTTGCGATAAGCCCAGATTAGGTAGTAATAACCATTTGAGTCTGGGATTTCTGAATGGGGAAACCCACGTGCATAAGCACGTATCATTAACTGAATACATAGGTTAATGAGGCAAACTCGGGGAACTGAAACATCTAAGTACCCGAAGGAAGAGAAATCAACCGAGATTCCGAAAGTAGCGGCGAGCGAAATTGGATTAGCCCTTAAGCTTTTAATGCGTCAGGTGAAGAGTCTGGAAAGTCTCGCAATATAGGGTGATAGCCCCGTAACCGACAACGCATTTTAAGTGAAAACGAGTAAGGCGGGACACGTGATATCCTGTTTGAACATGGGGGGACCATCCTCCAAGGCTAAATACTACTGACTGACCGATAGTGAACCAGTACCGTGAGGGAAAGGCGAAAAGAACCCCTGTGAGGGGAGTGAAATAGAACCTGAAACCGTGTACGTACAAGCAGTAGGAGCGCCTCGAAGCGTGACTGCGTACCTTTTGTATAATGGGTCAGCGACTTAATTTTAGTAGCAAGGTTAACCGTATAGGGGAGCCGTAGGGAAACCGAGTCTTAACTGGGCGTCGAGTTGCTAGAATTAGACCCGAAACCAGGTGATCTAGCCATGGGCAGGTTGAAGGTTGAGTAACATCAACTGGAGGACCGAACCGACTAATGTTGAAAAATTAGCGGATGACTTGTGGCTAGGGGTGAAAGGCCAATCAAACCTGGAGATAGCTGGTTCTCCCCGAAAGCTATTTAGGTAGCGCCTCGGACGAATACCAATGGGGGTAGAGCACTGTTAAGGCTAGGGGGTCATCCCGACTTACCAACCCTTTGCAAACTCCGAATACCATTGAGTACTATCCGGGAGACACACGGCGGGTGCTAACGTCCGTCGTGGAGAGGGAAACAACCCAGACCGCCAGCTAAGGTCCCAAAGTATAGCTAAGTGGGAAACGATGTGGGAAGGCTCAGACAGCCAGGATGTTGGCTTAGAAGCAGCCATCATTTAAAGAAAGCGTAATAGCTCACTGGTCGAGTCGGCCTGCGCGGAAGATGTAACGGGGCTAAGCTATACACCGAAGCTGCGGCTGCATACTTTTGTATGCGGGGTAGGGGAGCGTTCTGTAAGCGGTTGAAGGTGGTCTGTAAGGGCTGCTGGACGTATCAGAAGTGCGAATGCTGACATGAGTAACGATAAAGGGGGTGAAAAACCCCCTCGCCGGAAGACCAAGGGTTCCTGTCCAACGTTAATCGGGGCAGGGTAAGTCGACCCCTAAGGCGAGGCCGAAAGGCGTAGTCGATGGGAAACGGGTTAATATTCCCGTACTTCTTATAATTGCGATGGGGGGACGGAGAAGGCTAGGTGGGCCTGGCGATGGTTGTCCAGGTTCAAGTATGTAGGCGGAAGGTTTAGGTAAATCCGGACTTTCTTAACGCTGAGATACGATGTCGAGCTGCTACGTGCAGTGAAGTCATTGATGCCATGCTTCCAGGAAAAGCCTCTAAGCTTCAGATTATAAGAAATCGTACCCCAAACCGACACAGGTGGTCGGGTAGAGAATACCAAGGCGCTTGAGAGAACTCGGGTGAAGGAACTAGGCAAAATGGTACCGTAACTTCGGGAGAAGGTACGCTCTTGGCGGTGAAGTCCCTTGCGGATGGAGCTACTAGGAGTCGCAGATACCAGGTGGCTGCAACTGTTTATTAAAAACACAGCACTGTGCAAAATCGTAAGATGACGTATACGGTGTGACGCCTGCCCGGTGCCGGAAGGTTAATTGATGGGGTTAGACTTCGGTCGAAGCTCTTGATCGAAGCCCCGGTAAACGGCGGCCGTAACTATAACGGTCCTAAGGTAGCGAAATTCCTTGTCGGGTAAGTTCCGACCTGCACGAATGGCGTAATGATGGCCACGCTGTCTCCACCCGAGACTCAGTGAAATTGAAATCGCTGTGAAGATGCAGTGTACCCGCGGCTAGACGGAAAGACCCCGTGAACCTTTACTACAGCTTGGCACTGAACATTGACCCTACATGTGTAGGATAGGTGGGAGGCTTTGAAGACGGTACGCTAGTATCGTTGGAGCCGTCCTTGAAATACCACCCTTGTAGTGTTGATGTTCTAACTTAGTCCCCTTATCGGGGATGAGGACAGTGCCTGGTGGGTAGTTTGACTGGGGCGGTCTCCTCCCAAAGAGTAACGGAGGAGCACGAAGGTGGGCTAAACACGGTTGGACATCGTGTGGTTAGTGCAATGGCATAAGCCCGCTTGACTGCGAGAATGACAATTCGAGCAGGTGCGAAAGCAGGTCATAGTGATCCGGTGGTTCTGAATGGAAGGGCCATCGCTCAACGGATAAAAGGTACTCCGGGGATAACAGGCTGATACCGCCCAAGAGTTCATATCGACGGCGGTGTTTGGCACCTCGATGTCGGCTCATCACATCCTGGGGCTGAAGTCGGTCCCAAGGGTATGGCTGTTCGCCATTTAAAGTGGTACGCGAGCTGGGTTTAGAACGTCGTGAGACAGTTCGGTCCCTATCTGCCGTGGGCGTTGGAAGATTGAAGGGGGCTGCTCCTAGTACGAGAGGACCGGAGTGGACGAACCTCTGGTGTTCGGGTTGTCATGCCAATGGCATTGCCCGGTAGCTAAGTTCGGAATCGATAACCGCTGAAAGCATCTAAGCGGGAAGCGAGCCCTGAGATGAGTCTTCCCTGGCACTTTAAGTGTCCTGAAGGGTTGTTCGAGACTAGAACGTTGATAGGCAGGGTGTGTAAGTGCTGCGAGGCATTGAGCTAACCTGTACTAATTGCCCGTGAGGCTTAACCATACAACACCCAAGGGGTTTTGTGGACTCGAAGTAAGAACTTTGAATGTGTGACAATAACTTTTAAATATAGCTTTCCGAATTATTAATTTTTGCTTTTAGCTTTTTTTGAAAAAGCTGAAGACAAATAAGAAATTTGCTTGGCGACCATAGCGCTGTGGACCCACCTGATTCCATGCCGAACTCAGAAGTGAAACACAGTAGCGCCGATGGTAGTGTGGGGTTTCCCCATGTGAGAGTAGGACATCGCCAGGCTTTAATTGCGTTTTTAGATTGAATAATCTGGAAACAAAACTAAATAAAGCGACCAACGCTAAGACTTTATTTAGTAAAAGATACCACTGCGGAGTGGTAGTTCAGTTGGTTAGAATACCGGCCTGTCACGCCGGGGGTCGCGGGTTCGAGTCCCGTCCACTCCGCCACTTATTAAAAAACCGATACGAAAGTATCGGTTTTTTTTCGTCTTCATAAAAGTGAACACCGGCATATAAATACGAATGGCAGTTCAGTTGGTTGCTACACCTTGGAAAGAAAGCCGACCTGTCACGCCGGGGGTCGCGGGTTCGAGTCCCGGAAACGAAGCCACTTATTAAAAAAACCGATACGAAAGTATCGGTTTTTTTTCGTCTCCATAAAAGTGAGCTTCGGCATATTAATACGTTTGGCATATTAATAGGAACGGCAGTTCAGTTGGTTGCTACACCTTGGAAAGAAAGCCGACCTGTCACGCCGGGGGTCGCGGGTTCGAGTCCCGGAAACGAAGCCACTTATTAAAAAAACCGATACGAAAGTATCGGTTTTTTTTCGTCTCCATAAAAGTGAGCTTCGGCATATTAATACGTTTGGCATATTAATAGGAACGGCAGTTCAGTTGGTTGCTACACCTTGGAAAGAAAGCCGACCTGTCACGCCGGGGGTCGCGGGTTCGAGTCCCGGAAACGAAGCCACTTATTAAAAAAACCGATACGAAAGTATCGGTTTTTTTTCGTCTCCATAAAAGTGAGCTTCGGCATATTAATACGTTTGGCATATTAATAGGAACGGCAGTTCAGTTGGTTGCTACACCTTGGAAAGAAAGCCGACCTGTCACGCCGGGGGTCGCGGGTTCGAGTCCCGGAAACGAAGCCACTTATTAAAAAAACCGATATGAAAGTATCGGTTTTTTTTCGTCTTCATAAAAGTGAGCTTCGGCATATTAATACGTTTGGCATATTAATAGGAACGGCAGTTCAGTTGGTTGCTACACCTTGGAAAGAAAGCCGACCTGTCACGCCGGGGGTCGCGGGTTCGAGTCCCGGAAACGAAGCCACTTATTTAAAAAGCCGATACACAAGTATCGGACTTTTTAAGTTCTATTCTGCACCAAAATCCCTACACTTCCAACGATTCCCCAACTGCCAATAAGCAGCCTTTAAGCTTATCAGGGAGTGATTGTATAAAGGTATGAGGGTTAGCTTTGATCAAAGGAAAGGTATCGTAATGCATTGGGATAGTTAGCTTTGCTTTAAGCATATCTGCTGCCAGTAAGGCATCTTCAATATCCATGGTGTAGTTACCACCAATGGGTAATAGTGCTATATCGAGATTTTCTTTACGGATTAAGGTCATTTCAACGCTTAAACCAGTATCACCCGCGTGATATAGCTTAACGCCATCCACTTCAATAATATAGCCACCGGGATTACCACCATACACTGCGCCATTGGGCAGGTCTAAGCGTGATCCGTGTAGGGCTGGAGTCATTTTAACCTTGCCAAAATCGAACTGAAAACGCCCGCCAATGTGCATGCCATGAGTCTTTACTTCAAGCTTGTTGAGTTCGCCGCAAATCTCGGCGTTAGCTATGACAGTCGCATTACATCGTTTAGCTATATTTATCGTATCGCCTAGGTGATCGGCGTGTCCATGAGTGACGAAAATATGGCTGATGTCATTAAAAGAATACTCATCATATTCTGTATTGGGGTTACCACTAAGAAAAGGGTCGATAAGTGCTTTGACTCTGTTACCTTCGATAAGGTAGGCCGCATGGCCCAAGCTTGTTATCTTCATCAGCTTATTACTCTTACTCAATATCTATAGCAGTAAGTTTAATCAATATGCCAATAAAGTGGTGCCCTTCAATATATGAATACATAAAAAAGGGCACTAGAGCTTTAGGTTAGACTTGTTTACTTGAAGGGCTATTACGCTTGATCTTTGAATGGATAAATAGAGCGAGAAGAATGATCATACCGCCAATTATTAAGCGCGGAATATCTTCATCACGATTCCAAATGGTTACATTTACAATAAGTCCTGCTGGAATCAAAGCATTATTCATGATTGCGAGATACCCAGGATCAACCTTACTGGCACCGCGGTTCCAAAGAAAATAGCCAACACCAGAAGCACCGACACCTAACCATAAAAGTATACCCAGTTGTAAAGGTTGTGTCGGCATCTCAGCCTTACCCCATAGTAACCATGCAATGCTAACAATGATTAAAGCACCGATATAAAACCAACCAAAAATCTCTTTTTGGTGCATCTGTGGGCGTGATTCTTTGAAATATTTATATCCAACTTGGCCAAAGGCAAAACAAAGGTTTGAGCACTGTACAACTAAGAAACCAACTAAGTAATTTTCAGTTATGCTGTCATATCGAATAACGACAGCTCCGGCGACGGCAATTAATGCAGTCAATAGATACCAAGGGTTAAACTGCTTGTTAAGCGCATCATAGATAAGCGTTACATAAATAGGAGTAAAGACGGTAAATATTAAAACTTCAGGGACGGATAATAGTAAAAACGATTGGTAGTAGAAGATATACATCAGCCCAAGTTGTATGCCGCCAATGGCCATTAGTTGAATAGCCTCTTTGCTAGATACTGCTTTAATGCGTAGTAGGGGTACAAAAACCAATGCTGCTAGAGCAATACGGAGCCAGACCGACACATATGCATCCACTTGCCCTGCAAGATAAACACCAATTAAACTAAAAGAAAGTGACCACATGATGGTTGTTGCAATTAAGTATCCCACGCTTACCTCGAATAATAGTAATGTAAATTTTCTTCTTTACGTGGACCTGCGATAGTCCAAAAGAACTCTAGTCCGCGCTCACTTTCAAGCACTTTTCCACTGTAGATATCATCCCCACATAGGTGTGCTTGTTCGCTCTCCCACGCTTTAGAGTCACTGTCATAGACAAGCTCAAATAACTCAACTTTTTGTTCTCTTCCAAAGCGTGAGTGATAAAGTTTTATGCGAGTATTTGAGACCCTACTCCAGATGAACTCATTACTCGTTTCTACTTTATAGCCATTCTGAGAAAGAATGAATTCACCCGACTCAGTAAAGTATATGGTGTCATTATTTAATTGCGTTTCAACGCGACCTTTACCGCTTCCAGCCCAACCCATGATTGAGTTTTTACCCGGTTGTGACAGATATTGATATTGAGTTATGGTATGTAGTGTACGCCACAGATCAAACATAAATTAATACCTATTAAATGAAAAAATCCGACACTCAATAATGAGTATCGGATTTTTATTGTTGATTAACGAATCACGCCAGCCCTTGAATAACCACGAATTTCTCAAGAAGTTCAGCTTCTGTTTCAACTCGCTGTGGATCTGTGATAATACATTTGGTTATCGGGCATACCGATTTACAAGTTGGTACATCATAATGCCCTTTACACTCAGTACATAAATCTGGGTCAATTTCATATATAGAGTCACCCATGCTAATTGCATTGTTAGGGCATTCAGGTTCACACATATCACAGTTAATACAACTGCTTTGGATCAGTAGCGCCATGGGTTACTTACCTGTTGGGTTACGCGTATCTTGACCTGCATTTAGGTTGCGCATCAGTAATCCAAACTCTAGATCTACATCTTTAGGTACAGGAATAAATACAAAGTGGCCATTGCCTTTTGCATCATCAATACTCTCAGACTTACGGTTTTCCATTACTTCTAGGTTAAATACAATATTGCCGTTTGGGGTCATCAGCTCAAGGCTATCACCGACAATAAATTTGTTTTTAACTTCAACTTCAACTAAGTCGCCACGGCGTTTACCGGTAAATTCCCCAACAAACTGCTGCGAATCAGACACGGAGTAACCGTAGTCATAGTTTTGATAAGTATCGTGAGTATGACGGCGTAGGAAACCTTCGGTGTAACCACGGTGAGCAAGGCTCTCAAGAGTGCCAAGTAGGTTCTCATCAAATGGTTTACCTGCAACCGCATCATCGATAGCTTTACGATAAACTTGGGCTGTACGTGCACAATAGTAGAAAGATTTGGTACGGCCTTCAATTTTAAGTGAATGCACACCCATCTTAGTCAGACGCTCAACATGTTGAACTGCACGCAGGTCTTTTGAATTCATAATATAGGTGCCGTGTTCGTCCTCAAATGCCGCCATTTTTTCTTCTGGGCGGTGAGATTCAGATAGAAGCACAACCTCATCGGTCGGTTTGCCTAGACCAAGGGTATTGTCTGGGCGCTCTTCAGGTTGTTGAATCTCAACGATTTGGCCTGCATCATCTTCAGTTGCTTTTTCTGCTTTGTATTCCCAACGACATGCGTTGGTACATGTCCCTTGGTTTGGATCACGCTTATTAATGTAGCCTGATAGTAAACAACGGCCAGAGTAAGCCATGCATAGTGCGCCGTGAACAAAGATCTCTAGCTCAGTATCAGGGCAGTGCTCACGCACCTCTGCAATTTCTTCAAGAGATAGTTCACGAGACAGAATTACGCGCTCTACACCCTGTGAAGACCAGAATTTTACTGTAGCCCAGTTTACCGCATTCGCTTGTACTGAAAGGTGAATAGGCATCTCAGGGAAGGCTTCGCGTACCATCATGATTAGGCCTGGGTCAGACATGATTAAGGCATCAGGGCCCATCTCTACCACAGGTTTAAGGTCACGAATAAAGGTTTTTAATTTTGAGTTGTGCGGCTGGATGTTACAAACAACGTACAGCTTCTTTCCTTGAGCGTGCGCTTCGTCGATCCCGATCTGTAGGTTTTCGTGGTTGAACTCATTGTTTCTTACACGAAGGCTGTAACGTGGTTGTCCTGCATAAACGGCATCTGCGCCATATGCAAAGGCATAACGCATATTCTTAAGGCTGCCGGCAGGCGATAGTAATTCTGGTTTGAACATCTTGTACACTCTTTCTGATATCAAGTCAGGATCGCATCACTAAATGATGGGATATAAAGGAGGGCGAATTTTACGGCATTGATGTAAAAATCGCCACAAAAAAATAGTACAAGCCTAATTCTAGTTGATGTTACGACTGTTCGAGGCCACCAAGTGCTTGATGTAAGTCTGCAACCAATGATATTAACTCACTACTCATTAGTGAAAAGTCTGCATCAAAGCGAGCACTTTTATCTTCACGAGGAATATCATCATTTTGATCTTTGATGTCGTCGCCAAACTTAAGGCGCTTCAAGCTGGCATCGTCAGCCAATACAAACTCAATACGGTTCTCCCAATTAAGGGCAAGTTTAGTGACTAGTTTGTTGGCCAAAATATGATTTTTAATCTCTTCACTTTGCAGGTCTTGTTGCTTGCAACGAATAATACCGCCGTCTTCAACTGCTGACTTCAATTCTGCTTCTTGTAAAACCTCAAAGCTTGTTGGTGCGTTATCTGCGTCGACCCAAGCGGTAAGGGTTGCTTCTACTGGAGTATTCGGTAGTGCAGGAACCACAGGAAGACTGCCGAGTGTTTTACGCAGTAAAGAAAGTGCATCTTCTGCTTTTTTACTGCTTGCGGAATCAACTAAGATGACCCCATCAGCGATAGAAATAAGTAAGAATGTGCGCTGACTGCGTGAGAATGCTCTTGGGAGTAAATCCATCAGCACATCATCTTTGATGGTGTCTCGCTCAGTCTTTTTAAGGCGACGATTTTCTTGCTGCTCTAAAAGGTCAACTTTATTGGCAACGGCCTCATTAACCACCGATGCTGGAAGCAACTTTTCTTCTTTTTTTGCACATAGCAAAATTTTACCTTCGGCTTGGTGGCTTAAGAGTTGATCTTGTCCAGGCATTGCATAAGCCCAACCAAACTTTTGTTTGTCTTGGCTACCACAAGGGCTGAATTGAAATTCACTCAGTTGCTGTTCTAGTTTTTCCAGGTTGATATCAATTTCACGATTGAATCGGTAAACAAGGCAGTTTTTGAACCACATAATAAAGACTCTAATTTTTGGACGGCAAAGATGCGATCATAATCTATAGCGGTGCCTTTCGCCTAATATAAAAAGCGCGCTGTATAGTGAATTTATTATTAATTTTTGTTTTCAATGGACACAAAACTGTCATAATTTACCTTGATAATAGTAGTATCTTAAGATGAACTGAGGTAATAAAAGAAATGTCTAGAAGAATCCTAGTAGTCGAGGATGAAGCACCGATCCGTGAAATGCTTTGCTTTGTTTTAGAGCAGAAAGGTTATGAGACGGTCGAAGCCGAAGATTATGACACTGCTATTAGCCAGTTAAAGGAACCATTTCCTGATCTTATTCTTCTGGATTGGATGTTACCTGGTGGTACTGGTATTAACTTTATTAAACACCTCAAGCGCGAAGAGATGATGCGTAGCATCCCAGTAGTAATGCTCACCGCCCGAGGTGAAGAAGAAGATAAAGTTAAAGGGCTAGAGGTTGGCGCTGACGATTATATTACTAAGCCATTCTCTCCTAAAGAGCTAGTCGCTCGTTTAAAGGCTGTTATTCGTCGAGCTTCACCAACATCAACCGAAGATGTTATTGATGTTCAAAAGTTACGCCTAGACCCTGTTTCACATCGCGTTACCGCAATTGATCAACCGCTAGATATGGGTCCAACTGAGTTTAAGATGTTACACTTCTTTATGACACACCAAGAGCGAGTATACAGCCGTGAGCAGCTTCTAAATAATATTTGGGGCACTAATGTGTATGTTGAAGATCGCACTGTGGATGTACATATTCGTAGATTAAGAAAAGTGTTAGAAGCGACGGATCATCATAAGCTTATCCAAACCGTTCGCGGAGCTGGTTACCGCTTTTCTGTAAAAGCATAGTCCTTCAACGCTTGAACTTTGGAGAATACCAATAGATGGTAGAAAAGTTGACGTGGAAGAAGCTAGCTCTTGAGCTGGCTTTTTTTTACACACCGTGGCTAATCTTAGGCTGGTTATTTGGTCATATGTCTTGGATGCTGTTGATTGCAACTGTTCTGCAGTTGGGATGGCATTTATATAATCAAATGCGCTTCTCTCGTTGGCTATGGAATGACAAACGCTTGTCTCCACCTTCTAGCTCTGGAAACTGGGCACCGCTCTTTGACGGTATGTATCGATTGCAACTGCGTCAGCGCCGTAAGCGCAAAGAGCTTACCAGTTTAGTTCGTCGTTTCCGCAATGGTGCGGAGTCTCTACCTGATGCTGTGGTTGTATTCCGAGATGAAGGTAATATTGTTTGGTGTAATCGTTTAGCTCAGCAACTATTAGGTTTTCGCTGGCCTGAGGACTCAGACCTTCCTATCACCAATCTGTTACGTTCACCAGACTTTAGTAAGTACCTCAGTAAAAATGACTTTTCTGAACCCTTGGAAATGCGCTCGCCATTAAATATGGAGCGTATTCTTGAGTTGCGGATTGTGCCTTACACGGATGGTGAACAAATGCTAGTTGTGCGAAATGTTTCGCAGCTAAAACAGCTAGAAGGAATGAGAAGAAACTTCTTTGCCAATGTATCGCATGAACTCCGAACCCCAATGACTGTTCTACAAGGCTACTTAGAGATGACAGCCGACCCTGATATGTTGGTTGGTCCAATGTGGCCTAAAGCTCATGGCGTTATGACTGAGCAGCTAAATAGAATGAATAGTTTAGTGAATCAATTACTTACTTTATCTAAAATTGAGGCCGCGCCAATGGGCGCTGGTGATGACGTTATTGACGTCCCTAAGATGTTACACATATTAGAGAAAGAGGCGATAGCGTTAAGTGGAACGAAGCAGCATCAGATTTCTTTAGATATTGATGAGTCTTTAATGGTATTAGGTGAACAAGATCAGCTGCGTAGTGCTATTTCAAACTTAGTCTATAACGCGGTGAAATACACGCCACCAGCAAGCCATATCACCCTGTGCTGGCAGGAAGTAGCATCTGGGGCTGAGTTTAGAGTAATTGATACTGGTGAAGGGATCGAGTCACAGCACCTACATCGCCTTACTGAACGTTTTTATCGCGTTGATAAGGATCGCTCACGTGAAACTGGAGGCAGCGGTCTAGGGCTTGCGATAGTAAAACATACCTTGAGTCACTATGATACTCAGCTCGAAGTGCAAAGTGAGTTGGGACAAGGAAGCCAGTTTTCTTTTGTACTACCTCAACATTTTGTAGTGAGAGGCGAAGTCGCTTGATGAAATACTGGTTATCTATCACTCTGTTGCTGTTTTCGGGTATGACAACAGCAGGAGATGAGTTACCCAGCTATCAGAAGATATATGGGGTGAGCGGTAACTTATCATCGATAGGATCAGATTCTCTTGCTGGAATCATGTCCTCATGGGCTGAGGATTTCTCTGTAGTCTATCCTAGTGTCAATATGCAGGTTCATGCCGCAGGTAGTTCGAGTGCCATTCCAGCCCTTACTCAGGGCACAGCTCAATTTGGGCCTATGAGTCGCTTGATGAAGCCAAGTGAAATTGCTGCGTTTGAGAAACAATACGGTTATGAGCCTACAGCTTTAGTTGTTGCATTAGATGCAGTAGGTGTTTACGTGCATCAGGATAACCCAATAAAGGGACTGAATTTTAGGCAGTTAGATTCTATTTTCTCTGCGACTAACTTTTGTGGTTCAGAACATAGAGTAACCTCGTGGAGTGAGTTAGGGGTTACTCAAAATTGGGGAAGATTAAAGATCCAGACCTTTGGGCGTAATTCAGTCTCTGGTACACATGAAGTATTTAAGAGTAAGGTGCTTTGTGGTGGTGATTTTCGTAACTCAGTAAATGAGATGTTAGGTGCAAGTTCGGTTGTTCAATCTGTAGCGTCGTCTCCATCTGCAATTGGATATTCTGGAGTGGCTTCATCGGTAGTGGGTTCTAGATTAGTAGCGTTAGATGATTTTGGAGATAGCTACACATTACCAACTCGCAAAAACATTATTAGCGGTAAATACCCTTTAGGCCGTAAGCTGTATGTTTATGTGAATAAACCGCCAAATCGTATGTTGTCGCGTAGACAAAGAGAGTTTATAAAGTTTATTTATTCACATGAAGGACAAGACGCTGTAGTTCGCAGTGGGTACATTTCAATATCAAAAGAGCTAGCACAACGAGAGTTAGCGAAATTGGGCTTAAAGTTGTAGCGATAGCTATTAGCTCAATCAAGGTAATATCAATTATTAAAAATCGGCAGCATCAAGCTCGTCTAATTAGCAGCAAATATTTATAAGGCCTTCACTTGTTACAAGAGAGCAATAGAGTACGTTTACTCAAAGATAAACTAATAACCGCCGTGGTCAAAGCTAGCGGCCTAGGGTTATTAGTTGGTTTATTGGGTATATTTATGTACTTTATTTTAGAGACTATTCCTGTTTTCAGTTCCCCTTCACACCATTCGATACAGCTTGAACTGCCAATTGATAGCGCCATGATTATGGATGCGACTATTGATAGCACAGGACATAATATTGTCCTTATTACGAAGTCTGGAAAAATCACTTACTACAGTATAAATAAAGGACAGGCGGAGTTAGTAAATCAAGCGCAGCTTAAACACGAACCGTTGTTTGTTAGTCAGTCAGGAATGCAGTCTTGGGTTGCGACAATGGATAGCTCTGGCGCCATTGAAGTGGTGATGCCTGAGTTTATTGTTTCACACTCGGAAACAGGCAGAAACTATACCCCGAACCTTAGGGTGGATAATACCTTACCTCAATTGAGCTTTGGTGATGATCATTTTGCCACCAATAATTTTGTCTTTGCTAAGCAGGGGGATAACTCTGTTTTTGTGAGGGCTGATTCTAAGCAGGTAGAAATACTAAGCTATTGGAGTGATGCTAAAGGAGCTGTGCATCGCCAACAGCATACTCTACGCAACCATTTTAATAACATTAACCAGATTCAAATCTCCAAAGATGGGCGTTTTCTGGCTGTACTCGATGATAATGCTTTCCATTTATTCAACCGAGAAAAAGTAGGTGCCCCCTTTGTGCCAAGGATTGCTCACGCTTCTTTAGCCGTCGATGATTTATCCAAGACATTTAAGCTACTAAATGGCGAGCGCAGTGTAATTACCTCGGATACCACTAATAAGGTTGAATTGTGGTTTATGGTGGTGAACAGAGGGCGACAATTTATTCGTGGACAAAACTATCAACTAGCATCACCACTGACTCATATACTGGCGCAACATACAGTAAAAGGGTTTTGGACTATTGAAGCTGATGGAGAATATACCCTATTTAATGCAACCAATAGTAAACCGATTATGCGGTTTAAATCTGCGCTGTTATCCCCAGCTATCAGTGTGCTATCGGAGAATGATGAGTTCATACTCAATATTGCTGGTAAACAGGCGTCGATAACTCGAGTTGAAGCCCCACATCAGCAAATATCATTAAAAGCTTTGACTCAAAAAATTAAATATGAAGGTTACCCTAGTGCTGATTATGTTTGGCAACCCGCAGCCGCAACAGAGGATATTGAGCCAAAGTTTAGTCTGACACCTTTGGTGTTTGGTACCTTGAAGGCGGCAACCTATGCCATGCTATTTTCAGTACCTATAGCGGTATTTGGTGCGATATATACCGCTTTCTTTATGTCTTCTCCAGTGCGAAATGTAGTTAAGCCTACTATTGAATTGATGGAGGCTTTGCCAACGCTTGTTATTGGCTTTGTCGCAGCCACATGGTTTGCTCCATTTTTAGAAAAGAATCTACTCGGCTTTATTTTAAGTGTTATCACAATGCCCGTTGTGACGCTGCTTTTAGGCAGAATATGGCTATGGGTTCCGGTTGGGTATAGTCGACGAGTTCCGCGTGGTCTGCACCTGTTATCACTTCTTCCTGTGTTATTAATTGTGATTGTGGGGACGTTTTTTATTGCTCCTTATCTTGAGAGTCTTTGGTTTAGCGATGGTTTAATCCTGTATCTTGCTGATCATGGCTGGGATTATCAGCAGCGCAACTCCTTGATCGTAGGGCTTGCAATGGGGTTTGCTGTGATCCCGACAATTTTCACCATTGCAGAGGATGCTATATCGTCGGTACCTAAGCACTTATCAGACGGTTCATTAGCGTTAGGTGCAACGGAGTGGCAGACCTTAACCCGAGTGGTATTGCTTACTGCCAGTCCCGGTATTATATCAGCCGTTATGCTCGGAATGGGCAGAGCCGTAGGTGAAACTATGATCGTTTTGACTGTAACCGGGAATACACCGCTTACTGAGTGGAATATATTCGATGGCTTGCGTTCATTGACTGCAACAATTGCCACTGAACTTCCAGAATCAAAAGTAGGGAGCTCTCATTACCACCTATTATTTTTGTCAGCTCTGATTTTGTTTCTTTTTACTTTTGTTGTTAACAGCGTTGCAGAAAGTGTTCGTCAACGCTTGCGCGATAAATATCGTTCGCTGTAGGGGCTGCTTGTGATTGATTGGATTAAATCTGGAAAACCCTGGATATGGCTGTCCTCCCTTGCAGTTACCGTGAGCATGCTATTGGTTTTAGGCATCCTGCTTTTTATTGGCTGGAACGGTATAAACTATTTTTGGCCACAACCGGTATATGAGTGGCAAAACGCGAATGGGCAACGTGTAATAGGAGAGATTTATCAGCGACAACAAATACCTTTGCGACAGCTGTCCAAGCAACAGCAAGCTGAGATCCCAAAAGACCTTGTGCTGGATATACAAAGCCAAGCCGTGCCTAGCCTTGAGCGCCTTGTTATTCGGATTGGAAATAGAGATTTTTATGGTAATGATTTTATTTCCACTTTCGCATATAAGTGGTCAAAGGAGCAGCTAGAGCAAGATATTATTGTTCTTAATCGAACTAAGTCTGGCCCGTTTATTGGACGAGTACAATCTCTGGTGACAGAGCAAGGGCAATTTACTGATGACCTTGCCAAAAGAGTACATGAAGCCCTTGATGAGACGGATAGAATTCGCGATAAAATCGCCTATTTAGTCGAAAACCAAGTAGAGCCACTGTCATGGCAATTGCAACGTAATCGTGAACAGATTGCTGAACTGTTAAAGCATGAAAGTAGCCTAGAGCAAATCGCTAAATTAAATCAGCATAGAGCGCAATTAAATAAATATAGAAACGAAGTTGAAGCAAAGGTTGATAAGTTACAGCAACAGATGAGTAAATCTTCTGTTTGGGTTCAAGACATGTATGGTCAATCTCATCAGATTAAATTTACGCGAATACTGGATGCGTGGTATCCCAATGCAATGAGCCATATAGATAAGCTACAGCACTGGTGTAAATCAGTATGGGCGTTTTTGGTACAAGACCCAAGAGAGTCTAACTCTGAAGGGGGAGTATACCCTGCTATTTTTGGCACGGTGTTATTGGTGCTGCTGATGTCTATTGCTGTTATGCCTCTTGGTGTTCTTGCAGGGGTATATCTACACGAATACGCCAAAAATAATTGGTTGACCCGCGTGATCAGAATTTCGGTCAACAACCTTGCTGGTGTACCTTCTATTGTATACGGCGTATTTGGATTGGGCTTCTTTGTGTATGGCATGGGCGGGACGATAGATGAGCTATTTTACTCTGATGCGCTACCAGCCCCGACTTTTGGCACGCCTGGTTTGTTGTGGGCATCATTAACGCTCGCAATGTTGACCTTGCCTGTGGTTGTGGTGACGATTGAAGATGGATTATCAAGAATCCCCAGATCTGTTAGGCACGGCTCGTTTGCTCTAGGAGCAACCAAATCAGAAACATTACTGCGCATTGTATTGCCAATGGCGATGCCAGCAATACTAACCGCTATGATATTGGCAGTTGCTAGGGCGGCGGGAGAGGTTGCGCCATTGATGCTAGTTGGGGTAGTGAAACTGGCTCCAAGTTTACCTGTTGATGGGCAATTCCCGTATGTCCACCTTGACCGTAAATTCATGCATTTAGGGTTTCACATCTATGACGCTGGCTTTCAAACCTCAAATCTAGAAGCTGCTAAGTCTTTGGTGTATGCAACCTCGATGCTGTTAGTCACTGTGATCATTGGCTTAAACCTGATCGCCATAAGAATTCGTAACTCGTTAAGAGATAGCTTTCGTAACCTAGGATTTGATGAACATGTTTTCTGATCTATCGTCTTTTAATTTGTTGAAGCCACTAGATATTGAAAATCTTCCTGCGGACAAAACTGCAATTGAGATTGATAACCTTAATCTCTTTTACGCGCAGAAACAGGCTCTTTTTGATATCTCGATGAAGATCCCTAAGGGGAAGGTTACTGCTTTTATTGGCCCTTCTGGATGTGGTAAATCGACTATTATGCGCTCGATAAATCGGATGAATGATCTGGTTGAGGGGTGTGATATTTTAGGTAATATTCGACTGTACGGAGAAGATATTTATGCTCCGAATGTCGATGTGTCTGCGTTACGTCGTAAAGTGGGTATGGTGTTCCAAAAGCCAATCCCATTTCCAAAATCAGTATATGAGAATGTTATATATGGATTGCGCTTACAGGGTATTAAGAACAGTCGAGTACTCGATGACTGCTGTGAGCAGGCACTTCGCGGGGCTGGACTATGGCAAGAAGTGAAAAATAGGCTGCATGAAAGTGCATTTCGTCTTTCCGCTGGTCAACAGCAGCGTTTAATTATTGCGAGAGCAATAGCTATTGAACCGGAGGTTTTGCTTCTTGATGAACCCACCTCGACCTTAGACCCAATATCTACGCTGACCATAGAAGAGCTGATTAATGAGCTAAAGGCACGTTATACGGTGGTCATCGTTACTCATAACATGCAGCAAGCGGCAAGGGTAAGTGATTATACTGCTTTCGTTCATATGGGAAGGATTGTTGAATATCGAGATACCGATTCGATGTTTACATCACCCAAAATGAAACAAACAGAAGATTACATTACCGGCAGAATTGGATAGGAAATAGAGAACAACATGCACTCAGGTCGTCATATATCAGGACAATACAATGTTGAGTTGGAAGCTATTCGAAGCCATGTACTTGCTATGGGTGGGTTGGTAGAGCAGCAACTGGGCTATGCATTACGCGCGCTGGTCAAGCAAGACTTTGAGTTAGCCAAAAAGGTCATTGCCGAAGACCATAATGTGAATGCGATGGAGGTAGCAATCGATGAAGCCTGCACGCGCATTATTGCAAGGCGCCAGCCAACAGCGGGAGACCTGCGATTGGTGATGTCGATCATCAAAACCATTGCAGATTTAGAGCGAATTGGTGATGTTGCCTCTCGTTTGGCTCGAACTTCTTTAGACCATAAGAGTGCTGACCCTAGGTATCAGACGTCATTAGAACCCTTATGCCGCTTGGCAATTAGTATGCTTCATCAAGTACTTGATGCATTTGCTAGAATGGACCTAGAGTCTGCAGCGTTAGTTTATGAAATGGATGAGCGTGTTGATCAAGAGTACTCTTCGGTTATCAAGCAATTGACGCAATTGATGATCGACGAAACGGATTCTATTCCTACCATTCTAGAGGTGATGTGGTCTGCGCGAGCTATCGAAAGAGTCGGCGATAGGTGCCAAAATATCTGTGAATACATCATCTATGCAGTAAAAGGAAAAGATGTACGCCACTCTAATGATGAAGAAATTTCCAAATATCGGGCTAGCTAAGCGAATCTAGTACTGCTTTTACATTGGCAACGGCTTGATGTTGTGTAACAGGGATCTGGCTGTCATCGACTTCATCGGCACCCATTTTTGCATTACTTGAATTAAAGGTCATTAAGCTGTTACGAAACCCTTTTCCTGAAAGATGAACCTCAGTTATCCCTGACTGTTGGATGATGCCTTTTACGTTGCTTTGATTAACTCCAGCTCCTGCCATTAGAGAGATCCGCCCTTTTGCTAATTCATTGAGCTGCTTTAATACCTCACTACCGGCCTCAGCTGTTGGGGCTAAGCCTGATGTTAATATGCGTTCACAGCCTAAATTGATAATTTCTTCAAGTGCTGTTGTCGGCTCTTTACATAGATCAAATGCACGGTGAAACGTCACCCCCATACCAAGGGCAGCTTTAATGAGGTTGCGGCAATTTTTCGTATCGATCTCTCCTGATGCGGTTAATGCACCGATAACAATGCCACTTAGCCCTGCCTCTTGAGCTGCGTTGATATCAGCTAACATCAAATCAAACTCTTGCGGGCTAAACAGAAAATCCCCTTGCCGCGGTCGAATCATGGCATAAATGGGTACTGTGCTTTGTTTGGCAGCTTGTTGCATGAACCCAAATGATGGCGTAAGTCCCCCTAAAGCTAAGGAGCTGCACAGTTCTATTCGCGTTGCACCAGCTGCGATTGCCGTGGATAGAGATTCGATATTATCGATACAAACTTCTAGCTCAAAGGGCATAGGTAAAGCCTCTGTTTTATAAGCAAAAAAAAGCAGGCTGGATTGCTCCAACCTGCTGATATTAACATGAACTTAAGCTTATTTGCTTAGGTCTGCAGCGTGCTCAGATAGGAAGTCTGCAACACCTTTTGGAGATGCGTCCATACCTGCTTTACCTTCTTCCCATTGTGCTGGGCAAACTTCACCATTTTTCTGGTGGAAGTTAAGTGCATCAACCATACGTAGCATTTCGTCGATGTTACGGCCTAGAGGAAGGTCGTTGATTACTTGGTGACGTACTAGGCCATCTTCGTCGATTAGGAAAGAGCCACGGAAAGCAACGCCAGCTTCTGGATGCTCAACGTCGTATGCTTTACAGATTTCATGCTTAACGTCAGCAACTAGAGGGTATTTAACTTGACCGATACCGCCATCATCGATAGCAGTGTTACGCCATGCGTTGTGAGAGAACTGAGAATCGATAGAAACACCGATTACTTCAACGCCTTTGTCTTGGAAATCTTGAAGACGGTTATCAAAAGCGATCAGCTCAGATGGGCACACAAATGTGAAGTCTAGTGGGTAGAAGAAAACAACAGCTTTTTTGCCTTTAGTGAATTCAGCAAAGTTGAAGTTATCAACGATTTCACCGTTACCTAGTACTGCTGCTGCTGTAAAGTCTGGTGCTTGACGACCTACTAATACCATGATCTTGCTCCTAATAAATTATTGTTATGCCTATAGGTTAGGCTTAATCCGTGTTTTAACGAGACAGACTATAATACAAAACGTATTATAGAAAAAAGCGAAATAAATAGATTGATACAATCGAAAAAAACGATGTTTAGATTTTGTTATCTAACGCACATTTTGAGGCGATGAGTTAGTGGAGATTCGATAGTTTTATGAACAAATGGCCTAGTTTGAAGCAGATACATTATTTAATCACCCTCTATGAAACTCGACATTTTGGAGAAGCGGCACAGCTTTGCTTTGTTAGCCAATCAACTTTAAGTAAAGGTATTCAGAATCTAGAGGAGCAGTTTGGTTGCCCACTTTATGAAAAAAAAGAGAAGAAAAGCAGCTTAGTGTTTACTCATGTTGGCGAAATGGTGGTTAAACAAGGCAGGGAACTGCTAACCAAAAGCCAAGATTTAATGGAACTAGGGCATTTAGCATGTGGTGGCTTGATGCAAGGGCAATTACGTTTAGGTGCTATTCCAACTATCGCTCCATTTTTATTGAGCAGCTTAGTGCGAGAGGTGAATCAATCGTTTCCAGACCTTAATCTATTACTTAGAGAAGACACCACAGCCAATCTATTAACCGCTTTGCAAGATGGACAATTAGATGTTTTGGTATTAGCGCTACCTGTAGATATAGGAGGGCTTGCCAGTCGCTTCGTAGGCCAAGACCAATTTCGAATGGTGATCAGTAAGGAACAAGCGAAACAAATTAAGATCCCTTTGCATTATGAAGACCTTCCTGACCAATCAGTATTTCTTTTGGAAAAAGAACACTGTTTAACAGAGCATGCTGTATCAGCTTGTAAATTGACTGAAAAAAGAAAGATAAATCCTTTCACTGCCACCAGCTTACACACCTTAGTGCAAATGGTGGAAAATGGATTAGGCACCACTTTTATTCCTCAGATGGCGATTGATCATGGCTTGTTGGTAAATCATGATCTGGAGATTGTTGATCCTCCCGGTCGGCGAGCTTATCGGGATATTGGCCTAGTTTGGCGTCCGAGTAGTTCGAGAACCGAAACCTTTAAAATACTAGGAGATGTGGTCGAAAAGTTATTGAGTAGCAATGGCTAATAATATTCTTAGGCAATAGGTTGATCCCGACAACTAACTGAACTTTACTTTTATTGAGTGCAGAAAGTTAGCCAAAGTGAGGCTAGTCATGCAAAAACAGCAGTTTGATCAATGGATTCATGCTGATATAGAGAGACATTCAGTGGTACCTAAAGTATTTGTTATTGGGTGTGCGGATCTCTCGACATATCAGATCGCAGTTGAATTTAAACACCGGCTTGAGCCCATAAGGGAGAATGGATCTCCTATTAGTTATGCTTCTCTTGAGTTAGTTAAAGAGGAATTAACACGCTTGGGGCTGTGCAGCGTTTATTTACGCCTACACAATGCTTACGATGAATGCGGTGTTTCTGATGGTAAGCTTTATCACGATATTGAGCTGTCATTAAATAGCTATTAACTAGATTCACTCTATAGCATGTAGAGCGTTGTGTAGGATCTGTTTCGTGAAACTGCTACGTAAATAGAACCCCCTAGGTAATGTTTTGATGCTTGTGCCGCTTGCACCAAATGCATCTGTGAGTGCTCTGCTATTGGCAGCTTTAGGGCGTATCTGTAAAACCTCCCCATATCGCGCGTTGATCTCATGGATACGACCTAGAGCTATCATCTCCATTAACTCTTCCCAGTCATTGCGTATGAGTTGCTCTTGTTGGGTAGTGGGAGACCATAAAACAGGCATTCCCACATGTCTATCTTGAACAGGGATCTCACGCTCTCCCTCGACAGGTATCCATAACACTCGACTTAGCTTTTGTCTTATATGACTCTCTTCCCATCGCAGCCCAGTGATACCAGTGAGTGGTGCCACACTAACAAAGGTGCTTTCTAATGGGGTTCCGGTATGACTCAAAGGGATTGTTTTTAATTCAATACCAAGATGAATGAAATCCTGTTCTGGACGACTGCCTGCTTGCGCACCTAAATGTCGCTCGATCAATTGTCCAACCCAGCCTTTATCTCGGCGAAGATCATCTGGAGGCGTAATATCGAGTTGTTGGGCAAGCTCACCTAAGGTGAAGCCAGCTAGGTTTAAGGCTCGCTCACAAAGCTCTTTCTCGGTAGTGGGGGTTGGTAGGCTCACGGCAGTTCTCATATTAACGATCTCTGTTGATGATATGATCGAAATAGGGACATATCTAGTTATGAATAATGTCTATTTTCTGACTTATCCACAGAGAAGGTATGTACCCAGTGAATTAAATAAAGCTATGTATGAATAAACAGGGGTTTAGGGGGCGGTTTGTGCTTGTTTTGCGGTGCCAATTATGCCTTTTAGAGCGTTGCATGTGGATAAAGAAAGGGTTGGTGGATCTTTAACCGATCTAGATGGATCGTTTTTTAATCATATCTTTGCTATGTATTTGTAGTGAATATTTGTATTTAACATACTGTTTTTAAATGGATAAATAATATGTTGTTTGTTTTCTCTACATTTAGTGCCTGTTATTATGTGTACACTAAATTAGGACTGGAAAAGTTTTCGCACAAAGTTATTCACAGATATAGTGAATAAAAATGAAGAGGGCTGCGCTTTGTTGTTGATAAGTGTAAATAAACCGAGTTTTAGTACATATATGTCCCAATTGATACGAAATTAGTAACTTTTGAGAAGTATAGGTTTGCTACCTTAGGGGATCTGTGGAAAAATCGAGGTATATAAAATTTTATTGTAGAGGCTAGCCAGTGATCGATGGCGATGGTTACCGCTTAAATGTGGGAATCGTAATATGTAATAACCACGGTCAAGTTTTCTGGGCTAAGCGATACGGACAACATTCTTGGCAATTTCCACAAGGTGGCATTGATGATGGGGAAACCCCTGAGCAAGCCATGTATCGTGAGTTGTATGAAGAGGTTGGGCTAACAAAGCAAGATGTAAGAATAGTTACTACCAGTCGTCATTGGTTGCGCTATCGCCTACCTAAGCGACTGGTTCGTTGGGATTCTAAGCCTGTCTGTATTGGTCAAAAGCAAAAATGGTTCTTACTGCAATTAGTGGGCGATGAGTCCCATATTGATATGCAAAAGGGGCATTCTCCTGAATTTGATGGTTGGCGCTGGGTAAGTTATTGGTATCCAGTAAGACAAGTTGTCTCTTTTAAGCGCGATGTATATCGTCGAGCGATGAAAGAGTTTGCATCTTTTGCCATGCCGTTTAATGACAGAAAACAAAACCGTAAACGCAAACACCGTAGAGGATAGCGTTAATGCTAAATCAACTAAGGGAGATAGTTGAGCATGTATCGCGGGCAGATGATATTCATCAAGCCCTAGAACTGCTGGTGGAAAAAACATGTAGTGCAATGGATAGCGAATGTTGCACTATCTACCTTTCTAATCATCAAAAACAGCGCCTTGAGTTAATGGCAACCAAGGGGCTGATTTTTAGTGGAGAAAGCCTTCATATAGGTTTTAATCAAGGCTTAGTTGGTCTTGTTTACCGTACGGCTGAACCCTTAAACCTTGCCAAAGCTTCCTCTCATCCTAGCTATAAGTTCTTTCCACAACTGGGAGAGCATATTTATCAAGCCTATCTAGCGACGCCCATCGTATACCGAAAGCGTGTTCTTGGCGTAATGGTTATACAGCAGCAAGCATCTAGGCAGTTTAATGAGCAAGAGGAATCCTTCCTAGTTACTCTGGCAGCTCAGTTGGCGGTATTGATTGCCAATGAGCAACAGCAAGGTAAGTGGCTATTACAACATAAACGTCGGCCGCTACTTAGCGGTATCGGTGCCAGTAAAGGGATTGCTATTGGTCCAATATGGCGTGAAAGTGACGAGTATGTTCTAACCGATGTACTTCCTGCATCTGCGGTCGATCCTAAAAGTGATAAAGAATGGTTACTGCTGGCAATTGAAAATGCGCTTAAAGAGTTCCGTCGGTTGCGAAAGCAGTTAGACAGTGATCTCAATAAAGATGCATTGGCTATTTTTGACCTGTTTACTCACTTGTTAAATGACCCTAAATTGCGCTCGGAATTGCTAGGACAAATAGATAAAGGTGATGCTGCTGAGTGGGCGCTTCGCCAAGTAATTGAGCGCTATTCGAATCATTTTGCTCGCATGAGTGACCTTTATTTACAACAACGCTCACAAGATGTTCGAGAACTTGGGCAAAGGCTACTCTATTTCTTGCATCATTCTCAATCGAAGCAGGTTCAGTTGGCCGAGCCAGTTATTCTAGTTGTAAATGAAATGACCACAACGTTATTTGCTTCCATACCTAGAGATAAAATCCTCGGGATTGTGTCTATGCAAGGCGGGGTTAATTCCCATGCGGCGATATTGTCTCGGGCGCTAGGGATCCCAGCTGTATTAGGTGTGCCGGTATCATCTGATATTGCCAATGGGCGTATTATTATTGTTGATGGCTACAACGGTGAGGTTATGCCTCAACCGACAGCTGGGCAACGTAAATATTATCGCAAGCTTCTCAATGAAGAGCTTGAGATGCGCTCTAAGGTAGAATCAACAGCCTTAAAGCCAGCGATCACTAAAGATGGCTTGCATATTAAGGTGCTGATGAATGCGGGATTAGATATCGATGAAACCAGTGCCTTGAGTCAGGCTGTCGATGGGATTGGTCTATATCGAACTGAGGTATCCTTTTTACTTAAGCAATCATTTCCATCAGAAGATGAGCAATTTTATCACTATCGACAGGTACTAGTTCGAGCAAGGGGGAAGCCTGTTGTTATGCGTACCTTAGATGTCGGTGGCGATAAATCATTACCTTATTTTCCTATGGAAGAGGAAAACCCTTTTCTTGGCTGGAGGGGAATTCGCTTTACCTTAGATCATCCTGATATCTTTTTGATTCAACTGCGTGCCATGCTCAGAGCAAGTGTAGGGCTAAGTTGTAAGTTGAAAATTTTATTACCTATGATCTCAAGTGTGAAAGAATTAGATGCTTCATTAAGGCTTTTTGAGCAGGCTTTTGATGAAATATCATTGAGCTTTCCGCAGGTGCGTCGGCCTGAAATCGGGATTATGATTGAGGTGCCATCACTTATATATTTACTGCCATTCGTTGCAGAGAAAATTAACTTTGTCTCTGTTGGCACCAATGATTTAACCCAATACTTGCTCGCAGTTGATCGCAATAATGCTCGGGTTTCTGAGCTGTATGAGGTGATGCACCCTGCGGTTATTATGGCGCTACATGACATACAACATCGCTGTCAGGAATCGCAATTGGAAGTGTCGGTATGTGGTGAGTTAGCTGGTGACCCATTGGGTGCTTTATTGTTGTTAGGCTTGGGTTTTGAGCAGTTAAGTATGAACTCATCGAATGTGGCCCGAATTAAACACCTCATCCGCCAGACTGAAATTAAAAAGTTGCGTGAGCTGTCAGCTCAAGCTTTACAACAATCCTATGCTGAAGATGTACATAACTTGGCACAAGACTACTTAAAACAACAAAAACTCATCGGCTATGTTAAGCCGGGTAAACAATAATGTTTGAATTGCTTATCGTTTTAGTTGTTCTAGGTGGCATTGTTGGCGTATTAGCAGGCTTGCTCGGTATTGGTGGTGGCTTAATCATAGTGCCATCATTGCTATATTTGTTGCCTTTTTTTGATATACCTACTGAAATTGCAATGCATATGGCGTTGGCTACCTCTTTAGCTTGCGTTGTTTTTACCTCTTCGTCTTCTGCCTTTAACCACATTCGAGCGACAAATTTTGATACTTGTGTAATTAAAAGCTTATTGCCTGGCGTCATTATTGGTGGCTTTGCCGGAAGCTTTGTTGCGGAATGGGTTCCTACTGAATATCTACCTAAAATCTTTGGCACAATAGTTCTAAGTCTCGCTTTACAGATGTTTTTCTCAGTCAAAAGTGGTCGGAACCGAACTATGCCTTCTCGGTTTATAACTTTGGGCGCGGGAGGTATCATAGGTACAATCTCAAGCTTAGCTGGGATTGGTGGTGGATCTTTGATGGTGCCATTTCTGAGCAGGCATAGCGTTGAAATGCGAAAAGCGATAGGTTCTTCGTCGATATGTGGTGCGGTATTGGCTCTATCAGGAATGCTAGGATTTATCCTTCATGGAACTAATAGTGATACACTACCGCCTTATAGTGTGGGCTTTGTCTATTTGCCTGCTTTTTTTGCTATTGCATCGTGTTCAGTACTTACAACTCGCTGGGGAGTAAAGTTAGCTTCGACGCTACCAGCCCCAGTGTTAAAAAAGTTTTTTGCTTGCTTGTTGCTACTTATTGCAGCAAGAACGCTTATTAGTTGATGTTATATTTATCGAGAAATTATGAATCAGGAATTTATCACCTATCCGCACATTGATCCGGTTTTGCTAGAACTGGGCCCCATTTCTATTCGTTGGTATGGGTTGATGTATTTAGTCGGATTTGCGTTTGCTATGTGGCTTGCCAATCGTCGCGCCGATAAAAAGGGGAGTGGTTGGAATAGAGAGCAAGTTTCAGACTTACTCTTTTTGGGGTTTTTAGGTGTCGTGGTCGGTGGTCGAATTGGCTACGTTATCTTCTACCATTTTGACCTGTTTTTGGATAATCCACTGTATCTATTTAAGGTATGGACCGGAGGTATGTCATTCCACGGTGGCCTAATAGGCGTTATATCGGCTATGGCATATTACGCCTATAAGAATGGACGAACTTTTTTCAATGTTGCCGATTTTATCGCGCCCTTGATTCCGTTTGGATTGGGTATGGGACGAGTAGGCAACTTTATGAATGATGAGCTTTGGGGGCGTGTAACAGATGTCTCTTGGGCGGTGCTGTTCCCTAGTGGTGGCTACCTTCCTCGTCATCCCTCTCAGCTTTATGAAGCGTTTCTTGAAGGGATTGTTTTATTCTTAATCCTAAACCTGTTTATTAAGAAGCCAAGACCTGCGGGAGCGGTATCCGGACTTTTTCTTATTGGTTACGGAAGTTTCCGTTTTATCGTGGAATATTTCAGAGAACCTGATGCTCAGTTAGGTCTATTTGGTGATTGGATTTCAATGGGACAGATTTTATCTACTCCGATGATCTTTATTGGTGCCGTCATGCTGTGGTGGGCATATAAATACAATAAAAAGTCTCTGCAAACTCAAGCGCACGAGGAGAAATAAGTGAAGCAGTATCTAGACCTTTGCCATCGAATTGTTGAACAGGGACATTGGATTGAAAACGAAAGAACAGGAAAACGCTGTCTTACGGTTATCAATGCGGATCTTAGCTATGATGTAGCAAATAATGCCTTCCCTTTGGTAACAACACGTAAAAGCTTTTGGAAGGCTGCTGTTGCAGAGCTTCTCGGTTATATCCGTGGCTATGACAATGCAGCTCAGTTTCGTGAGCTTGGCACAAAAACCTGGGATGCCAATTCAAACCTGAACCAAGCTTGGCTTGAAAATAGCTTCCGTAAAGGCACGGATGATATGGGGCGAGTATACGGAGTTCAGGGGCGGCAGTGGGCAAAGCCAGATGGTGGTCATATCGACCAGCTGAAAAAGATTGTTGATGATCTCACTCGCGGTGTAGATGACCGAGGTGAGATCCTTAATTTTTATAACCCAGGTGAGTTTCACATGGGGTGCCTACGGCCTTGCATGTACAGCCATCACTTTTCACTGCTAGGTGATACCTTGTACCTCAATAGCACTCAGCGTTCATGTGATGTACCTTTGGGCCTTAACTTCAACATGGTTCAAGTCTATGTTTTTCTAGCTATTATGGCGCAAATTACGGGTAAGAAACCGGGGCAGGCATACCATAAAATAGTCAATGCTCATATTTATGAAGACCAACTTGAATTGATGAGAGACGTGCAATTGACGCGAGAACCGCTCTTGGCACCTCAGTTTATTATCAATCCGAAGATTAAATCGTTACAAGACCTAGAAACCTGGGTGACTTTAGATGATTTTTCGGTCGAGGGGTATGAGTCTCACCCTGCAATTAAGTATCCTTTCTCAGTTTAACTCACTGATAATTGGCACATTTGCGATTAAAGGCTGATAATTAATTATTATCAGCCTTTCTTTTTATTTGAGCTTTATAGAATGAAACAAGGACGTTGTTCATTATTTTTAGCCGCAAGTGTGTTGCCGCTATCTGCCACTAGCGCCCCATTACTAGATACTGACAAGTATCTAGAAGGGGTGTTTGCAACAGCGCTAGTACTGACCGATAGCGAGATGATTTCATTTGGCTTTGCCAGTTTTGATCCCAATAAGATATTCGGTATCGATAATCCCAGTCTTGGAGGGCAAGAGTCCCTAGATACACGTAAAAGAATTACCGGTACTTCTCTTCCTATTTCATTCCACTTTGAAAGTGACCACAGTAAATGGCTGCATAGATTAAAGCTAAGGGCTGCTTTTATGGAGCTCAATCGAGATATTGATTACCAAGCTATAAATGAACTCGATTTAGATTGGCCAGCAGATGAAACCCGCGATCAAATCTTAGCGGGCTATGCTGAATACTCGTTAGGTTACCAGCTCTCTGAAGGCTGGCAGTTGTTTGGTGGAACTGGTTTGCACCTAATGTACTATCGGAATGAATTTACCGCTAATAGCCCTCTGAAGGAGCTTATTGATAGAGAGAATATTGACTCAGTTATTAATGGTTCTTCCAATGTATGGATAGTTGAGCCGCAACTGGATCTTATTTACACCAAAGATGTAGGGGCTGGAGAGATTCAGTTTAATACGGAGTATCACTATTTTTGGGGGCGCAGCTATGGTGGCTCTATTGGAACTGCAAATGCAACGCCTGAAGGATGGCGAGTTATGAATAGCTTGCAGTATAAGTACCATCTAGATGCGTGGGGGGATAGAAAGCAAGACTTGCTGGTGCGATTTAGACGCATAGATGTAGGGGGGGACTTGCGAGACCCGATAGGTGCGACCCATTACAATGAATATGCGTTTGGCTGGGTGATAGATACCAGTGATTACTCGTCGCTGGTCTATAACGTTGGGGTCGGTATTAATATTAACTATGGAAGCACTCTTAAAGGCGGCTCTTTAGTGCTGTTTTATAATGAATAATAAAAAAGCCCAGCTAGCTGGGCTTTTTATATGCGTAGCAGGAAGTAATTAGCTAGTCATAGCGATAACCAGACCTGGCATAAAGATAAACACTGCAACTAGATAGCCGGCAACTACACCTTTGTTCTTCAGTGCCATAGTTGAAATCCAATCAGCTCCTTTTAGTGGCAGTTCGCGCAGTAGCGGGATACCAAAAATAAACAGCGTGGCAGAGACGTTAAATATCAGGTGAACCAGTGCAATCTGCAATGCATAAGCTGCAAACTCACCAGTGACAGCAGTTGCTGCGAGTAGCGCAGTAATACAGGTGCCGATGTTTGCTCCAAGGGTAAATGGATAAACATCACGTACCTTAAGCACACCAGAGCCTACAAGCGGAACCATTAAGCTGGTTGTAGTAGAAGATGATTGAACTAATATGGTGACAATTGAACCCGAGAAAATACCGTGCAATGGGCCACGACCGATGGCATTTTTTAGGATTTCTCGTGCACGGCCTACCATCAAGCTTTTCATTAGCTTACCCATAATAGTGATAGAGATTATGATGGTTGCGATACCTATAATAATCATGCTAACACCGGCTACGATTGGACCAAGTGCGGTTAGAGGGTCTTGTACAACACTGATTAATGGCTTAGTCAAAGGCTTAATAAAGTTAAAGCCGCCCATGTTAAGGTCACCAGTTGTCATTAACGGTGCAACCAACCATGCTGACATCTTGGCAAAGATACCAAACATCATCTCTAAAGGTAGGAAGATAAGAACAGCTAACAGGTTGAAGAAGTCATGAACCGTTGCACTTGCAAAAGCACGTTTAAACTCTATTTTGCAGCGCAGGTGCCCCAAGCTGACTAAGGTATTGGTTACCGTTGTACCAATGTTGGCACCCATAACCATAGGGATTGCAATCCCTACAGGAAGACCACCGGCAACTAAGCCAACGATAATTGAAGTTACAGTACTTGATGATTGAATCAAGGCCGTTGCAACTAGACCTATCATTAAGCCAGCAACTGGATGAGAGGCGAACTCAAATAATGTCTTTGCATGCTCGCCAGAAGCAAGCTTAAAACCACTTCCTACCAGAGATACAGAAACAAGCAAAAGATATAACATGAAAGCTAAGTTAGCCCAGCGCAGCCAAGTAGCTTTAGCTACCCCTGTGGTTGTCACTGAAGATGCTTGGTTATTCATGGATTTTCTCCGACCTTTAATTAGGCGATTAATTAACTGTTGGCGAGTTTAGATAACTTATATTTCATTTATATTACACTCGCCAAAAACTGTGCATTTCATTGCCTTTAGGATAGTAAAGTATTTACCAGTTACAATTCCCACTTAAGGTGTTGTTTGGTAAGGGTTTTTGGTGGTTTTGCTTTGGTTTTATGTTGTTTGTAACTGTGGTTTTTATCCAAAAAAGTGATCTCGGAATAAATTATTTATTGCAAATGTGTCATCTTACTGCAAAATTAATTCGGTATTTTCGAAGTAAATAAGCATATACATTGAAATTTGCACTCTAAGGATCATGTGAATGTCACACCTAAACTATAACCATCTTTATTATTTTTGGATGGTGTGTAAACAAGGCTCATTAACTAAGGCAGCAGATGCTCTATTTTTGACACCACAAACAGTAACCGGACAAATCAAAGCGTTGGAACAGCGGTTAAATGGTAAGTTGACCAAGCGAAATGGCCGCACCATTGAACCAACTGAACTTGGGCAGTTAGTATTTAAATATGCTGATCGCATGTTTGATCTTAGCTATGAAATGATGGATATCGTTAATTACAGTCAAAGAGCAAACCTGTTGTTTGAAGTGGGAGTTGCGGATGCGCTATCTAAGCGCTTAGTAAGTCAGATCCTGTCTACAACTATTCCTATGGATGGCAATATCCACCTGCGTTGCTTTGAAGCAACCCACGAACTGTTATTAGAAAGGCTTGCACAGCATAAACTCGATATGATTTTGTCTGATTGTGCGATTGATTCTTCACAAAATGCGGGTCTATATAGTAAGAAGCTGGGTGATTGTAGTATGAGCTTTTATTCTGCAACACCTGTCGAAGAAAAAGAGTTCTTAAATAATATTGCTCAATATAAGCTTTTGATACCTGGCTCTAGAACCTCTATGGGAAGAAAAATTCTTGAGTGGTGTGATAGACAAGGTTATCAGCCAAATATTCTGGGTGAGTTTGATGACGTTGCCTTAATGAAGGCTTTTGCTGATGCTCATCCTGAAACAGTATTTATTGCCCCTACCAGTTATCCTGCGCACCATAATGTATTGGCTGAATTTTCACATATAGCGAATATAAAGGACTTAAAGGAAGAGTTTTTTGTGATTTTTGCTGAACGTATGATTCAACACCCAGCGGTTAAGAGTGTTTGTGATGCGGACTTTTCTAGGCTATTCAAATAATTTAGACACAAAAAAACCGGCATAAGCCGGTTTTTAAAAACAATCACAAGACTATTAAAGTGCTTTGATTGCAGCGTTGAAGCGTGCTTTATGGCGAGCAGCTTTATTCTTATGAATAAGGCCTTTAGTTGCCATGCGATCTAGGATCGGAGTAACTGCAACGAATGCAGTTGTAGCAGCTTCTTTGTCGCCAGCTTCAATAGCTGCAACAGTTTTTTTCATGTAAGTGCGCATCATAGAACGACGGCTAGCGTTATGCTGGCGACGTTTCTCAGCTTGGATAGCGCGTTTCTTAGCAGATTTGCTGTTTGCCAAGGGTCTAACTCCCAAAACTTATTCGGTAACAATATTAAGGTCGTGGAGAATGCCTCTTTGTTATCCGAAAGTCAATTAAATTGTGTGAAAACCCGTCATAAACAAACAAATTTTGTTTAGAAAGGAGAACACGGTTAAGATGGCGTGGATTCTAACAGCATTTTAAAGGTAATGCTATATCCAAGTGCATTGAAGATGCAGTTCATTTATTGGTCGCTCTTGTTCAGAGACTAAACTAATTTAATGTACACCTAATGATATCAAATAATCAGGCTTGCATGGTAGGCATGATTTATTCTCTGTTCGTCGAGTGATTGAATTAGGTGAAGGCACTTTAAACATCATTGTATAGACAAAGAAAAGTAAGGAATATTGTGTGAGTAAAGGCTTACTTAAGTCGGGTGCTATTGTTAGCGCTATGACTCTCGTTTCTAGAGTGTTAGGGCTAGTACGTGATGTGGTTGTGGCAAATCTAATGGGAGCGGGGGCAAGCGCCGATGTGTTTTTCTTTGCAAATAAGATACCTAATTTCTTGCGTAGGTTATTTGCCGAAGGTGCCTTTTCTCAGGCATTTGTCCCAGTATTAACTGAGTACCAACAAAAAGAGGACATGACAGAAACGCGCCAGCTGATTGCCAAGGTGTCCGGAACGTTAGGCGTCATAGTCACAGTGGTTACCCTATTTGGCGTATTGGGTTCAGGAGTCGTAACCGCAATCTTTGGTACGGGGTGGTTTATTGATTGGCTTAAGGGTGGGCCATCGGCTGAAAAATTTGAAATGGCAAGCTTGATGTTAAAGATCACCTTCCCATACTTATGGTTTATCACCTTTGTGGCATTATCTGGCTCGGTATTAAATACCTTAGGTAAATTTGCCGTATCTTCATTTACCCCTGTCTTTCTAAATGTGATGCTGATTCTGATGGCGGTGACTGTTGCGCCGCGTTTAGATAACCCTGAAATTGGTTTGGCGATCGGCGTATTCCTAGGCGGCTTAGTTCAGTTCTTGTTTCAAATTCCTTTCTTAGCGAGAGAGGGAGTGCTAGTGCGCCCACAATGGGGGTGGAATGATCCGGGGGTGGTGCGGATCCGTACCCTTATGATCCCTGCGTTATTTGGTGTGTCTGTTAGCCAAATTAACCTGCTTCTAGATACCTTTATTGCCAGCTTTTTGCAAACAGGATCAATTAGTTGGCTCTATTACTCTGACCGTTTACTTGAGTTTCCATTGGGGTTGTTTGGGATTGCGATTGCAACAGTAATATTACCTGCTCTTTCCAAAAAACATGTTAATGCCCATAGCCAAGGGTTTTCTAATACCATGGATTGGGGAATCCGTATGGTGTTCTTACTTGGGCTTCCTGCAATGTTGGGGCTGATTGTGTTGGCCAAGCCGCTGCTTATGGTTTTATTTATGCGCGGTGAGTTTGGAACCTATGAGGTTCATCAATCTTCAATGTCTTTAATCGCGTACGCTTCAGGTCTGCTCAACTTTATGTTAATTAAGGTTCTTGCCCCTGGGTACTATTCGCGTCAAGACACCAAAACCCCAGTGCGCTATGGCATTATCGCAATGACCACTAACATGGTATTTAATATTATATTCGCATGGCATTACGGCTATGTAGGCTTGGCGATGGCAACCGCATTATCTGCATTTGTAAATATGGCATTGCTGTATCGAGGTTTACACACAGCCAAGGTGTATAAGTTAAGTAAGCAAACTATCGGGTACTTGTTACGATTGCTGGTGGCAGGGGCATTTATGGTGGCAGTAATTGTATACATCTTGCCACCGATGTCAGCATGGCTGCAGATGAGCTTGATGGGGCGTGTATTGCAGTTGAGCGGTTTGATTGCAGCTGGTGGTGTGACTTATTTGATTAGTGCATTATTACTCGGGATTCGTCTACGTCATCTAAAAGTAGAAGGCTAGGGGCTTATACTGGCATATTGTCGCCATTTAGGTATATAATTCGCCAGTTTAGCAAACAAGACTAATTAGATTAGGTTTAAGCGAGTTTCATGCAATTAATCCGAGGCAGTCATAACCTTCGCCCTAGCCATAGGGGATGCGTATTGACCATAGGTAATTTTGATGGTGTACATTTAGGCCATCAAGCCGTATTGAAGCAAGTTAACCTAAAAGCTAACCAGCTTGGTCTTGCTGCGGTTGTAATGACATTTGAGCCTCAACCGCTCGAGCTATTTATGCAGCAAAAGGCGCCGGCAAGGCTTACACGACTACGAGATAAGTTTGTGCAATTGAGCAAACTCGATCTAGACAGTTTGTTGTGCCTTAACTTCAATAAAGTATTTGCCAATTTACCAGCAGAGCGCTTTATTCAGCAATTGCTTGTTGAGCAGTTAGGGGTTCGGTACCTTGTTGTTGGTGATGATTTTCGTTTTGGTAAACAACGCCAAGGTGATTTTGCTTTGCTACAACAAGCTGGTAAGGAATTTGGGTTTGAGGTTGTGAGTACCAGCAGTTTCTGTTTAGAACAGCAACGTGTAAGTAGCACTGCTATTCGAAAAGCATTAGCAGAAGATGATTTAGTGGCTGCGAAGACTATGCTAGGAAGAGACTATAGCATTAGTGGTCGCGTCTCTCACGGCAGGAAACTGGGCCGAACAATCGGTTTTCCAACCGCAAACCTACCGTTAAAACGATGTGTTTCTCCAGTGTCTGGGGTTTACGTCGTAGAAGCGAAATATAAAGGGCAGACCCTAGGTGGGGTCGCCAATGTAGGGCAAAGACCTACGGTTGACGGAGTCCGTCAGCAACTCGAAGTTCATTTTTTTGACTTCTCTACAAATTTGTATGGTGAGCAACTTGAAGTGTGCTTGCTACATAAACTGCGCAACGAGGTGAAGTTTCCGTCATTCGACGCGCTAAAAACTCAAATTGAATTAGATGCTGAAGCAGCTAGGGTGTGGTTGCTTCGGACAAAGCGTTGATGTTTATATCAACCTTAATATCTAAACATCGCCCAATATTACGGAATTAAGAATCGATGACTGATTATAAAGATACCCTGAACCTTCCTGAAACAGGGTTTCCTATGCGTGGTAATCTGGCGAACCGTGAACCAGAGATGCTAAAGCGTTGGTATAAGGAAGATCTTTACGGTGCGATCCGTGAAGCTAAAAAAGGCAATAAGCCTTTTGTTCTACATGATGGTCCTCCATACGCAAATGGTGATATTCATATCGGCCATGCACTAAACAAGATTCTTAAAGACATTATTATCAAATCTAAGACGTTGTCTGGGTTTGATGCACCTTATATTCCTGGCTGGGATTGTCATGGTCTTCCAATTGAGCTTATGGTTGAGAAGAAAAAAGGCAAGCCAGGTCAGAAGATTTCTGCAGCTGAGTTTCGTGAAGAGTGTCGTAAGTATGCAGCAGGCCAGGTAGAAGGCCAGAAAGAAAGCTTTAAGCGTCTAGGTATTATGGGTGAGTGGGATAAACCATATCGCACAATGGACTTTGGAACTGAAGCAAATATTATTCGTGCATTAGGCCAAATAGCTGACAAAGGTCACCTATTAAAAGGCTTTAAACCTGTGCATTGGTGTACCGATTGTGGCTCTGCACTTGCGGAAGCTGAGGTTGAGTATAAAGACAAGGTTTCACCGTCTATTGATGTTCGCTTTAAAGCGAAAGATGAAGCGGCTGTACTTGCTAAGTTTGCATTGGCTGATGGCGTTGAAGGTCAAGGTCAAATCTCAACAGTTATCTGGACTACTACTCCTTGGACACTACCTGCAAACCGTGCGGTATGTTTACGTGATGACCTTGAGTATGTGCTTGTTCAAGTTGAAGGTACTGATGAGCGTCAACCTGAGCGTCTAATCGTTTCGTCTGAATTAGTGACTCAACTTATGGATCGCGCAGGTATCGAGCACTACCATAATCTTGGTTTTGCTACAGGTGCAGACCTAGAGCTAAGCGAGTTTAACCACCCATTTTATGATTTCAGTGTACCAGCCATTTTAGGTGACCATGTTACTACTGAATCGGGTACTGGTGTTGTGCATACCGCTCCGGGTCATGGCCAAGAAGACTTCGTGGTCGGTCAAAAATATGGCCTAGAAATAGCAAATCCTGTTGGCTCAAATGGTGTTTACCTGCCAGACACAGAGCTTTTTGCCGGTCAGCATGTATTTAAAGCTAATGCATCGGTTCTTGATGTACTAAAAGAAAAAGGTGCTCTTTTACATCATCATGCTTATGAACATAGTTACCCGCACTGCTGGCGTCACAAGACACCTATTATTTTCCGTGCGACACCACAATGGTTTATTTCTATGGACCAAGCGGGTCTACGTGAAAAAGCATTAGGTGCTATCAAAGATGTTGAATGGATGCCTGAATGGGGTCAAAGCCGTATCGAAGGTATGGTTGAAGGACGCCCTGAGTGGTGTATTTCTCGTCAGCGTACTTGGGGTGTGCCAATTACCCTATTTGTACATAAAGAGACATCGGAGCTTCACCCTAATACCCAAGAGTTAATTGAAAAAGTTGCTCAACTAGTTGAGCAAAAAGGTATTCAAGCTTGGTGGGATGTGGATGTGGCTGAACTGCTTGGTGAAGCAGACGCTGAGAACTATGAAAAAACCCTTGATACATTAGATGTATGGTTTGATTCTGGTGTTACTCACTACTCGGTCGTTGATGCTCGTGAGGAGTATAACGGTGCTAGCGCAGATCTTTACCTAGAGGGTTCGGACCAACACCGTGGCTGGTTCCAATCATCACTTATTTCATCGATTGCGATGAAAGATGAAGCACCATACAAGCAAGTGTTAACTCACGGTTTTGTGGTGGATGGTGACGGACGTAAGATGTCTAAGTCTATCGGTAACGTTGTTGCACCTAAAGACGTAACTAACCGCCTTGGCGCAGATATTCTACGCCTATGGGTTTCTTCTACCGATTACACAGGTGAAGTTGCGGTTTCAGATGAGATCCTAAAGCGTAGCGCTGATGCGTATCGCCGTATTCGTAATACTGCGCGTTTCTTCTTAGCTAACCTAAATGGATTCAATCCAGAAACAGATCTTGTCCCAGCAGAAGAAATGGTTGCTTTAGACCGCTGGGCTGTAGGGCGTGCTCTAGAAGCTCAAACAGAGATTGTTAGCTGTTTTGAGGCATACAACACTCATGGTGTAACGCAGCGTTTAATGCAGTTCTGTTCTATTGAAATGGGCTCTTTCTATCTAGACGTGATTAAAGACCGTCAGTACACAGCGAAGGCGGGCAGTCATGCTCAGCGTAGCTGCCAAACTGCGTTGTACTATATCGTAGAAGCACTGGTACGCTGGATGGCTCCTATCATGTCATTTACTGCTGATGAAATCTGGAATGAAATGCCGGGCTCTAGAGATAAGTTTGTCTTTACTGGCGAGTGGTATACCGGCCTATTCGGATTAGATGAAAACGAAGAGCTAAGCTACGAGTTCTGGGAAGAGATTCAACAGGTTCGTACTGCGGTAAATAAACTGCTTGAAAATGCACGTAAAGAAAAAATCATCGGTGGGGCACTACAAGCAGAGGTAACTCTATTTGCCAGTGACGAGATTGCAGCTAAATTAAGCAAGCTATCTGATGAGCTTCGTTTTGTGTTATTGACTTCTCAAGCTGAAGTGCGTCCTTTATCTGAGAAGAGTGAAGCGGCATCTGAAACAGAAGTTGAAGGTCTCGCTGTAGAGGTTAAAGCAACGGAGCAACAGAAGTGTGAGCGCTGCTGGCACCATACGTCAGATGTAGGCACTATTGAAGGTCATGAAACCATCTGTGGCCGCTGCGTATCTAACGTAGAAGGCGACGGCGAAACTCGTAAGTTTGTTTAATATGAGTGCATTTAAAACTACAGGGCTACGCTGGTTATGGCTAGCGGCTCTGATTTTTGTCGCAGATATCGGCATTAAGCTAGTGGTTATGGATAATATGGGTTATGGATGGGCAAACCGTATTGAGGTGTTGCCTTTCTTTAATCTGTTATATGTTCATAACTATGGCGCAGCTTTTAGTTTCTTGGGCGACCAAGATGGCTGGCAACGCTGGTTGTTTACTGGGATTGCTTTTGTTGTCTGTGCAATGCTGATGCTATGGATGAAGCGCTTGCCGAGTAGCGATAAATGGAACAATATTTCTTATGCTCTGATCATCGGTGGAGCGATAGGCAATGTGTTCGATCGAATCGTACATGGTTTTGTTGTCGACTATCTAGACTTCTTTGTTGGAAACTACCATTGGCCAGCATTTAACCTTGCTGATAGTGCCATCGTTATTGGCGCAGCTATGGTTATCCTCGATGGATTTTTAAATAAAAAAGCAGATGCCACTACCTAGGGTGCTCAAATGCTGAGCAATTGATAGGTAAGGTGTTTTTTTTCCTTGTAACAGCGGGCTGCTTTCGATAGTATTGCGTCCGCCCTAATAAGGGACGCTAGCTTTGTTGTGGTTTTTTATCATGATGGCGCTGGCTCAACAATTTGGAACATAGGTGGAAAGATGTTTGAAACTCTACTTGTGATTTACCTGTTGGCTGCGCTTGGTGTGATTGGCCTAGTTCTGATTCAACAAGGTAAAGGCGCAGATATGGGAGCCTCTTTCGGTGCAGGCGCATCAAACACAGTGTTTGGCGCTGGCGGCTCAGGAAATTTCCTAACCCGAATGACTGCAGTTTTTGCAGCAGTATTTATCGTTGTTTGTTTGGTTCTTGGTAATATGTCTACGCATAAGACCGAGTCTCAATGGGTTGATCCTACTGCGGGTCAAACTATTCAAAAAACAGATAACCCAGCGAGTGAAGTTCCAGCCGAAACCGGCGAAGAGATTCCTCAATAAGCTGAAATGATTCTTGCCGAGATGGTGAAATTGGTAGACACGCCAGCATGAGGTGCTGGTGCCTTTGGTGTGAGGGTTCGAGTCCCTCTCTCGGCACCATTAATTGTTTGAAAAACAATCTGTTGAACGTATATCGTTCACAGTCGGACGCGGGGTGGAGCAGTTTGGTAGCTCGTCGGGCTCATAACCCGAAGGTCGTCGGTTCAAATCCGGCCCCCGCAACCATTTCTTGATAAGCTTTATGAATAGCCAATACAGAGTATTGATTGTTCATAAGACACAGTGAATCTCGCTAGTATCTAGCAGGTCTCGCGATCAGAATTCGTTTTTCTAACATCATAACTGACATTTGTCTGTTATGAGCTAAGCTTCTTTTAGCTTAGTGATATCAGGGTCCAGCATCATAAAACCCCGACTATCGGGGTTTTTTGTTATCTGCAGTTTCTCACTGTGGGGTGCTTGGTATTTGAATTGGGCTTTATGCCCTTTTTTTGTTTCTGGAGTGGTTGAACAATGACTGGTTTAGAAAGACAACTAACTGAAATGCTTGAAGCGCCAGTAGCGGCGTCAGGCTATGAATTAGTTGGACTTGAATTTATTCGTGCTGGTGAGTACTCGACACTGCGCATCTTTATTGATAGCGAGAATGGCATCAATGTCGATGATTGTGCAGAAGTAAGCCATCAAGTTAGTGCGGTACTTGATGTAGAAGACCCTATTTCGGTTGCGTATAGCCTAGAAGTTTCTTCACCAGGCCTTGAACGCCCTCTGTTTAAACCAGCACACTATGAGCAGTTTCTGGAGCATGATGTCAATATCGTCTTGAAGATGGGTGTGGGTAACCGCCGTAAATGGAAAGGTACTATCCGCAAGGTCGATGGCGAAACGATTACAATCGAAGCTGACAAAGAAGAGCATGAGTTCGTATTGAGCAACATCTCTAAAGCCAATCTGATCCCTAAATTTTAAGTCTGTTTGAAGAGGCTAGAAGAATGAACAAAGAAATTTTAGCTGTAGTTGAAGCCGTATCGAACGAAAAAGCGGTACCGCGTGAGCGTATTTTTGAAGCTCTAGAAATTGCACTATCAACTGCAACCAAAAAGAAATATGAAATTGAAATCGAAGTACGTGTTGCTATCGATCGAAAAAGCGGTGAGTTTGATACTTTCCGTCGTTGGGAAGCTGTTGCAGAAGTAGAAAGCCCAACTAAAGAAATCTCTATTGAAGCGGCTCAATATGAAGATGAAACGATTCAGATTGGTGATTTCATTGAAGATGATATCGAATCAGTTAAGTTTGACCGTATTACGACTCAAACTGCTAAGCAAGTAATCGTACAGAAAGTACGTGAAGCTGAGCGTGAGCAAATCGTTGAAAAGTTCATTGATAACGAAGGTGAGTTAATCACTGGCGTTGTTAAGAAAGTGAACCGTGAAACAGTTATTCTAGACCTTGGTGAAAACGCAGAAGCGGTAATCCTACGTGATGACCAACTTCCTCGTGAAAACTTCCGTCCAGGTGACCGTGTTCGTGGTCTACTTTACTCAGTACGTCCTGAAGCACGTGGTTTCCAGCTATTTATCACTCGCTCTAAGCCTGAGATGCTAACTGAACTATTCCGTATCGAAGTGCCTGAAATTGCAGAAGAGATCATCGAGCTTAAAGCAGCAGCTCGTGATCCAGGTTCTCGTGCCAAGATCGCAGTTAAAACTAACGATCGCCGTATCGACCCAGTAGGTGCATGTGTAGGTATGCGTGGAGCACGCGTACAGGCAGTATCTGGTGAGTTAGGCAATGAGCGTATCGATATCATCCTTTGGGATGACAACCCAGCGCAGTTCGTTATCAATGCAATGGCTCCTGCTGATGTAGCGTCAATCATCGTAGATGAAGACACGCACTCAATGGATATCGCTGTTGAAGCTGATAACCTAGCGCAAGCAATTGGCCGTAGTGGTCAAAACGTACGTTTGGCATCGCAACTTACTGGTTGGGAACTGAACGTAATGACTGTAGAAGACTTACAGAAGAAACACGAAGCAGAATCAACTGAAGCTATTGAAAGCTTCATTAAGCACCTAGATATCGAGCAAGATTTCGCTGAACTTCTTGTAGAAGAAGGCTTCTCTACCTTAGAGGAAGTAGCTTACGTTCCTATGAACGAGCTACTAGAAATCAATGGCCTAGATGAGGATCTTGTTGAAGAGCTACGTACTAGAGCGAAAAACGCTCTTACAACATTAGCACTTGCAAAAGAAGAAACCTTCGAGGGACTTCACCCAGCAGATGACTTACTAGCTCTAGAAGGGCTAGAGCGCGAAATGGCGTTTAAGTTAGCGGCGAAAGGTGTGAAAACTCTAGAAGATCTTGCAGACCAAGGTATTGATGATCTAGAAGGTATCGAAGAACTAACAGAAGAACGCGCAGGTGAGCTAATCATGGCTGCACGTAATATTTGTTGGTTTGGCGACGAAGAATAATCGGCACGGAGGTAGTTGAATGACACAACTAACAGTTAAAGCACTGAGTGAAGAAATTGGTACGCCGGTTGATCGTCTCGTTGAACAACTTGCTGACGCAGGTATGAAAAAAACAGCGGCAGACAACGTAAGCGATGATGAAAAACAGACACTCCTAACACACCTTAAGCGTGAGCATGGCGACGCAGCTGGAGAGGTTGAACCAACGCGTTTGACTCTACAGCGTAAAAAACGCAGCACTTTAAGCGTTTCTGCTGGCGGCGGTAAGAGCAAAGATGTTACTGTAGAAGTGCGCAAAAAACGTACATACGTTAAGCGTACTACTGTAGATGATGAAGCTCGCTTAGAAGCAGAAGAGCAAGCACGTCTAGAAGCAGAAGCAGTAGCTAACCGTGAAGCTGAAGATAAAGCGGCGCGTGAAGCTGAAGATAAAGCTAACCGTGAAGCTGAAGCAGCCAAGCGCGAAGCAGAGGCTGCGGCCAAACGAGAAGCTGAAGAAAAAGCAACGCGTGAAGCAGCAGAAAAAGCTCAACCTAAGAATGTTAAGGCTGAGCAAAAAGAGACAGAAGAGCGTAAAGTGAAGAACGACATGGCAGCTAAAGAAGCGGCTGAACTACAGCGTCGCCAAGAAGAAGAAGCAAAACGTAAAGTAGAACAAGAAGCTGAGAAGCTTCTTGAAGATGCTCGTAAATTGGCTGAAGAGAATGCTGAGCGTTGGGCTAAAGAAGAACAAAGTAAAAAAACTGAGACCGGTGACTATCACGTAACGACCTCTACCTATGCTCGTGAAGCAGAGGATGAAGCAGATCGTCGTGCAGATACCAGTGGTGCTCGTAAGAAGAAAAAGAAAAAAGCGAGCGATAATAAAGCTCAAGCTAACACTCGCGGTGGTCGTAACCAACGCGGTCGCGGTCGTGGCAAACTCGCTAAACCGTCTTCTATGCAGCATGGCTTCGATAAAACAGCCGCTGTAGCAAAAGCAGATGTAGTTATCGGTGAAACTATCGTAATTGCTGAGCTAGCTAACAAGATGTCTGTAAAAGCGACTGAAGTTATCAAAGTAATGATGAAGATGGGTGCTATGGCAACCATTAACCAAGTGATTGACCAAGAAACTGCAGCTCTAGTTGCAGAAGAAATGGGACACAAGGTTGTTCTTCGTAAAGAGAATGAGCTAGAAGAAGCAGTACTGTCAGATCGTGACAACGCTTTTGACGCTGTATCTCGTGCTCCAGTTGTTACTATCATGGGTCACGTTGACCATGGTAAAACGTCAACACTTGATTACATTCGTAAAGCACATGTTGCTTCAGGTGAAGCGGGCGGTATTACCCAGCATATCGGTGCATACCACGTAGAAACTGACAACGGCATGATTACGTTCTTGGATACTCCTGGACACGCCGCGTTTACCGCAATGCGTGCTCGTGGTGCTCAAGCTACGGATATCGTTGTTCTAGTTGTAGCAGCAGATGATGGTGTAATGCCACAAACAATCGAAGCAATCCAGCACGCGCAAGCGGCGGGTGTACCTCTGATTGTTGCTGTGAACAAGATCGATAAAGAGGGTGCAAACCCAGACAACGTTAAGAACGAACTAGCTCAATACGATGTTATCCCTGAAGAGTGGGGCGGTGAGAACATGTTTGTTCACATCTCTGCAAAACAAGGTACTAACATTGAGAGCCTGCTAGAAACTATCCTTCTACAATCAGAGATTCTAGAGCTTACAGCTGTAGCTGAAGGTATGGCATCTGGTGTTGTTGTTGAATCCCGCCTTGATAAAGGTCGTGGTCCAGTTGCAACGGTTCTTGTTCAGTCTGGTACGCTTAACAAGGGCGATATCCTACTTTGTGGTCAAGAATACGGCCGTGTTCGTGCAATGCGCGATGAGAACGGTGCTGAAATCACACAAGCAGGTCCTTCGATCCCTGTAGAAATCATCGGTCTATCTGGTGTTCCTGCGTCAGGTGACGAAGCAACTGTAGTTCGTGATGAGCGTAAAGCTCGTGAAGTAGCCAACTACCGCCAAGGTAAATTCCGTGATGTGAAACTAGCACGTCAACAGAAAGCGAAACTAGAGAACATGTTCTCTAACATGACTGCTGGTGAAGTTGCTGAGCTTAACGTTGTACTTAAAGCGGACGTTCAGGGTTCTGTGGAAGCTATCGCTGATTCTCTACGTAAACTTTCTACTGAAGAAGTGAAGGTGAATATCGTAGGTTCTGGTGTCGGTGGTATCACTGAGACTGACGCAGTACTTGCAGCAGCGTCTAACGCTATCCTACTTGGTTTCAACGTTCGTGCTGATGCATCTGCTCGCCGCGCTGTTGAAAACGAGAACCTAGACCTTCGTTACTACTCAATCATTTACCAATTGATTGACGAAGTTAAACAAGCGATGGGCGGTATGCTTGCTCCAGAATTCAGACAAGAAATCATTGGTCTTGCTGAAGTACGTGACGTATTTAAGTCACCTAAACTGGGCGCAATCGCTGGTTGTATGGTTACTGAAGGCGTGATTAAGCGTAACAACCCAATCCGTGTACTTCGTGATAACGTTGTAATCTACGAAGGTGAGCTAGAATCTCTACGCCGCTTCAAAGATGACGTACAAGAAGTTAAGAATGGCTACGAGTGTGGTATCGGCGTTAAGAACTATAATGATGTTCGCGTTGGTGACCAAATCGAAGTATTCGAAATCGTTGAAGTTAAGCGTACTCTTGACTAATCAACACATTGACAAAAATTGTCTGACCCCTAAGGTTTGATAATTGGTTGTTGAATACACCATGGGGGGCTTATGCCCCTCATTATTTTTTCTAAAGTGAGAAAAGAAATGTCAAAAGAATTTAGCCGCACACAGCGTGTGTCGCAACAACTGCAAAAAGAACTGGCTGTATTATTACAGCGTGAAGTTCGTGACTCTCGTATTGGAATGGTTACCATTTCCGACGTTGAGGTATCACGCGATTTAGCCGTAGCTAAGGTATTTGTTACCTTCCTATGCATTGGCGATCAAACTCCAGAAACTAGCCTTGAAGCGCTAAAAGAGCATGAAGTACAGATCCGTATGATGCTTGGTAAGCGTATTCGTCTACGCTTGACTCCTGAAGTGCGCTTTGTTTATGACAGCACTCTGGTTGAAGGTATACGTATGTCTAGCCTTGTGAGTGAAGTCGTATCTAAAGATAAGAAACGTCGCGAGGATTCGGGTCGCGAGGATGAAGAGTAATGGCAAGACGACGTAAGGGCCGCCCGGTCAATGGCGTAGTTTTGTTAGATAAACCCACTGGAATTTCATCTAACGATGCTCTGCAAAAAGTAAAGCGTATCTTCTTTGCTCAGAAAGCAGGACATACGGGAGCGCTTGACCCATTGGCAACTGGAATGCTACCTATTTGCTTAGGTGAAGCAACCAAGTTTTCACAGTATCTCCTTGATTCAGATAAGCGTTATCGCACTATAGCTAAACTTGGTGAGCGTACTAACACCTCGGATTCAGATGGAGAGGTTGTTGAAACTCGCCTAGTAGATGTGAGTGAGGAAAAACTTCAGCAGTGTATCGAGAAGTTTCGAGGCACGACAGATCAAGTACCATCTATGTTCTCAGCGCTGAAATATCAGGGTAAACCGCTTTACGAATATGCGCGTGAAGGTATCGAAGTACCTCGTGAATCTCGAAAGATAACGGTATATGAGATTAACCTGATTCGTTTTGAAGGCGATGAGGTTGAGCTCGAAGTGCATTGCTCTAAGGGAACCTATATTCGTACGATTGTGGACGACTTAGGGGAAATGCTCGGCTGTGGCGCTCATGTTACTTATCTTCGTCGTTCTGGTGTTGCAAAATACCCTTACGAAAAAATGGTAACACTGGAACAATTGCAGGAGCTGCTCGATAAAGCGAATGCCGAAGAGATTGCGCCAAAAGAGTTACTCGATCCACTGTTGCTACCAATGGATACCGCAGTAGAAGACCTTCCTGAAGTAAACCTTATCCCAGAACTTGTGGATATGGTTCAGCACGGACAACCTGTACAGGTGTTTGGTGCTCCAGTTGAAGGCCCTGTGCGAATGACCGCAGGTGAAGAGAAGCTCTTCATCGGCGTTGCTGATATTGACGATGACGGCCGTGTTGCCCCAAAACGTTTAGTTGTATTTAGCGAAGAGCAGGGTTAAAGCCTAGCACCTAGGTTCTAGAATCTAGGTCAGATCTTCCCCTTGCTTTACCTAAATCTTATCCGTATAATTCGCGCTTCGCGTAGCGGCTGAATCAGAGATTGGCGCTACAACTTTTAAACCTACTCTTATCAGGAGAGAATTATGTCTCTGAATGCAGAAACTAAAGCAGCAATCGTTGCAGAATACGCACAAGGCGAAGGCGATACTGGTTCACCAGAAGTTCAAGTAGCACTACTTACAGCTTCTATTAACCACCTACAAGGTCACTTTGCTGACCACAAACAAGACCACCACAGCCGTCGCGGTCTTCTACGTATGGTTTCTCGTCGTCGTAAACTTCTAGATTACCTTAAAGGTAAAAACCTAGATCGTTACCACGCACTAATCAAACGTCTAGGCCTACGTCGCTAATAAGTGACTGCATAGAACAGTTTGTACAAAAAGGGGCTTTTAGCCCCTTTTTTGCTGTCTAAATTTAGCCAAATCTAGATTAAGCCGTTATAATACACCACGAATTTTTGCGTGAAATTCGTAACGATTTGAATAGAAATTGAAGCATTACAGTCACACTCGTCGACCAAAAGGTCGCGACTATTAAAAACAGAGTTAATCCGCTTTGCTGTTGGACTCTTTTTTTACTAGTCGCGATTTGTAATGCCTTGAATGAACCACTCATCTAAGCTCAAGCTTAGAACAAGGAATTAGAATGTTCGAAAAACCAGTTATTAAGACTTTCCAATATGGAAATCACACAGTAACGCTAGAAACTGGCGTTATGGCTCGTCAAGCAACTGCTGCCGTTATGGTAAACATGGACGACACAGCTGTATTTGTATCAGTTGTAGGTAAAAAAGAAGCGGTTTCAGGCCAAGACTTCTTCCCGCTAACTGTTAACTATCAAGAGCGTACTTACGCTGCTGGTAAAATCCCAGGTGGTTTCTTCAAGCGTGAAGGCCGTCCTTCTGAAGGCGAAACTCTAACGGCTCGCCTTATCGACCGCCCAATTCGCCCACTTTTCCCAGACGCGTTTAAAAACGAAGTTCAAGTAATTGCGACTGTTGTTTCTGTGAACCCTGATGTTCAGCCTGATATCCCAACCATGATCGCGACTTCTGCCGCTCTTGCTATTTCAGGTATGCCATTTAATGGTCCTATCGGTGCTGCTCGTGTTGGTCATGTTGATGGTCAACTTGTACTTAACCCAAGCATTACTGAGCTCGCTACATCTAAGCTAGACCTTGTGGTTTCTGGTACTGATAACGCAGTATTAATGGTTGAGTCTCAAGCAGACAACCTGACAGAAGAAGAGATGCTAGCTGCTGTTGTTTATGGTCACGACCAACAACAAACTGTTATCTCTGCAATCAATGAGTTTGCTGCTGAAGTAGCAACTCCTGCATGGGATTGGGTTGCTCCTGCTGAAAACACTGAGCTAAACAACAAGATTGCTGAGCTTGCAGAAGCACAACTAGTTGAAGCGTACCAAATCACTGAGAAAATGGCGCGTTATGACCGTATCCATCAGATCAGCGATGAAGTAAAAGAGAAACTATTGGCTGAAGATGCAGATCTTAATCCAAAAGAAATTCACACCATCTTCCATGACTTGGAAAAAACAGTAGTACGTAGCGGTATCATTGCTGGTAACCCACGTATCGATGGCCGTGAAAAAGACATGGTTCGTGCGCTAGACGTTCGTACTGGTGTACTTCCACGCACTCACGGTTCTGCTCTATTTACTCGTGGTGAGACTCAGGCTCTAGTTACAGCAACACTTGGTACTCAACGCGATGCTCAAATCATCGATGAGTTAACTGGTGAGCGTAAAGATAACTTCTTACTACACTACAACTTCCCTCCATACTGTGTTGGCGAAACAGGTTTTGTTGGTTCTCCTAAGCGTCGTGAAATCGGCCACGGTAAACTAGCTAAGCGCGGTATTGCTGCAGTTATGCCTTCTGTTGAAGATTTCCCATACACAGTTCGTGTTGTATCTGAAATCACTGAATCTAACGGTTCTTCTTCAATGGCTTCTGTATGTGGTACTTCTCTTGCTCTTATGGATGCTGGTGTACCAATTAAAGCTTCTGTAGCAGGTATTGCTATGGGCTTGGTTAAAGAAGGCGATGACTTTGTTGTTCTTTCTGACATCTTGGGTGACGAAGACCACCTTGGCGACATGGACTTTAAAGTAGCAGGTACTCACGATGGTATCACTGCTCTTCAAATGGACATTAAGATCGAAGGCATCACTAAAGAGATCATGCAGATCGCTCTTAACCAAGCACAAGGTGCGCGTAAGCACATCCTTTCTGTAATGGATGAAGCTATCTCTGGTGCTCGTGAAGACATCTCTGAATTTGCTCCACGTATCCACCAAATGAAGATTAACCCTGAGAAAATCCGTGATGTTATCGGTAAAGGTGGCGCAGTTATCCGTTCTCTATGTGAAGAGACTGGAACGACTATCGAAATCGAAGACGACGGTACAGTTAAGATTGCTGCAACTTCTGGTGAACAAGCTCAAGATGCTATCGATCGCATCAAGGCTATCACTGCTGAAGTAGAAGTGGGTACTATCTACCTAGGTAAAGTTGCACGTCTAGCTGACTTTGGTGCATTCGTTACTATCCTTCCTGGTAAAGATGGTCTAGTACACATCTCTCAAATTGCTGAGAAGCGTGTAGAGAAAGTATCTGATTACCTAACTGAAGGCCAAGAAGTTAAAGTTAAGGTTCTTGAAATCGACCGCCAAGGCCGTGTTCGTTTGAGCATGAAAGAAGCGGTAGAAAAACCAGCAGAAGAGTCTAACGACGCACCTGCTGCGGAATAATATTGATTTTTAAGTAAAAAAATCGATATCAGGACTAAAAAGAGGAGCATTTATGCTCCTCTTTTTCTATTCTAAAGGAACTAAGTTGATATTCCTCACATGGAGGTAGTTGTTTGTGAAATGGATTAGTCTGTTTGTGGCTAGCGTAGCTTTGATTATAAGCGGGTGTTCTAGTCGAGGAAGTCAGCAATGGGCACCACCATTGGCGGTACCTCTTCAACCTACGATTCAGCAAGAGGTGCAGATAGCTCGCTCTACACAGTTATTGTTGCAAGATGATTTGACCCCGCAACAAAGGTCTCAGTTGCACTTTGAGCGCGGCGTTTACTACGATAGCCTTGGGTTGAGAGAGTTGGCTCGTTATGATTTTAATCAAAGCCTATCCATAAACCCTGCTCAGCCAGATATATTTAATTTGTTAGGGGTCTATTTTACACAAATTGGCCAATTTGACGCAGCTTATGAAGCGTTTGATTCAACCCTTGAGTTAGACCCTGAAAATAAATATGCTGAGCGAAATCAAGCCATTGCACTGTATTATGGAGGTCGAGAGGATCTCGCTCTTGATGCAATGACCCAGCATTATCAAGACGATCCGAGCGATCCTTTCCGAGCTCTTTGGCTATATATCATAGAGATGAAAACGGATAAGAGTGCCGCGACTAAAAAATTACAGCAACGTTATCAAGATAAGAACGACTTATGGGGTTGGGATTTAGTTGGCTTGATGCTAGATAAAGAGTCTGAGCAACAGGTATTTCAAAATTTACCCAATGGAATTTCAGGCAACACAGCCCTTGCGCAGCGCTTAACTGAGGCGTACTTCTATCTAGCTAAGAAACATCAACTTGCGGGTGAGTACTCGGAAGCGATTGGCCTATACAAGCTGGCATTGAGTTTTAATGTTTATGATTATGTAGAACACAGATATGCCTTACTTGAGTTGGGCAATATCTTCAAGGATCTGCGACAGCAGAGCCAAAATCAGTAATAGTGTAAGGCGTCCATTGGACGCCTTACTTTTTTGGACTATTTAACTTCTAGGCCAGCGACTTGATGCCAATAGCCATTACATTGTCGGTCCTGTAATAGACATGGATTTGAACCATCTTGGTTGGACTTAAACTGTTCAAGGTGGCTAAAGGTTTCTACACCTAGGGGGCTAAGGCGCACCACATCAACGATCCCTTCCATCGAGGCTTGGTCATTGATTAGGTTATAGCAGTAACCTGATTGAGTCTGGATACCATTTAGATTGAAAACAGACTGTCCTTCTTGGCTATTCACCTGCAGGCCAGTTGGGTATTTAATACAGCAGGTTTCGCATTCATCTTTGGCTTTGTTTTCAGCGCGTGCAGTGAAGCAGCGTGCAGAGTAGGCTAAAGGAAGATATCCGTGGCTAAATACTTCAACTTCAAATTTATCGCGAATACCAAGCTCATCACATTGCTGCAGGGTATTTACCAACCAATCACGCGATAACTCTACCGGCATGCACCAGCGAATCATGCCCTGTTTTAAAAATAGGTTTAGTGTATGTGCGTTATAGGTATTGATGGCGGCACCTACCACAAAAGGTACGCGCTTTTCATAGGCTAACTGAACAGCAGATACATCATTTGCCTCAATTACAAAGTCACCATTGTCGATATACTTCTTCATTATATTGACTTCACTTGGTGCTTCTAACAGCGCCATTGTCGATACAACGACCTGTTTTCCTGAGCTAGATAATGCTTTTCCTAATTCGAGCCAATGGGCTGGTTTCATCTCACGGCGCTTTGAACAAACCGATTCACCAAGATAGATGATATCCGCATCTGAGTTCATTGCTTGATGATAAAATTGTTCAATGTCTTGCTTTGGCCAAAAGTAGAGAAGTGGCCCTAGTGAGTATTTCATGATTCGATTTTCCGTTATTGCCACTTACGATGATAAGCACCCAATGTTGTCTGAGTTCCTTCAGATACATTGGCCAGCGCCTTATCCCAATTCGGTTGTACTTGATAGTTGGCAGGGTCGCGCTGATATGCGTCAATCGCAGCGCGCCAAGTGCGGGTAACTTGCTCAACATAAGCTGGGCTGCGCTGACGTCCTTCTATTTTTACTGAAGCAACATTGGCCGCAAAAAGTTCAGGTAGAAGTGAAAGGGTATTAAGGCTAGTCGGCTCTTCAAGAGCATGGTAGCGCTTATTCTCGCCATCAACTTGGGTATCAAAACGTCCTTTGCACAGCGTTGGATAGCCCGCGTTTTCCCCTTCAGCATAGCGGTCAATAAGAATGTCGTTTAGGCGAGATTCAAGCCCTTGCTCCGTTTCTTGCCAACGTACAAATTTAGCCGGAGAACATGCTCCGACGGTATTTGGTGACTCACCGGTCAAGTAAGAGGATAGGTAGCAACGACCCTCAGACATAATGCATAAGCTGCCAAAGGCAAACACTTCTAAGTCTACATCTGAGGTTAGATTACGGGAGAGTTGCTTTACTTGGTGGATGGATAACACTCGGGGTAGAACAACTCGTTTTACATTGAAGTTTTTATGGTAGAAATCAATTGCGGCCACATTGGTTGCAGATGCTTGAACTGACAGATGCAGCTCAAGCTCAGGGTAATGTTTCGCGGCGTATTCGAGTAGCGCAATATCCGCCACGATCAATGCATCTACGCCATTTTGTGCGGCCATATCAACTGCATTGGTCCAGCGCTCAAAGCCTTGCGGTTGAGCAAAGGTGTTTAAAGCAACATGAATATGTTTACCAGCGTTATGCACATACTGCACCGCTTTTTCAAATTTCTTACCATTAAAGTTTAAACCAGCAAAGTGCCTTGCATTGGTGTCATCTTTAAATCCGATGTAAACAGCATCGGCACCGCAATCTATGGCGGTTTTAAGTGCGGGCAGGTTGCCTGCCGGACAAAGTAATTCCATTAATGCATTCATAGAGTTAGAAATAATGAAGAGTATTTTACTGCTGATTCTGGTATGAACCTTGATATGAGGCATTTTTGTATCGAAAGGTGCTTTGTTTGAGCAAGCTCAGTTCACATCTTTGAACATTTTAGTATGATGTTTAAAAATCCTAACCATAGAGAATTCCTGTGCTCGACAAAGTAAGACACCATTTAGTTTCTAACGCAGCTAGTATTTTAAAGCGCCCAGCTAAACTACTTCCAAGTAAGTTACATAGCATTAGCATGCTAGAAGGGCTAAAAATGGTATTTAAAGAAGCGTTAGAAGATGGTGATTTTGAGTTCTTACAAGACAAGTGGCTTAAGGTTTCTGTTATTGATCTAGACCTTGAGTGGTTTATCAGCTTTCAAGATGAAGTATTGATAGTTGAGACCCAAGCGCAAGCGCACGACGTCAGCTTTTCCGGTACCCTGAACGATCTTATTTTGATTGCAGGTCGAAAAGAAGATCCAGATACACTGTTTTTTCAGCGCCGCTTGAGCATAGAAGGGGATACTGAGCTAGGGTTAGAGGTTAAGAACCTTATGGATAGCGTTGATCTTGATGCATTGCCTAAGGTAGTAACTATAGGCTTATCTCAATTGGCTACTTTTGTGTCTAAAGGTGTCGATGTACCAGATTCAACCTTAATATCAGGAACGTCTCATAATGCTTATTAGAACAGAAGCTCCAGCGGATAATCTTTCGATTGATCGATTACTTAAATCTGTTTTCCCGACCGACGCAGAAGCAAATTTAGTACGTTCTTTACGTGAAAATGGCAAGGTAACACTCAGCATAGTAGCCAGTGATGATGAAGGACAAGTTATGGGTAGTGCTCAGTTCTCATCAATTACCCTTGCTGGAATCGATTATGGCTGGCAAGGTTTAGCTCCGGTCGCGGTCGCGGAAGAGTATCGCAATCAAGGGATTGCCGAGCAGATGATCCGTGAAGGCTTGTCTATTTTATTTGAGTTGGGTTATCCCGCCTGTGTTGTTCTTGGTGATCCTGCGTATTATTCGCGCTTTGGCTTTGCAGCAGCAGAGCAACACCGATTCCGTTGCCAATGGGATATACCCGCAGGTGCATTTCAGGTTCTAGATTTAACTGGGGATAGCTTTACTGGGCTGTCAGGGTTAATTGAATACTCTGAAGAATTTGATCAATATTGAGGTCGCTAGTGGATCAGATTAGAAATCAAGCCTTATTAAGTGAGATGGGTATAGAGCGATGGAGCTTACTGCATCCGGATAGGCTGCAAGGTTATCAGCCGGAATCTCTAATCATCGATTCAAATATCAAGCTGTTATTTGTTTCTCAAGCTCTTCCACAAGGCTCTGAAGCCTTGTTTATGCAGAAGGTTATTCAAGGGGCAATGTCATTGAGCTTAGAGTATTGCCGTCATATTCAACCTAATCAGTTTACTCAATTGGGAGAGCATAATCTTGAGTGGGTTTGGTTTTGTGGTTGTGAGCCTCAAAGCACAAACATATCTAAAGCCTTACATTCTCCACTATTGACGGAGATAGATGGCCACAATCAAAACCGTCGAGCATTATGGGAACAGATTAAGTCATATGAGTAACTATAAATATGCACCACTTGAGGTGCGAGACCTAGAGCGAGTATGGCAGATTGAGTCTTGTGCTCATTCACACCCATGGCAACGCAGTATGATTGACGACCTCAATAGCCGAGGTGCAATGCACTTCGGTATGTTTGATGGTGATATCTTAATTGGGTATTTCTATGCGCAGAATATTGTTGGTGAAGTCAGTTTGCTTAACGTAGCTGTTGCACCAGAGTTCCAAGGCCAAGGGGTTGGTAGTCGCCTTGTTAGCTATCTGATTCAACGCTGTGAGCGACTTAAAGTGGAAAGTATTTGGCTTGAGGTTAGAGAGTCAAATGTCATCGCACAAAACCTCTATCTTAATAGTGGCTTCAATGAGGTAGACCGCCGGCGAGGTTACTATCCAACGTCTTCGGGACGTGAGGATGCCATTTTAATGAGTTACTACGTTTAGCCCTCCACTGAGAGGGCTTTTTTATTTCAATGGCTTCTACCTAACATTGAATGAGAATTGTTCACTGTAGAGTGCGGTTTTCTATCTTGATTAAAATCAATGAAAACTTAAGTTGCATATGAAATGCCTTTTAAGAATGAGATTTAGGAGTAATATCTCGCAAAACATTTATTTTGAATGCTACTTAAAGGTGAACAATGTTTTGTATTCAGTGTGAACAAACTATGCAGACTCCAGTTGCTAATGGTTGTCAGTATGCGATGGGTATGTGTGGTAAAACAGCGGAGATTTCTGATCTTCAAGACGTATTAATTTATATCCTGCAAGGCGTGAGTGCATATGCAAGTGCTGCTCGTGAGCTAGGTATCGTGGATACTAACGTCGACGCTTATGTTCCACAGGCATTTTTCTCAACTTTAACCAATGTTAACTTTGATGATGCTCGCTTAATGGAATACACCAAGCAAGCTCTTGAGCTACGCGATAGTATTAAGAGTGCTTATGAAGCTGCGTGTATGACTCAAAACGTTGCACCAAAAGCATTTGAAGGCGCTGCGAACTTTACGATTGAGGCTGAAAAAGTAGTTCTACTTAGTCGTGCTCCAGAAGCTGCATTAAACCAAGATGCGGACGCAATTGGTGAAGATATCATGGGCCTTCGTTTATTGGCTCTTTATGGTCTAAAAGGTGTTGCTGCTTATATGGAGCATGCTCGTATTCTTGGTCAACAAGACGAAGCTGTTTCTGCTGAATTCCACCGTATCATGGCTCGCTTAGGCGAAGGTGTGAACGATATGGATGAGCTACTTGGTCTGGCAATGGCGTGTGGTCACCTAAACTACACCGTAATGCAGATGCTAGATAAAGGTGAAACAGAAGCATTTGGTCATCCTGTACCAACCAAAGTGAATATGAAGCCATTAGCGGGTAAAGCTATCCTAGTTTCTGGTCACGACCTTATCGATCTTCAGTACATTCTTGAGCAAACGGAAGGTAAGGGTATCAATGTTTATACCCATGGTGAGATGCTTCCAGCACATGCTTATCCAGAGCTTGGCGGTAAATTCCCACACCTAGTCGGTAACTACGGTACTGCTTGGCAGAACCAGCAAAAAGAATTCGCTAACTTCCCAGGCGCGATAGTGATGACATCTAACTGTCTGATCAACCCTGAAACTGGCGCATATGCCGATCGCATGTTTACTCGTAACATTGTAGGTTGGCCTGGTGTTGAACACCTTGAGGGGCATGACTTCTCTGCTGTTGTTGATAAAGCACTTGAGTGTGAAGGCTTTAAGTTTGACGAAATCCCACATTTTACTATGACTGGGTTTGCTCGCAACGCACTAATGGATGCAGCTCCTGCTGTTATCGAACAAGTTAAAGCAGGTAACATTCGTCACTTCTTCCTAGTTGGCGGTTGTGATGGTGACAAAAAAGAGCGCAACTACTTTACTGAGTTCGCGAAGGCTGCGCCTCAAGATACGCTAATTTTAACTCTAGCGTGTGGCAAGTTTAAATTTAATGACCTTGAGTTTGGTGATATCAATGGTATCCCTCGTTTCCTAGACGTTGGCCAGTGTAACGATGCATACTCTGCAATTCAGTTAGCTCTTGCGCTAGCAGAAACCTTCGAGTGTGAAGTTAATGAATTGCCATTGTCACTGATCCTATCTTGGTTTGAACAAAAAGCGATTGCAGTACTATTGACGCTATTGGCATTGGGTATTAAAGATATCCGTGTTGGTCCTACAGCGCCTGCTTTCCTAACCGATAACCTGATCAATCACCTTAATGAGCAAACGGGTCTACGTTTGATCACTACGGTTGAACAAGATCTAGCTGATATCCTTGGCTAATCGGTTTAAACCATAATTTAACTCGAGAAAAGATGCGCCCTAGGGCGCATCTTATTTGCGTTTGGAGACTTAAAGATGCAATTAACCTGTACTGAAATTCGCCGAGATACTCAAGATATCAATACCTATTGGTTTGAGGCGGATCAAAGCTTGGATTTTATTCCAGGTCAATTTCTTCCTATTCAAGTTGAGATAGACGGTGCAATTGAACAGCGCTGTTATTCTTTGGCTTCTCAACCGGGTCAAACTCGTTGTAGCTTGACTATTAAGCGAGTGAACAACGGTTTAGTCTCAAACCATTTAGCTGATAGTTTAAGCGTAGGTGATACGTTGCAGGCTATGCCAGCAGCTGGTGAGTTCAATGCTGAGCTTTATCAAGACCAAGCCTTAATTCTATTAAGTGCAGGCTGTGGTATTACACCTGTTTATTCAATGCTGGTATCACGTTTAGCTGAAAACCCTGATGCGGATATAGTTTTTGTGCATAGCGCGAGTACTGCTGAAGATAGAGTTTACGTTGAAGAACTTGAAGCACTGGCAAGTCAATATCAGAACCTACAACTGGTATGGTGTGTGAGCAATCAATCTGGTGATGAGTTTCATGCTCGCTTGAGTGAGCAAGTGTTAGCTGAGCTAGATAGCAATTTAGCATCACGAGTCGCATTAATGTGTGGCCCTGATGGGTATATGCAGTCTGCTCAACAATGGCTGGAAAGCCTAGGCCTAGCAAAACAACACATTCATCATGAACAGTTTCAAGTTGCGATACCTGAAACTGGAAGTAATTCTGGTTCACATACCCTAACAATCAATGGGCAGGAAGTGACTATTGATGGGGAACAGACTGTTCTTGATGCACTAGAGAGTGAAGGTTTACCGATATTTGCGGCATGTCGTGCTGGTGTATGCGGTAGTTGTCGCTGTAAGGGCGATAAATCTAAGCTTGTTAGCTCAACGACAGGGCCACTAAGTGATGAAGATGTTGAGCAAGGGTACTTCCTTGCTTGTGCTAGCCAAGTGAACGACGATATGTTTGTTGAAATCGGATAATTAGCTATAAATAGACATCAAACGAGAAAGGCTCAATCATGGATTGAGCCTTTCTTTTATAGATAGATTGTGAAATGGCGCAGAATCAGCGAAAATAGCGCCAATATTAGACAGTGCACTAACTTAAAGAACCCGATAAATGTCAAACAGTCCCTTTCAGCAAGAAGTAGGCAAGCGTCGTACGTTTGCTATCATTTCTCACCCGGATGCGGGTAAGACCACTATTACCGAAAAAGTACTTTTATTCGGAAACGCCATTCAAAAAGCGGGAACGGTAAAAGGTCGTGGCTCGAACCAGCATGCCAAATCTGACTGGATGGAGATGGAAAAAGAGCGTGGTATTTCTGTTACCACCTCGGTAATGCAGTTTCCATACAATGATTGCTTGGTAAACCTTCTCGATACCCCAGGGCACGAAGACTTCTCTGAAGATACCTACCGAACCCTTACCGCAGTTGATTCCTGCCTAATGGTTATTGATGCGGCAAAGGGTGTCGAAGACCGTACTCGTAAACTAATGGAAGTAACGCGTCTACGTGATACTCCAATTGTGACCTTTATGAACAAATTGGATCGTGATGTGCGCGATCCAATGGAGGTTCTAGATGAGGTTGAGAGTGAACTGAGTATGGCTTGTGCGCCAATCACTTGGCCAATTGGTTGCGGTAAAGAATTTAAGGGTGTTTATCATATTCACCGTGATGAAACGATTCTTTATGAATCAGGCCATGGTCACGAGATTCAAGAAGTACGTATTATCAAAGGGCTTGATAACCCTGAGTTAGATACCGCGGTAGGTGCTGATCTAGCTGAAAGCGTACGCGAAGAGTTAGAGCTAGTTATTGGTGCATGTCCTGAGTTTGACCAAGAGCTATTCTTGGCTGGTGAGTTAACACCGGTATACTTTGGTACTGCGTTAGGTAACTTTGGTGTTGACCATATGCTTGATGGCTTGACCAAATGGGCACCAGCGCCACAAACGCGTGAAGCCAATGAGCGTAAGGTTGTCGCAACTGAAGAGAAGTTCTCAGGCTTTGTATTTAAGATCCAAGCTAACATGGATCCGAAACACCGAGACCGTATTGCTTTCATGCGAATCGTATCAGGCACTTACTCGCAAGGTATGAAGATGAACCATGTTCGTACCGGAAAAAATGTTAGTATTTCTGATGCAGTAACCTTTATGGCCGGTGATCGTACACGTGCTGAAACAGCCTATGCTGGTGATATTATTGGTCTGCATAACCACGGCACAATTCAGATTGGTGACACCTTTACCCAAGGTGAAAACTTGAAGTTTGCAGGGATCCCTAACTTTGCACCAGAGTTATTCCGTCGTATTCGATTAAAAGATCCATTAAAGCAAAAACAATTGCTTAAAGGTCTAGTACAGCTTTCTGAAGAGGGAGCAGTGCAGGTATTCCGCCCACTACAGAATAATGACTTGATCGTAGGCGCGGTTGGTGTACTTCAGTTTGACGTAGTGGTTGCACGCTTGAAAGCCGAGTATAACGTTGAGGCGATTTACGAAGGTGTAAACGTTGCGACAGCGCGCTGGGTTGAATGTGATGATGTTAAGAAGCTAGAAGAGTTTAAGCGTAAGAACCAGAGTAACCTCGCTCTAGATGGCGGCGATAACCTCTCTTACGTTGCGCCAACTATGGTGAACCTTAACTTAGCTCGAGAACGCTTCCCAGATGTAGACTTCCGAGCTACTCGCGAACACTAATTATTTGAAAGCCAGTTGCATGCAACTGGCTTTTTTGTTTCTCTAGTAAGCATCAAGTAAAGGAGATACTGGTGTTTGACCTTAATTTAGTGCGCCCCTTTCTAGCGGTATATAACCTAGGCACGATTACCAAAGCTGCAGAGTCGTTGAACCTTACACAACCTGCGGTAAGCTCAGCTATCAAGCGCTTTGAAACGGTTCTTGGATATCCACTTTTTATTCGAAAGGGAAGGTATATTGATCCAACATCGCGTGCGCATCAATTAGCGCTGCAGTTGGCTAGTGCACTGGAGCTTATGGATGGCGCAGTATCGAGTGAAAAGAAGCTTGTGGTGTACGCAGGAATTAACGCGATAGGTATATTGCCAGAAATGCCCGCTATTCAGCTGTTTGAATCACCCAAAAATGCAGATGATGTTATTCAGGATATAAAGCTCAATAAAGCAGACTTGGTTATCGATTACAACTTGCCAAGGGAAGGTGGGCTTAACTTTGAACACGCCTTCACTGATGAGTTAGTTCTTATGTGTGATAAAGAAAATCCAGTGATCGGTAATGAAATCACGATGCAGCAGTATTTGGAAGCTGAGCACGTAACACTTAAGCTGTTTCGGCAAAATGCACAAATTGTGGATGTGCTGGCTGGAAAAAGTCTTCCTAGAAAAGTCGCCATTGAGGTTGGAAACATGACCAACCTGATTATTGCAACTAAGGGGACTAGCTATGTTTCAGCAATATCGAAGAGCATGGCTTCTTTTGCCCAAGCCTTTGGTTTGAAAATCTTGAAGCCCCCTTTTGCTATGCGAACAGTCGAGTTTGAGTTTACTTATCATAAGAAGTATCAAAACAATGTACAGCATAAAGCATTGCGAGAAGAGTTGAGAAGATTATTGAATCGAGTTTAGAAGTCAAAGGTTAAGCCAAACTCAATGCTATCTTCGCGTCTTTTATCTTGATAAGTAGTGTAGGTTATTGATGGTCTTAAATACTTCATATTAATAAATGCGACTATCTCATGATAGATCTGATTGGTTCGGTCGGTTTTAAGCGTTATATCTGGTGTTGAGAAATGGTATGCATTTTTTTTGAAACCAATTTCATGATTAAATTTATACAACAGATCTATATATTGTATTGGGCTCCAGATTAAGCCCGCTGAGTATTCAAAGGAATCTGATAATGACTCTGTTGGGCAAAGGTCTTGTAAATTTTCAAAGCAGCGCTCGGTATCGAATTTGTAGTTATAGTTCATATCTCCAATTAGGGTCCAATCAGAGCTGACCATTTTTGCAGCAAAGATGCCAGTAGATAGCTTGTATTCACTTATAGTAATACTATTTTCCGTGTAGTAGCTTTCCCCGCTCCAAATTGAATATCCAGTACCCAACTCCCAGTTTAAGTCGGTATCAATATCACCAAATGCCCTAAGTCTTTCGGTTACGTAATAGTTACCATCTAGCGTTGCAATTGTACTGCCCTGGTACTGAGAAAAGCTGATGCCAAATATGTCGGTAAATTTCTCTATCGTACCGACTAAAGTAGATTCAGCGGCAATATTAAATGAGATAAATAGGGTGAGAGTGGTTAAAAAACGCATACAAGATCCAAAGTAGGTCAGCTAAAGGAAATAGTCCTCTACTATCAGAGGACTATTGTTTTAGGTTTTGCTAAAGCGTTATCGTTACTTCTTAAGCTTGGTTAAACGATGTTGCACTTTGGACTTAAACTGTTTTAGCTTAGCTTGGTTTACGTTTTTCAGTTTGCTGTTCACCATGTCTTTGCTGACCACAACCGAGTCTCCGCTGGCAGGGTTCCAGATCAGGTCGGTACCATTATTGAACAGAGCCCCCATGTTTTGGCCATTTTTATCAATATAATAAACACCGCCTCTCTCCTCGACAGTGATGCCTTCGTAACCCGGCTTAGTTGGGTCAACCTCAATTGGAGGCTTGCCGTTGATAAGGTCTTTAGTGATATGGATAGGCTCGGCTCCGCCGACAGCGCCGTAATACCACTCGCCTTCAGTCATAAACAGAGACCCCATAGGGATGCCGTTCTTGGTTACATTGATAACGGAGTCACTAACGCGATCGAACTCAACGCCGTTGTAGCCTGGCTTAGTTGGGTCAACCTCAATTGGAGGCTTGCCGTTGATAAGGTCTTTAGTGATATGGATAGGCTCGGCTCCGCCGACAGCGCCGTAATACCACTCGCCTTCAGTCATAAATAGAGACCCCATAGGGATGCCGTTCTTGGTTACATTGATAACGGAGTCACTAACGCGATCGAACTCAACGCCGTTGTAACCTGGCTTAGTTGGGTCAACCTCAATTGGAGGCTTGCCGTTGATAAGGTCTTTAGTGATATGGATAGGCTCGGCTCCACCGACAGCGCCGTAATACCACTCGCCTTCAGTCATAAACAGAGACCCCATAGGGATGCCGTTCTTGGTTACATTGATAACGGAGTCACTAACGCGATCGAACTCAACGCCGTTGTAGCCTGGCTTAGTTGGGTCAACCTCAATTGGAGGCTTGCCGTTGATAAGGTCTTTAGTGATATGGATAGGCTCGGCTCCACCGACAGCGCCGTAATACCACTCGCCTTCAGTCATAAACAGAGACCCCATAGGGATGCCGTTCTTGGTTACATTGATAACGGAGTCACTAACGCGATCGAACTCAACGCCGTTGTAGCCTGGCTTAGTTGGGTCAACCTCAATTGGAGGCTTGCCGTTGATAAGGTCTTTAGTGATATGGATAGGCTCGGCTCCACCGACAGCGCCGTAATACCACTCGCCTTCAGTCATAAACAGAGACCCCATAGGGATGCCGTTCTTGGTTACATTGATAACGGAGTCACTAACGCGATCGAACTCAACGCCGTTGTAGCCTGGCTTAGTTGGGTCAACCTCAATTGGAGGCTTGCCGTTGATAAGGTCTTTAGTGATATGGATAGGCTCGGCTCCGCCGACAGCGCTGTAATACCACTCGCCTTCAGTCATAAATAGAGACCCCATAGGGATGCCGTTCTTGGTTACATTGATAGCGGAGTCACTAACGCGATCGAACTCAACGCCGTTGTAGCCTGGCTTAGTTGGGTCAACCTCAATTGGAGGCTTGCCGTTGATAAGGTCTTTAGTGATATGGATAGGCTCGGCTCCGCCGACAGCGCCGTAATACCACTCGCCTTCAGTCATAAACAGAGACCCCATAGGGATGCCGTTCTTGGTTACATTGATAACGGAGTCACTAACGCGATCGAACTCAACGCCGTTGTAGCCTGGCTTAGTTGGGTCAACCTCAATTGGAGGCTTGCCGTTGATAAGGTCTTTAGTGATATGGATAGGCTCGGCTCCACCGACAGCACCGTAATACCACTCGCCTTCAGTCATAAACAGAGACCCCATAGGGATGCCGTTCTTGGTTACATTGATAACGGAGTCACTAACGCGATCGAACTCAACGCCGTTGTAGCCTGGCTTAGTTGGGTCAACCTCAATTGGAGGCTTGCCGTTGATAAGGTCTTTAGTGATATGGATAGGCTCGGCTCCACCGACAGCGCCGTAATACCACTCGCCTTCAGTCATAAACAGAGACCCCATAGGGATGCCGTTCTTGGTTACATTGATAACGGAGTCACTAACGCGATCGAACTCAACGCCGTTGTAACCTGGCTTCGTTGGCTGTTCTAATTCAGGACGGTCGCCACCAAATTCTGGAGAATTTCCAGTAGGCTCTTCATAGATTGGAAGTTCAGGGCTGAACTCATCTGAAGAAGAGTTTGAAGAGCCAGAAAGCATACCAGCAACGAGCGCTGCAGATGCTGTACCTACAGCTGCCCAAGTGCCATTAGGTTGCTGCTCATAAACATCATTATCAATGATGGCTATATCCCCTGGCTGAGCATTAGCGTATTTAGTTGCAAGTTGATGTTGTACCGAAGCATCAATTGCCTGCATCTGGGAGGTAATTAATTGATCGGTAGCTGAGTTTGCAGCATCAAGGTTTACTTTGGTTGCTGAGGCAAATGCTGAAGCGGATAGGAGAGTAGATATAGATAGAGCTAATATGCTTGCTTTCATGTTTGCTGAGTTCTCATTGGGTTAATTATTACGGCTCCTTGCGTTTTATGCCTCCTGACGATGAGATGAATTATGTACAGCTAACTTAACTGCAACAAGAATGTGGGATATGCTTCCCTTATAAATGAAATTTATACTGAACCAATATTCATTTGCAGTGTTTTTATTTAATGACCTAACCGTAAGGTCTTTAGCGCTGTACTTTCGTTATGAAATGCTCTTTATTGATATTAGCTATTGGTGTGAATTAACCTTTAGTCAGGTATTAGATTGAGTAATAAGGATATGTATTGTGTGGTTTGATACTCATTGCCATTTAGACTTCGATTGCTTTCAAAATGATTGGCAGAATTATCTGCAAAAGTTCGAGCAAGCCCAGGTGACGCGTTTTTTAGTGCCTTCGATAGGCAGTAATAACTGGGGTCAGGTTTTAGAATTGGCGCAACAACCGAAAATACTGGCAGGGGTTGGGATTCACCCTCAGCGGGTATTGGCTATTTATAAGTCGATTGAAGAGTTGCATCACGAGTGCCAATTATTGGCTGCGTTTATTGAAAGCCATGGCGCTAATATAGCGGCGATTGGAGAGTGTGGCTTAGATAAGCGATATAAGGAGTGTCTTGATAAGCAGGTAGAGGTATTTGAGTTTCAGTTGCAGTTGGCGAGCCTACACAATAAACCTATCGTTGTTCATTCAGTAAAACAGCATCATCAAGTGCTCTCATTACTCAACAAGCATACGGGGGTTAAAGGTGTGATTCACGGTTTTAGTGGTAACTATCAGCAAGCCAAAGCCTTCTATGATATCGGAATGAAACTAGGGGTAGGCAGTGTGATTACCCGCCCAAGTGCGCACCGCACAAGGGATGCACTTGCTCGATTACCTCTAGATGCATTGGTGCTTGAGACTGATGCACCTGACATGCCGTTACATGGTTATGAAGGAGGGACTAACTCGCCACATTATTTACCTCACATTTTCCTGCAACTTGTAAAGATACGTAGTGAAAACACTTCTATACTAGCAAAGCACCTTTGGCGCAATAGTAATCAATTATTTGCAAGCTTATGATTGGATTGGTTGTTTATTAGTCAGTATTTTGATTTGAATGTGACTTAGATCGGATTTGATTTAAACGTTTGCGTATGAAACATCATAAAAGCGTGATCTATGCTTTACCTTGTCGTTTTGGGTTGGGTATAATCACGCCCGTTTTATACATAACTTTTTTTTACAATTTTATAAGGAAGCCATAAACCATGAGCCTGTTTATGAGCCTAGTGGGCATGATCGTACTGATATTGATTGCAGTACTTCTATCAGACAACCGCAAAGCTATTAATATTCGCACTGTAGCTGGTGCATTTGCTATCCAGTTTGCGCTGGGTGCATTCGTACTTTACGTACCTTGGGGTAAAGACTTACTGAAAAGCGTTTCAGATGGTGTTTCAAGTGTAATTGACTACGGTGCTGACGGGACTTCTTTCCTATTTGGCGGCCTTGTTTCAGACAAAATGTTTGAAGTGTTCGGTGGCGGTGGCTTTATTTTCGCATTCCGTGTATTGCCTACACTTATCTTCTTCTCTGCACTAATTTCTGTACTTTATTACTTAGGTATTATGCAGTGGGTTATCCGCATTCTTGGTGGTGGCTTGCAAAAAGCCCTAGGTACTTCTCGTGCTGAATCAATGTCAGCGGCAGCAAACATCTTTGTTGGTCAAACAGAAGCGCCATTGGTAGTGCGTCCGTTTGTGCCACGTATGACTCAATCTGAGTTGTTTGCCATTATGTGTGGTGGTCTTGCTTCTATTGCTGGTGGTGTATTAGCGGGTTACGCATCTATGGGTGTGCCAATTGAATACCTAGTAGCGGCATCATTTATGGCTGCACCTGGCGGTCTATTGTTTGCAAAAATCATGAAGCCAGAAACAGATGAGCCGATTGAACAATTGGCTGATACTTCAGTTGAAGGCGAAGATAAACCAGCTAACGTAATCGATGCGGCTGCTGGCGGTGCATCTGCTGGTCTGCAACTTGCTCTAAACGTTGGCGCAATGTTGATTGCGTTTATCGGTCTAATTGCACTTGTAAACGGTTTACTTGGTGGCATCGGCGGTTGGTTTGGTTTTGAGCACTTAACCTTAGAATCTATCCTTGGTTGGTTGTTCTCTCCTTTAGCATTCCTTATCGGTGTTCCTTGGTCTGAAGCTAAAGTTGCTGGTGAGTTTATCGGTCTTAAAACCGTAGCTAACGAATTTGTTGCTTATGCGCAATTTGCACCTTACCTAGGTGATGCGGCTCCTGCTGTTCTTAGTGAGAAAACAAAAGCAATCATCTCTTTTGCTCTTTGTGGCTTTGCTAACTTATCATCAATCGCAATTCTACTTGGTGGTCTAGGTGGTATTGCACCTAAGCGTCGTGCTGAGATTGCTCGTATGGGTATTAAAGCTGTAATTGCAGGTACATTGTCTAACCTTATGGCCGCAACTATTGCTGGATTCTTCTTATCTTTCTAAGGGCTGAATAGCCAAGCTTAGAACCTTAAGACTTAAAGCGCTCCGTTGTTAGACATCGGGGCGCTTTTATTTGCAAGGATAAATCACCTTGCTTGGTGTTTTTGAGATGCAAAACGTTTGCTTTTATCGTCTATATTACGAAGGCCAATACAGTAACTATACTGTTACTTTGAATTGATAGTCAGGAATAAAAGATGAATGAAGTCTTGCTTGCTGTATTTGCGGGTTTTATCGTTGGGATTCTATTCTCGGCAATAAAGCTACCGATCCCTGCACCACCTGTATTATCTGGTGTCATGGGGATAGTTGGAGTCTATTTAGGTGGTGTTTGCTACCAATGGATAGTAGAACGCTTTATGCAATAACAGTATATTATTTAAATACTAATGTGATTAGTAATTAGTACAACTACAGCCAAGGTATGGCTGTATTAATCACGGTGACAAGGATAGCAATTGGTCAATTCACCAAGTCTTCACGGAACCAAGTCCGTTCATTGAGTTTGGATGCACTATTCATACCTATAATGACATTGGCATCTAAACTATTAACCTTCGGAGAACAAAATGAGCGATTTGAAAGTTGCCGCACTGCGTGCACTTAAACTAATGGATTTAACAACACTAAACGACGACGATACTGATCAAAAAGTGATTGATTTGTGTCATGCAGCTAAAACGCCAGTAGGCAGTACTGCGGCAATCTGTATCTATCCTCGCTTTATCCCTATTGCCAAGAAAACATTACGTGAACAGGGTTCTGATAATGTAACCATTGCAACGGTAACCAACTTCCCTCACGGCAATGACGATATCGATATTGCGGTTGCTGAAACCAAAGCAGCGGTTGCCTACGGTGCTGATGAAGTTGATGTAGTATTTCCATACCGAGCACTAATGGCGGGTAATGCCGACGTTGGCTTTGAGTTGGTCAAGCAATGTAAGGCTGCGTGCGGCGATATCCTGTTGAAAGTGATTATCGAAACTGGTGAGCTAAAAGAAGAAGCCTTGATAAAGCAAGCCTCAGAGATCTGTATTAAAGCTGGTGCAGATTTCATTAAAACCTCAACTGGTAAAGTACCAGTTAACGCAACCCCAGAATATGCTCGCATGATGTTAGAAGTTATCCGTGATATGGGAGTGACAAACGTTGGCTTTAAACCAGCCGGTGGCGTGCGCAGTGCTGAAGATGCTGCGCAATATTTAGCTATGGCTGATGATATTCTTGGTGATTCTTGGGCAGATAGACGCCATTACCGCTTTGGTGCTTCGAGCTTGCTGACAAACCTACTTAATACCTTAGAAGTAACAGACCAGAAAGCAGATCCAGCTGCATACTAATAGTCTGAGAAGGCTCGTACTTTTATAGAGTAACGCGCCTTTGTTTTTAATAATTTATCCTACAATCAAAAATTTTAACGCGGTTATCGAGTGTTTTAGCCGGCTAGGATGAACAGTTATTTACTATGATTGGTATAAAGGTAGGGCTTTATGTATTTACCTCAAGAAATTATTCGTAAGAAGCGTGACGGTGAAATCCTTACCGCAGATGAAATCAACTTCTTTATTCAAGGTGTAACAAAAGAAAGCGTATCTGAGGGTCAGATCGCAGCTTTTGCTATGGCAATATTTTTTAATGAAATGACTATGCCAGAGCGTATAGCATTAACTTGTGCGATGCGAGATTCAGGCATGGTACTTGATTGGACACATATGGAATTCGATGGCCCGGTGGTGGATAAGCATTCTACTGGTGGTGTTGGCGATGTTACCTCATTGATGCTTGGCCCTATGGTTGCAGCATGTGGTGGGTATGTGCCAATGATATCTGGACGCGGATTGGGCCATACTGGAGGCACTTTAGATAAGTTAGAGTCTATTCCTGGCTATAATATTGTGCCAACTAATGATGTCTTTGGTTTAGTAACTAAAGATGCAGGGGTAGCCATTATTGGACAAACAGGTGATCTAGCTCCTGCTGATAAGCGGGTATACGCCACTCGTGATATCACTGCCACTGTTGATAATATTTCTCTTATTACAGCATCTATTTTGTCTAAAAAATTAGCGGCGGGTTTAGGCTCGCTAGTAATGGATGTAAAAGTCGGGTCCGGCGCCTTTATGCCAACCTATACCGCATCTGAAGAGTTGGCACGCTCTATTGTCGCAGTAGCAAACGGTGCTGGTACTAAAACCACGGCAATTTTAACGGATATGAACCAGGTATTAGCTTCTTCTGCGGGCAATGCAGTTGAGGTTCGTGAAGCGGTACGCTTCTTAACTGGAGAGTATCGCAACCCACGTCTCCTAGAAGTTACGATGGCTTGCTGTAAAGAAATGTTAGTACTAAGTGGCTTAGCTGTTGATTCCGAGCATGCCGAACAACAACTGATTCAAGTATTGGATAATGGTAAGGCGGCTGAATGTTTTAACAAGATGGTTGCAGGCCTAGGTGGGCCAAGTGACTTTGTTGAAAATTATCAAAGCTATCTTCCCCAGGCAGAAGTCATTAAGCCGGTATTTTCTGATAAAGCGGGAACCGTTATCGCTATGGATACCCGCGCTATCGGTATGGCTGTGGTTGCTATGGGTGGTGGTCGCAGGGTCGCAAGCGATCAAATCGACTATGCAGTAGGTTTTGATCAATTCATTCAATTGGGGCAAGTGGTTGATAACAATTCTCCTATTGCAGTAATTCATGCACGAAATGAGCAGCAGTGGCAGCAAGCCGCTGAGTTACTGAAAGCTGCCTTGGAAGTAGGAGAAGCCAGTCAATACAAGGCAACGCCTAATGTTTACACCCAAATCCGTGCACAAGATATAGAGTGAGATTGCTAATATGAAAAGATCAATAATTCTCGTACTGGACTCGTTTGGTATTGGCGCTAGCGAAGATGCGGATAAGTTTGGTGATGTTGGCTCTGATACCTTAGGGCATATAGCTGAGCAGTGTGCTAAAGGGCTGGCTAATAGTGATACCCGCAGTGGACCATTAACCCTTCCCAACCTTTCTCGATTAGGTCTCGGTCTCGCGGCCGAAGAGTCAACGGGAATATTTCCTATTGGTTTGGATAAAGAGGCCGATATTATTGGAGCATATGGGCATGCCGCTGAAATTTCTTCAGGTAAAGATACCCCATCAGGGCACTGGGAAATAGCAGGTGTTCCAGTGTTATTTGAGTGGGGTTACTTTAGTGATAAGCAACAAAGCTTTCCTAAAGCCCTTCTCGATAAAATTGTCGAGCGTTCAGGTATTCCTGGGTTTCTTGGTAATTGCCACGCATCCGGTACCCAGGTATTAGACGACCTAGGTGAAGAACACATGCAAACCGGCAAGCCTATTTTCTATACTTCCGCTGATTCTGTATTCCAGATTGCATGCCATGAACAAAGTTATGGCTTAGATAAACTGATGGAATTGTGTCATATCGTTCGTGAGGAACTTGAAGGCTACAATATTGGCCGCGTTATCGCGCGCCCATTTATTGGTGAAAAAGCAGGATCCTTCCAAAGGACGGGTAATCGCAGAGATCTATCTATTGAACCTCCTGCGCCAACCGTATTGCAAAAACTAGTGGAAGAGAAACAAGGTGAAGTCATTTCTGTGGGTAAGATTGCAGACATCTACGCACATTGTGGTATTACCCAAAAGGTTAAGGCGACAGGCCTAGAAGGCTTGTTTGATTTAACCAAACAACAAATCAAACAAGCGGGTGACAATACGATTGTATTTACCAACTTTGTTGATTTCGATTCAGCTTATGGACATCGTCGAGATGTAGCCGGTTACGCGGAGGCTCTAGAGTACTTTGATAAAAGACTCCCAGAGATCTATGAGCTACTTCAACCAAATGATGTGCTTATCTTAACTGCCGATCATGGCTGTGACCCGACGTGGCAGGGAACAGATCATACCCGTGAACATATACCCGTATTGGTTTACGGTGAGACGGTTAAAGCTGGCTCTCTGGGGCGCCGCTCAACATTTGCCGATATCGGACAAAGTTTAGCGCAGTACTTTGGTACATCGAAAATGGATTATGGAACTAACTTCCTTTAAACAACGAATAACGAAAGGATAATAAAATAATGGCTACTCCTCATATTAATGCTGAAATGGGTGATTTTGCAGACGTTGTATTGATGCCGGGTGACCCGTTGCGAGCAAAGTATATTGCAGAGACTTTTCTTGATGATACCGTACAAGTATGTGACGTGCGTAATATGTACGGATTTACCGGTACCTATAAAGGGCGTCGAATCTCAGTAATGGGCCATGGTATGGGTATCCCATCTTGCTCTATTTATGCGACAGAGTTAATTAAAGACTATGGCGTTAAAAAGATAATTCGAGTGGGCAGTTGTGGTGCGGTGCGTGATGATGTAAATCTACGCGATGTTGTTATTGGTATCGGTGCATGCACAGACTCTAAAGTAAACCGTATCCGTTTTAAGGACCATGACTTTGCAGCGATTGCAGATTACGGCATGGCTAGAAACGCAGAGCTTGCGGCTCAGAAACTAGGTATCGACGTTAAAGTAGGTAACCTATTTTCAGCTGAGTTGTTCTACACGCCTGACCCTGAAATGTTCGATGTTCTAGACAAATACGGTATCTTAGGGGTCGAAATGGAAGCGGCTGGTATGTACGGCCTTGCAGCTGAATATGGTGCTAAATGTTTGGCTATTTGTACTGTATCTGACCATATCAAGCGTGGTGAGCAAACGACCTCAGATGAGCGAGCAACGACGTTTAATGAGATGATGGAAGTCGCTCTTGAATCTGTATTATTAGGTGATGAATAACCTATTTAGTTAGCTATTTGTGAAAACGCTTGGCATATTGCCAAGCGTTTTTTTTTATTTTTGAGGCCTTAACAATAAGGTGATTAGCACACCGGAAATAAAGCTTAGCAATATCATAAGCAGCATCGAGCGATCGCTGTTACGATAATGGTGATCTGAAAATGCAGTAAGCCGTCCTTTCTCAAAAGTGACCCGTACATAGCCGATAATAGCTTTTTGAGCGTAGATGGGTTCAACTAGCTGTTGCTTTCCGATACCTGCTGAGGCTAGTGGTGTATCTAACCCTAATGATTCGCGTGCGGTTGTCGCTTTGTTACTTGCGGCAAGCTTTACACCTTTGCTGTCATAGATGGTGACATCGTCTACTAAAGTATCTTTGGCCAAGCGGTTTGCCAATTCACGCAGTTTCTCTTGATCCGCTCTAATCATAAGCTCACTGGCCGATAAAGAGGCTTGAGATATGAGAAGCTTTGTCAGCGTCTGTAACTGTTTAAATTGAATCTGTTGATTACCTTGGCTAATAAAAAAGCTGCTGCGTACAATAGTTACAAACATCAGTGCCAGTAGCGCAATACTAATCGCTTTAATAAAAACCTTAATAGAAAATAGTGAGTCACTCATATATTTAATGCTTTACCTTGAGACAAATTTCATAGTGGGACTTGCGCTTATAAATTGCAATAGGGTAAGTTGCTGTATAGCGTACAATTCCAAGGAAAGAGCACCATGCCCGTTTCACACCTTAAGTTTTCAGATTCTACACTTCCCGAGAATCATTCGTTAGCAATCGTATTCTCAAAAAAAGAAATTCATGCCCTAGTTGAGTCTACTTCAATCTATGCCTCATGGCAGATAGCGGGTTATAACGTATTATTAATTGATGTAGACACCCTTAAAGGTTTGAGTTCTAGCTTTGCTGATTACCAGATTGATTCAGTTTGTGTCGATGCGCTGCCGAACCTTTCTGAGCCAGGAATTGCCTTGTTTGATATGGACTCAACCTTGATTCAGATTGAGTGTATTGATGAAATTGCCAAGCTTGCCGGAGTTGGGGATGAGGTATCAGAGGTCACCGAGCGTGCCATGCAAGGTGAGCTTGATTTTGAACAGAGCCTGCGCCAACGAGTTGGCAAGCTTGCCGATGCCCCTGAATCAATCTTAGAGCAAGTGCGAGTATCCCTTCCTTTGATGCCAGAAGCCAAACTTCTTATCGAACAGTTGCAACAGTTCGGTTGGAAGGTGGCGGTTGCATCGGGTGGCTTTACCTATTTTTCTGATTTCTTAAAACAGAGTTTAGCGCTGGATTTTGCCCGTTCAAACCAACTCGAGATTATTGACGGTGTACTTACTGGTCGCGTTATTGGTGATGTGGTTTCAGCTGAAACCAAAGCTGAGATACTACGAGAGCTTAGGGGGACGTATAATATTCCAAAATCAAATAGCGTAGCAGTTGGTGATGGAGCGAATGATTTAGTCATGATGGCCGAGTCCGGCTTAGGTATTGCGTATCACGCAAAGCCAAAGGTTGAGCAACAAGCGCAAGCTGCCATAAAATATTCAGCACTGGGCGGTGTACTTTGCATTCTAAGTGCCTCTCTAGTTATTCAACAATGTAAGAAATAAGTAATCATGGCAAAAGTAAAAACAGCCTACGTATGTAACGATTGCGGTGCAGATTTCCCTCGTTGGCAGGGGCAATGTAATGCTTGTGGCGCGTGGAATACCATCACTGAAGTAAAGCTGGCAGCCTCTCCATCTGTGGCGAGAAATGAGCGACTTACTGGGTATGCTGGAAATGCAACCCAGTCGCAAGTTCAGATACTTGCAGACATAGACCTGCAAGAGGTTCCAAGGTTTAGTTCAACCTTTAGAGAGTTTGACCGTGTCTTAGGTGGCGGCATTGTTCCTGGTGCTGCGATCTTGATTGGTGGTAATCCGGGCGCAGGTAAATCAACCTTGTTATTGCAGACTATGTGCCGCCTAGCAACTGACTTACCAACACTGTATGTAACAGGGGAAGAGTCGTTACAACAAGTGGCGATGCGTGCATCTCGCTTGGGGTTACCCAAAGATAAGCTAAAGATGCTTTCTGAGACGAATGTCGACAAAATTTGTCAGGTAGCTGAAAAAGAGCAACCAAAAGTAATGGTTATTGATTCGATACAGGTTATGCATGTATCGGATGTACAGTCTTCTCCAGGTACAGTAGCGCAAGTGCGCGAATCCGCAACGGCGTTAACTCGCTATGCTAAGCAAAATAATGTGGCCATATTTCTGGTGGGGCATGTAACTAAAGATGGCTCTCTAGCGGGACCAAAAGTTCTAGAGCATATTATTGATTGCTCAGTGTTATTAGATGGCAGTACAGACAGTCGATTTAGAACCCTACGCAGTCATAAAAACCGTTTTGGTGCGGTAAATGAGTTAGGCGTGTTCGCCATGACGGGGGAGGGTTTAAAAGAGGTTTCTAATCCATCGGCAATTTTTCTTTCTCGTGGTGAGGAGCAAACCAGCGGTAGCTCGGTAATGGTTATCTGGGAAGGGACTCGTCCTTTGCTTATTGAGATACAAGCGTTAGTGGATTACTCTCAGCTAGCAAACCCTCGACGCATAGCGGTTGGCCTAGAACAGAATCGCTTGTCAATGCTACTTGCTGTATTGCATAAGCATGGCGGAATGCAGATGGCTGACCAGGATGTATTTGTCAATGTAGTAGGCGGAGTTAAGGTTTCAGAAACCAGTGCTGATTTAGCTTTAGTCATGGCGTTGTTATCTAGTTTTAGGGATAGATCGCTACCTAAAGATGCGGTTATTTTTGGTGAAGTAGGCTTAGCAGGGGAGATCCGTCCAGTCCCTAGTGGGCAAGAGCGGTTAAATGAAGCCTTCAAACATGGCTTTACTCAAGCCATTGTGCCGTTTTCTAATATGCCAAAGGGTGGGATTCCAGGTATGAGAATTCACGCTGTAAAAAACCTATCAGAAGCTATCCAAGCATTTGATGAAATGTGATGAAAACCAGCTTTCCAGATGTATAAAAGTCACCTATATTTTTTGAATTGGAAAAAATTAATGTTTTTTCCCTCGACATGCACGCAAGGCTATCAGTCTGTACAGATTATGGTATACTCAGCGCGCATTTTATATCCTATTGATAGAGTAAAACGATGACTGATTTATCAAAATACAGAAATATTGGTATTTTCGCGCACGTTGATGCGGGTAAAACCACGACAACTGAGCGTATCCTAAAGCTTACCGGCCAGATCCACAAAACTGGTGAAGTTCATGATGGTGAATCAACTACTGACTTCATGGAACAGGAAGCTGAGCGCGGTATTACTATCCAGTCAGCAGCCGTAAGCTGTTTCTGGAAAGATCACCGTCTAAACGTTATCGATACTCCTGGACACGTTGACTTCACAGTTGAAGTTTACCGTTCACTTAAAGTACTTGATGGCGGTGTTGGCGTATTCTGTGGTTCTGGTGGTGTTGAACCACAATCAGAAACTAACTGGCGTTACGCTAACGAATCAGAAGTAGCTCGTCTGATTTTCGTTAACAAACTAGACCGTATGGGTGCAGATTTCTACAACGTTGTTGACCAAGTTAAAAACGTTCTAGGTGCAACTCCTCTAGTTATGGTTCTACCAATCGGCCGCGAAGATGAATTCGTTGGTGTTGTAGACCTTCTAACTCGTAAAGCATACGTTTGGGATGACACTGGTCTTCCTGAAAACTACGAAATCCAAGATGTTCCTGCGGACATGGTTGACGACGTAGAGCAATACCGTGAAGAGCTAATCGAGACAGCTGTTGAGCAAGACGATGACCTAATGATGGCTTACATGGACGGCGAAGAGCCTTCTATCGAAGACATTAAGCGTTGTATCCGTAAAGGTACTAACGAACTAGCGTTCTTCCCAACATACTGTGGTTCTGCATTTAAGAACAAGGGCGTACAAATCGTTCTTGACGCAGTTGTTGATTACCTACCTTCTCCAACAGAAGTTGATCCTCAACCTCTTATGGACGAAGAAGGCAACGAAACTGGCAACCACGCTATCGTGTCTGCTGACGAAACATTCAAAGCGCTTGCATTCAAAATCATGGATGACCGCTTCGGTGCTCTAACTTTCGTTCGTATTTACTCTGGTAAATTGAACAAAGGTGACACCATCTTGAACTCATTCACTGGTAAAACAGAGCGTGTTGGCCGTATGGTTGAGATGCAAGCTGATGACCGTAACGAACTAACTAGCGCACAAGCTGGTGACATCATTGCGATCGTTGGTATGAAGAACGTTCAAACTGGTCACACTCTATGTGATCCAAAAGATCAAGTAACTCTAGAGCCAATGGTATTCCCAACTCCAGTAATCTCTATCGCTGTATCTCCAAAAGATAAAGGCGGTTCTGAAAAAATGGGTATCGCTATCGGTAAAATGGTTGCAGAAGATCCATCTTTCCAAGTTGAAACTGACGAAGAAACTGGCGAAACCATCCTTAAAGGTATGGGTGAGCTTCACCTAGACATCAAAGTTGACATCCTTAAGCGTACTTACGGTGTTGACCTAACTGTTGGTGCTCCTCAGGTTGCTTACCGTGAAACTATCACTCAACCAATTGAAGATAGCTACACGCATAAGAAACAGTCTGGTGGTTCTGGTCAGTTCGGTAAGATCGACTACCGCATCAAGCCAGGCGAAGCTGGTTCAGGTTTCTCGTTCAAATCATCAGTTGTTGGTGGTAACGTTCCTAAGGAATTCTGGCCTGCAGTTGAGAAAGGTTTTGCATCTATGATGGAAAACGGTGTTCTTGCTGGTTTCCCAACTCTAGACGTTGAAGTTGAACTATTCGACGGTGGCTTCCACGCAGTGGATTCATCTGCAATCGCATTTGAAATCGCAGCGAAAGGCGCATTCCGTCAATCAATGCCTAAAGCTGGTGCTCAACTTCTTGAGCCAATCATGCACGTTGACGTGTTCACTCCAGACGATCACGTAGGTGACGTTATCGGTGACCTTAACCGTCGTCGTGGTATGATCAAAGATCAACAAGCTGGTGTTACTGGTGTTCGTATTAAAGCTGACGTACCTCTTTCTGAGATGTTCGGCTACATCGGTCACCTACGTACAATTACTTCTGGTCGTGGTCAGTTCTCTATGGAGTTCTCTCACTACGCAGCATGCCCAATGAACGTGGCAGAAGAAGTAATTGCTAAAGTTAAAGAAGAAAAAGCTAAGAAGTAATTCTTAGGTAATCTTTTAAGCTTTAATAAAGCCCCGATAGCGAAAGCTATCGGGGCTTTTGTTTTTGAACTATTCTAAAGTGACGACAATAGTGGTAAGGGAGTTACCATGGTAATAGAGAGGGATTTTTTGACAAAGAGTAGGGCTAATAGACTCTTGTCGGGCGTTTTTTTTCTTTCAATATTTTTAAATTACCATGCGTACTGGTCTTTTTGGCTGATAGCAGCTGTGCAGTGTGTCTATATCCTTTATATTAGGCAGCAAACTAAGCTTAGGGTTAGATTCAATTACGCTAGCCCTAGTGTGATGCTATTTATTGGCTTTATTACTACCTATATTATTAGCTATATGGTGGTTGCTCCTGAATTAGATAATCTTTCTTTATATATTTCATCGATGCGAATGCTATTCTTATGTATACATCTTTTATTTTTCATTTCATGTATTGAGCATTTTAAACGGTGGGGTAGTCCTGAATTAATATATTTTTATATATCTATTGCGGTATCTGTATGTGCTTTTTATTATATTTATGACTATAACTTTAATATTGCGTCAGTTATAAATAATGAAAATAGTCAACTTCCATTTGTATTTAACCGTAGAATCATTGGCTTTGTTTGTTGTACCTCTTGTGTGTATTTGTCGTATAGACTATTAATTGATAATGAAAATAAGTTTAAGTGGGTGGCTTATTCTTTGCTTTATATATCTAATTTAGGTTTGTTATTATGGCTAGGTGGTAGAGGAAGTTTCTTAGCTCTGTTTGCCTCTATTATATTTATGTTTGGATATCTGCAATACTCACAATACTCTAAGCTAAAGAGACTCTATTATCTTATCTTTATCTCAATGGTGACTATTGTTATCTCATTACCATTAAATGTTTTGGAGTGGAATGGGTTAAATAGGTTGTTAAGTGACTTTACGAATGCAGATTCAGTGACGTTGAATCAATTCTCTAGTAACCGTCTGGTGTTGTGGTCTGATGCCTTATCTGTATTTAGAGAGTCAATATGGCTTGGAAGTGGACCAGATGCTTATCGCTTTATGGGAAGTCTTGGTTTCTTTCAGCCCCACAATTTTATATTACAGCTGCTAGTTGAAGTTGGAATATTTGGTGCTGCTATCGCTTTGTTGTTAATTTGTAAGCTATCTATATCTGCGTTAATTAGGCTATGTAATAAAAACGAGAATAGATTTAAGGTTCTTGTTCTTAATCTGGCGTTATTTGGTGCGTTAGTTATACAAGGATTACTCGATGGGGCATTTTATTGGTCAGTAACAGTAATGCAGGTTTTAGCCTGCATTACTGCTTTATATATAAATACTTACGATTCCCAAACGACAGGCGTGTCAGGCCAGTTATCTCCTATGTCGTGATATTTTTTCTCTAACACATGACGCTTTATCTTTAAAGTAGGGGTCAATATATCGTTGTCTATGCTCCAAGGTTCCTTGATAACTAGAATCCCTTTGATTTTTTCATGGTTATCTAAAGTGCGATTCATTTTATCCAATACTTTTTTAAGCGAGTTTTCATAGCGCTGCTTATCAAAGTTTGGAAAATCATGTGGCACGACTAGCATTATTGGGCCTGGCATTCCCAGTCCAATTAGGCACAGCATTTCTACTCTAATTAGTTCAATAAAGGACTTTTCAATAGGAACTGGTGCTACAAACTTACCTTTGGCCGTTTTGAACGTATCTTTTTTACGTCCCTGGATATAGATATATCCTTCATCATCAATTAGCCCTGCATCCCCTGTATGTAACCAACCATCACTGTTAAAGCTCTCTCCAGTTAAGCTATCTTCTTTATAGTACCCTGAGAATAATCCCTTACTTCGTAATAGTATTTCATCGTCATCGGCGATTTTTATTTCTACTCCGGGGCCTGTTTGTCCAATAGAACCGATTTTGTTCTGATTGAATGGATAGTTTAAGGTGCCGTAAGCATAGGTTTCTGTCATTCCCCATGCCTCTGTAATATTTAATCCAACACTGTGGTACCACTCAAGAATAGAAGGGCTTATAGGTGCTGAGCCGCAACCTAAAACTCTCGCTTGGTCTAGCCCTAATCCTTGCGCCACTTTCTTTTTAATAATGCCGCTCAAGATCGGAATTTTTAGCAATAAATTAAGTTTTTTAGGCGGTAATTTATCCTGAATTCTTTGTTGGAAAAGGGTCCACAGTCGAGGGACTGATATAAATAGGGTTGGTCGATGCATCTTAACATCATCGATAAACGTATCTAGAGATTCAGGGAATGCTGTCGGTAGTCCTGCGGCAATGGATGAACCGAATATATAAACGCGCTCTGTTATGTGCGCAAGCGGAAGATAGGAAAACATTCTATCTCCGGCTTGTATGCCAATATGTTGAACCAGCATTTGTACTGACCACGAAAATGCGCCATAGGTCAGCATCGCGCCTTTGGGCGTACCTGAGGTTCCTGAGGTGTAAACGATCGACATCAGCTTATCATCATGGTGATGAGCGTACTCCGCCTCTGGTAATGGGGCTACGTCGTGAACCAGTTGGGCAAATTTATGAGCGCAGATAGGCGCTGAGTCATAAGGAAAAGAGACAGTTATCAGGTCTGGATTACGAGAGATCACCTCAGAGGTTGGGGTAGAATCATCAAGCTTACCTGCAATAAGAGCCTTACTTTCACTATGTGTAATGCAATACTCTATTGTTTGTGCGCCAGCGGTAGGAAATATAGGCACACTAATATAGTCACCTAGCATTAATGCTAGGTCTGTAATAAACCATTCAACACAGTTTTTTGATATGAATGCGACCTTATCTTTTGGTTTTAGCCCTAAATTTCGTAATGAGTTAGCAAACCTCAATGCCATATCGGCTATATCGGAATAAGTGTAGTCGACAAACTCTCTATCAATTATTTGTCTAAGGTAAACCTCGTTTGGTCGTTCATGAGCCCATTTTAAGATGAGCTCATTCGGGGGAGGTAAGCTACAAGGTGGATTAGTAAAAATGTCATTATTTTCCGCCACGCCCAAATTTGAATCCATATCTTCCTCATTCACTTTCACTATCGTTTTTGTATTCAAAAGCTTAGCAGAGATTTATATGGGATTAATAAAGAAAGTTAATTTGTGTGCTGTCGATATTGTGTTGGGGTTAAATTGGTGTGTTTTTTGAATACTCGGTTAAAATAAGAGACATCAGAATATCCTACTCTAAATGCAATTGAGGCTACTTTTTCATCAGGGTGTTGCTCTAGCAGTACCTTTGATAGTGCAACCCTTTTGTTACTGAGATATTGTTGAAAGCTGATTTTTTTATGCTTTTTGAAAAACTTAGAAAAATAAGTTGTAGAGAAACTGGCTAGTTTAGCAAGGTCTTCTTCACGAATATCTTGTGTGATATTGTCTTCTATGTAGGAATCAATCTTTACTAATCGAGTATAGATATTCCCTTTATTTGAAGGGGCAATATTATTAGTCTGTTGAATGATGCTTTCTAATTGCTCTTCAAAGGTTTTAGCCTTTGAGAGGGTATGAAAATGAGAAATTACAGCGGGTTGCAGTTCAACTTCATATCTAGGTAGTAGACTGACTACAATCAATGACTTATTCAAGTTGTTGCAAATATTTTGAGCAAGCTTAAACAACTCAATGACATCTTTGTCGAGTAAAAAATAAGCACATTTAATGTCAGGGCGGGTTAGCACTGAAATGTCTCGACCAAAGTTTAAAAAAAGTTGCTCGAGTTGCGCTGGGGCGTGTTCACTTATCCGTGTGAAATCACCACCTATCCAAAAGTGTTTAGATTCCATAACCATCTTCCTTGATTTGCTCCTCATCCTTGGGAGCTGAGTACAGTTTAGTCCAATATGGCAAGATTATGCAATAAAGTGACTAGCTCATTGTATAAACTATGACCTATGATCACATTATCCGATGAATAGATTCTGTTGGAGAACAAAAATGAGACGTCAGGTGCATTATTTTCAGCAATTCATGCAAGATCAGGAAGGGTTAACCGTGGTTGAGTACGTGGTAGCTGCTGCTTTGCTAGTAGGGGCTTTGGTGGTTTTCTTTACTGGTTATGAGGTGACCCTTTCAGGAAAAATCAATCAGACCGTATCAAGCTTACCAGAAGGCAACTAATCATTATGATTTGGATTATGTTGACTTGAAATGCTCCATTTTAGCAACAAAATCCTAACATTGTTTAAGTGAGATGCTTACAATTTGTGAGTCCAGTTAAGGGACTGACTTTTGGAGAGATATTATGGACAATTTTAAAAATATTAAAGCTTTTCTCGATAATGAAGAAGGGTTGACGGTTGTTGAATACGTTATTGGTGCATCACTTCTAGTTGCTGCCATAACGACTATATTCACAACCCTTGGTACTCAGTTAGATGGAAAATTATCGAATATTATTGCAGGCATTTCTGGCTAACTGTATTGAATCTCGGTTCTATAGTCGTAATGCTGTAAACGTGTAATATATAATTATTAATAGATGCTCAGTTAATTATTTAAGATTAAGATTGCAAATCTTAATTGACCATGATTTCACCTGGGAATTATTACTCATTTAAAATAAAAAATTAACACGTTGCTACTGATTGGTTCCAATCACAGAAGGTATTGAGTACATAGTTATACCCTAACTATGTACCTTTTCAACTATGCAAATCTCAATTCTAGTTTGGATTCTATTAATAATGGTTTCCATTAAAGATATAACTGAAAATAAAATACCCAATAAGTTATTACTTATGATCCTGTTTATTAATACATTATTATTAATATCAAATGGTATTTTTTTAGTTGAACATATAATTGGATTTGGAGCAATGTTAGCTTGCTCTTTGCTGCTTTACGTTCTCAAAATAATGTCTCCTGGAGATGTAAAACTGCTCTCGGTTATCGGATACGTAGTCGGGTGGGGATCTCTTCTAGAGGCTAGTTTCTGGATTCTAATGGCTGCCGGTATATTAGGTGTATTCACGGCACTGATGAATATTAGCCGTTTGGGTGTTACCAATCCGCTATTAGTTTGCATGGATCCGAGTCTTCTACTTAAAAGTAACCTAGATACTTCACACAGTATTTATGGCAATAAACTGGTCATGCCTTTTGCTCCTGCCGTTACATTAGGTCTTGCGTTTAGTAGCATCCTACAATAATGGAGTGCTTCCTCTATGAATGATACAACGAGCTCTGATTCACACCTTAGCCCTCAAGTTGCTGCCCCTGCTATTATTTCTTCCATGGATGATTTAGGTATTCCAACTGCCGTTGTCGAAAACCTTGTCGTCAAGCACCTATCAGCATACCCCAAAACAGATATATTACATCTTGCTCAGATGCTAGGAATTGTCACGCATTTGATTGAGGATGTTCTGTCTGAATTGAGAAAAAAAGCCCTAGTTGAAGTGTTTCAGCCTAGCGCACAATCTCTATTTTCTGAATCAGCGAAGAGCCATGTCCGATACGCACTGTCTGAGCAAGGGCTGGCTGAGGCAGAAGTAGCATTTAAAAAAGACGCCTATATCGGCCCTGTACCAGTATCGCTGCAAAAATATAACCAAATGGTTGAACTGCAAGACCTTAGGGCGCAACTTATTCGACGCCCTGATGTTGAGCGAGCGCTGTCTGACGTGTACGGCGCAAATAGGCTTATACCAGTGTTGGGTCCTGCAATTAACTCAGGAAGAGCTCTGCTCTTGTATGGTCATGCAGGTACCGGTAAGAGTTTTGTGGCGGCTAGAATATTGAATGCACTCAATACCTCGGTCTATATCCCTTATGCAGTATTTGCTGCTGGGAATATTATTAAGGTATTCTCAGAGCAGCATCATAAGCCTGTTGACAACAAACATAATCGAGATGTCATTTCGCTGAAGAGTCACTACGACAAGCGTTGGGTACTATGTAAGAGGCCTGATATCCAAGTTGGTGGCGAGTTGACTATGGATATGCTCGAGGTCAATCATTCCGAACACAACCGTATTTGGATAGCACCACTACAAATGATGGCCAACAACGGTATTTTAGTGATTGATGATCTTGGGCGTCAACCTATGCCGGTTGCCACTTTATTGAACCGCTGGATCGTTCCAATGGAGTACAATTACGATCATCTGTCATTGCCTAATGGTCAACAAATTACCATACCATTTGTTTTGACTATGGCATTTTCAACCAACTTAGATCCTCAGACTATCGCTGATCCCGCCTTTTTAAGGCGCCTTGGATATAAGATCCAATTCCAACCTTTATTAGAGAATGACTATATAAATTTGTGGTCTGACCTATCTAAAAATAAGGATCTTGAGTTGCTTCCTTCTGCTCTTGAAACCCTATTAAACCTACATTCTTTACATAAAGTAGGATATTTCCCATGTTTACCTAAAGATATTCTAGGTATTAGCCAAGATATTATTCAGTTTGAAGAGATTGCACCTCAGGTGAACTCTACTATATTACAAAGGGCGTGGGATCTTTATTTTACTGCTGACGAGCACGGAGGGTCGGTATTATGAGCAAAGGAACGATCATATTTTTATTAGTCCTGTCGGTAGTATTTGGATTGGGCGCAGTTATGGTGGCCAAGCAGTGGATGGAGGGTCAAACTCAGCCACAAGTGAAGGTTGAAACTATTGAGCGTCATCCGGTGGTGATTGCGGCAGTGGATATTCCTGAAGGGACTGTTATTGAAGCCAAGCATTTAGCTAAGAAGCAACTTGAAGTGGCATGGATAGACTCTACGGTGGTTAAGGACTATGGCCAACTTGAGGGTATGGTTGCCAAAAACCAAGTGTTTGCAGGTCAAATTATCCATATATCGCACTTTGGTGGCCCGAATGAGGGCGCAAGCCTAGCTGTACTTATTCCTGAAGATAAAAGGGCGTTAACAATACGAGTTAATGATGTTATCGGGGTGGCGGGTTTCCTTCTTCCTGGTAATAAGGTCGATATCCTAAATACCAGAAATAATCGCACCTCAACGGTATTAAAAAATATTCGGGTTTTGGCTGTAGACCAAACCGCAAGAACTAATGATAACAAGCCTATTATAGTAAGAGCTGTAACCTTAGAAGTAACACCAAGAGAAGCGGAAAAGCTGTTAACTGAAAACAGCCGCGGAACGATTCAATTAGCGTTAAGAAATCCGCAAACTATTGATAAACCACAAAGACGTTATGTGGCTCCGCCTAGTGTGACTATTATTAAAGGCACCAGCCGTTCAAGTATTCGAGTCAGCGAGTGAGGTACACATGAAAAGGATTTTAGTACTCATATTCACAATGGTAAGTTTTGTATCTGTTTCGTTGGCAGCATCGCAGTCGGGCAGGACTATTTCGATACCACATCATAAATCAACCCATGTAGAGATAGCAGGTAAAGCGAAGAAGGTTTCTCTAGGGGATCCCAATGTGCTTGATATTGTAATGATACGTTCAGATGAGCTGTTTCTGATCGGTAAAAAATTGGGTTCGACTAACCTATCGGTTTGGGATGCACAAGGTCGACTAATTGAATCATTAAACGTAGAAGTAACTCACGATCTAAATAACCTAAAGCAGAAGCTATATGAGTTTTTACCGAATGAGCAAGTACAGGTTCATAGCTCGCAAGACAAGCTTATTTTGAGTGGTTTAGTCAGTAATCAAGAGAATATGAATATTGCTGTTAAAGTCGCACAAACCTATTCTGCGGGGCAAGCTGCAAATGCGACTGAAGACGATGCAGGCGAAGCGGATGTTGGGGTTATCAACCTAATGACCATAGGCGGAGCACAACAGGTCATGCTGGAGGTTACCGTAGCCGAAGTGCAACGCTCTTTAGTGCGTCGCTTTGATTCCAATTTTCACTTCTTCCAAAAAAGTGGTGATTTCACGTGGGGTGCAACAAGTGCGGGGGCTGGTATAGGTCAGAATGCGATATCTGGAATTATTCAGCCAATAATTGGTAATGTTGGTGCCAATGAATTTGGCTTACTTGGGGGGCTGGTAGACAGCAATACTTTGTTTACTTTTGCCTTGGATATCGCAAAAGAAAATGGTGTGGCTAAGGTTCTAGCTGAACCAAACTTGACCACATTAAGTGGTTCTCAAGCAAAATTTTTAGCCGGTGGTGAGTTTCCAATTCCTGTACCAAATGATGACGGGATAGGCATTGAATATAAGGAATACGGTGTTGGGCTAGATTTTGTTCCAGTTGTACTTAGTGATCAAAAAATTAACCTTCAACTGGCGGTTGAGGTGAGTGAAGTTGCAGCAACTGGTGCTCTGTCATATAACCCGGGTGATTCTAATGCCGCCTATATTGTTCCCCCTATTACCAAGCGAAGCGCTTCTTCTACGCTAGAACTTGCAGACGGCCAGACTATCGGGATTGCGGGTCTGTTAAATGAAAACAGTCGTGATATTGCTAATGAAATGCCTGGTGTTGGAGACATCCCAGTATTAGGTAACTTGTTTAAGAGTAAGCAGTACGTATCGGGAGAAACTGAACTTGTTATCTTGGTTACCCCACGCTTAGCCAAACCTATTGATAGAAATAAAATCACATTACCAACAGATGGTTTTGTTGAACCGTCGGATATCGAGTTTTATCTGATAGGTAAATCTGCCTATTACGATTCGGAGCTCGTTGTACCAAATAGTGAAAAACAAGCACCCGAAAGCAATAAGGTGCCGTCATCACAGGGTGGATCTGAAGGCCAGTTTGGACATTCATTATAGGGAACATCACCATGGATAAAATATTTATAACATTGTGCTTAATGGTTGGTTTGGTTGGATGCTCTAACAATAGTGAACTGGGCAAATCCGTAGCCTACCTCAAAGCAGAACAGACCTATAACCCCAATGCTACCGAGGAAAACCTAGGAGTGTTACCAGAAGGAAGTGGTGAGAGGGCTCAAGCTTCTATTAAGGGCTATAATAAAGGGGCAAGCAAGAACATATCAATTGGTTCAGGCTTTAGTAATTAACAATTTTAATAAAATTAGTTGCCATCTCATGCCTTGACCGTGCTTAAAGGAATTACAGCCGGTTTGGGCTTTTTGTCTGATATCCATTACCCCACTATAGCTGGCGGAGGACAGATAAAATAATTGGTATCTGTTGAATTTTAACGAGGCCAAGGAATGAGCGAAATAGTTAAAATCACACCGGACAATAACCACTTTAAATTGGTGTTAAAGAGCCAATTACAAATTTGGGTTGTTTATAGTCATGAGTCGTTTAAGGCTCACCTAAACAAGCAATTTGCAGGGTGTAACAATGTATCTCTAGTTTTTATGGAGCTGGAGCGCTTGGCTGAAGGTGTACTAAACCAATCGGCGGCACCAGACCTATTATTTGTTCAGGCATCTAGTGACTGGGCGCATAATATTTCGGAACTTTATGAAAATAATGGGCTATTGCAAGCAGGAAATACCACATTAATAGTGTTCGGTGATGAAGCCGATAGCATCGAGCTAAAAACCGCATTGCGTATTGGAGCGTCGGATTTCCTCTCAGAATCAACGACTCTTGAGGGGCTTGCTAATCTTCTTAAAACCATTTCACAAGAGAAACTGTCTTCACGACACCTATCTGAATTATTTACCTTTATTAACAGTAAAGGGGGATGTGGCGCATCTACTGTGGCGATGAATGTCGCGATTGAGTTAGCGAAGATAGAATCGAACAAGGTGCTGCTGCTTGATCTCGATGTTCAATTTGGGGCTATCCAAGATTATTTAGATCTTCAACCTCAACACGGACTGCATGATGTCATTGATGGCGCTTCAGGTTTAGATGAAGTCTCTCTTGAGTCTCTGGTGTCCAAACACTCCAGTAATTTGTATTTTTTGAATTTTCAACAACTCCACCCCATCGAAAATGAGTTAAAAGCTCGCGATTTACATCGTGTGATCCCTTTGCTACGTCAGTACTACACTCATATTGTTGCGGATCTCTCTAGAGGAATTGAGGCCAATTATGGATCTTTGATTTCTCTTGCGACCAAAAATTATTTGATTGCGCAGCAAGGATACGTATCGCTAAAGAATACTAATGACATGGTATCCGTATTAGAGCTTGAATTTGGCACTCCTAAAAATCAGTTAGAAGTGGTGATAAATCGCTACGACAAAAAGCATCAATTAAAAATCACTGATATTGAAGAGGCTTTAGGGGATGTAAGAGTGCATGTGTTACCCAATGACTATAAAACGGTCAATGAAAGCTCAAATCTAGGTAAACCATTTGCGATGAATAAAAAGAGTACTCCGATTTCAAATGCAGTTACTCAACTTGCTCTGTCGATTGTCCCACAATCGGAATCTCAAACCAGTTGGCTTAAGAAACTATTTAGTTAAGTGAGGAACAACTATGTTTTTCAAAAGAAAAAATATTAACCCAGATTTTGAGCGAAAAGCGAATAGTGCTGAAAATCAAGAACAAGAACAAGAGCAAGTTGTTGAGACTAAGGTGAGTATTTCGCCGGTAACAAATGTGAGCCAGTCTGATATTGATAATGTCCCAGAGTTAGATAAAGCACAAAAGCAAGAACAGGACGTTAAACACTACTTCCATAAAAAGCTATTAGAGACCCTTGATTTAGGTGTGTTATCTAATCTCGAAGAAGGAAGGGCGAAAAGAGAACTGCAAGAAGCTGTAAGCCAGCTAATGAATGATGATAAAACCCATCCAGTAAGCTTGGAAGGGAGAAAACGTGTCATTAAGCAGATAGAAGACGAAGTGTTCGGGTTAGGGCCTTTAGAGCCGCTTTTAAATGATCGAAGCGTGTCGGATATTTTGGTCAATGGACCTCAAAGCGTATACGTCGAGAGGTTTGGTAAACTGGAGCGAACCCCGCATACGTTTTTAGATGAAAGGCACTTGCGGAATATTATCGATAGAATCGTTAGTCAAGTTGGGCGTAGGATTGATGAAGCATCGCCAATGGTTGATGCTCGCTTAAAAGATGGCTCTAGGGTTAACGCGATAATTCAACCCCTTGCAATCGATGGTGCCTCGGTTTCAATTCGTCGCTTTGCAGTAGACCGTTTGACCATGGATAATATGTTAGGTTTTAACTCTCTTTCTCCAGAGATGGCCAAATTTATCGAAGCGGCTGTTACTGGGGAGCTGAATATTCTCATATCTGGTGGTACCGGTTCAGGGAAAACTACCACCCTCAATATATTCTCTGGTTTCATACCCAGTAATAAACGCATCGTAACTATTGAGGATTCAGCTGAACTTCAATTACAACAGCCACATGTCGTTCGCCTTGAAACCCGCCCTGCTAACCTTGAAGGGAAAGGAGAGATTACCCAGCGTGATTTAGTTAAGAACTCACTTCGTATGCGTCCAGATAGAATCGTGATTGGTGAGGTGCGTGGTTCCGAAGCGGTAGATATGCTTTCAGCTATGAACACAGGTCACGATGGTTCACTGGCCACGATTCACGCAAACACCCCTCGAGATGCCCTTAGCCGGGTAGAAAATATGTTCGCCATGGCTGGATGGAACATGACTGCAAAAAACCTGCGTTCACAAATTGCGTCTGCTATTCACCTTGTGGTTCAGATGGAGCGTCAAGAAGACGGTAAACGTCGCATGGTTAGTGTATGTGAGATTAACGGTATGGAAGGTGATGTTATTACTATGTCGGAAATATTTAAGTTCCGCCGTCGAGGTATTGATGAGAACGGTAATATTATCGGTGAATATATTGCGACAGGAATCGTGCCATCTTGTCATGACAACTTGGTAAAAAGAGGTCTGGATATTCCATTTGAACTCTTTAAAGCCAGTAACTAGAGAGGCATTAGGCTATGGATAATTTGGGTTTATTTCTAGTATTGCTGTTTTTTGCTGTTCTATTTATCTCACAAGCATTGCTGTTACCTGTTGCAGGACAAAAGGCAAAACATGGTGAGTTGGCCAAGCGACTAAAGCAGGCTCAGCGTAAGGTAGACGAAGAGAGTTTGTCATTACTTCAAGAGTATTATCTTAAAGAAATGACCCCCTTTGAAAGGCAGATGGTTAAAATACCTGCCTTTGAACGCCTTAAAAAAATGCTTGAACTAGGAGGCCTAAAAGTAACCCTCGGGCGTTTGATGGGGTGGGTTACGTTAGCAAGTGTCTTAGCGTTAGTTGTATCTCTGGTGTTAAACCAGCAGTGGTATGTATCGGTAGCTATTTTCTTTGCGCCGGTGGTTATCACATATATGTGGATCCAGCGCTGTATATCTAAACGACTACAAACCTTTGAAGAGCAGTTACCAGAATCGTTAGATATTATTAAGCGGGTCCTTCAGGCGGGCCAACCGATAAACCAAGCCTTTAAAGAGGTTGGTGAGGAGATGCCAGACCCTATTGGACTGGAATTTAGTAAAACCTTTAACCTGCTCAATTTTGGCTATGATATGCGCCTTGCAATTATGCAGATGGTTGATAGAACACCAACTGTGTCTATGTTGGCTTTTGCGAGTGCAGTTATTTTGCAAAAAGAGACAGGGGGTAATTTGACTGAGAACCTTGATAAGGTTTCGAAGGTTTTACGTGCTAGGTTTAAACTAGCTAGGAAAATAAGAACCCTATCAGCAGAGGCTCGTCTTTCCTCATGGATCTTAGTACTGTCTCCTTTCGCACTTTATATATTAACTATGTTTATCAACCCAACTCATGCTGAACTATTGATTAGTGATCCTCGAGGTATTACCGCAGTGAGCGTTGGTATCGTGAGCCTTGCGATTGGTGCGTTTTGGATAAGAAGAATTGTAAATATTAAGGTGTAGTTATGGATTTCAATAGCTTACTAGGTACATCATCACTGCAAGACTTAATCAGTCGCGATAATCTTTTCTTATTTATGGTTATGGTTGGCACAGTCTTAGCGGTTATGGCTGTCGGGATGCTAGTGCTGGGCGTTAACTCGCCTTTAAAAAGAAAACTGAAATCGATTAGTGGTGATTCTGACCCACATGCAAGGTCTGATCGAATGGACAGCGCGTTAAAAAACTTTGCACCACTCATGGTTCCCAACTCAGCTAAAGAAAGACACAGTATACAACTGCAACTTATTCAGGCTGGGTATCATGATCAAAGTGCCTTAAATCTGTTTTATGCGATAAAGCTATTTAGTGCATTGATCGGTGTATTTTTATCGGCCGTTGTATATTTCCTGATGAGAGACTCAGGATATATGACACTGCTTATTATTGTGGCCTTGTGGTTTGGTCTATTTGGTCCAAATATGGTTTTGGCCAAGATGGTTTCTGAGCGAAAAGACAGGGTCAAAGCGGCGGTCCCCGATGCTTTAGACTTACTCGTAGTGTGTACTGAATCTGGCTTGGGGTTCAATGCCGCGCTTAAAAGAGTGGGAGACGAGCTTATGGTGAGTCACCCCGATTTTGCCGCCGAACTAGAGACGGTATGCGCTAAGATTCAAGCCGGTGTTGAAATGCCAATCGCCTTTAAAGAGTTGGTCGATAGAACCGGTGTAGTTGAGTTGACTGGGCTAGTGACAATGCTTTCACATGCCGCCAAAGTTGGGGGGAGTATTGCACAAACCTTAAGAGACTATACTGAAGACTATCGAGATAAACGAACTCAAGAAGCAGAAGAGGTTGCAGCAAAAATTCCCACAAAAATGTTATTCCCAATGGTGATGTTTATCTGGCCTTGCTTCTTTATTGTGGCGCTGGGACCTGGATTAATGACGCTGTTCGATGCGCTAAAATAGCTAAGGAAATAAGAAATGGATTTCAAACTTAAAAAACTGGTTGTCGCATTGACCTTAGGTGTGAGCCTGTTCGGTTGTGCCTCAGATACCGACAACAAAAACAGCTCATTTGATAACAGCTTATATTCAGGTAAACCTGTTGACTCGTTAACTAATGAAGAGCCACCTAAAACAGAGTTAGAGGCTATTGAAAGAGGGGATAAAGCGCTAACCAATCAAAATTATGATTTAGCTCTTTATGAATATATTCGCTCACTCACGTTTAACGATGCAACTCATCAGCCTAAAACCCTCTATACCATAGGTCGAATCCATGCTGCAAAGGGAGATGTTGCACTAGCTGAAAAGGCGTATCTCAAATCAGTTGAGGCTGAGCCCAATAGCATTAAATCTTTGGAGGAGTTAGGGCTTATCTATACTAAGCAGGGCTTGGTAGATGAAGGTAGAACCTACTTCTTTAGAGCTGTAAGTGAGGATCAAGTTAGGCTTAATAACCCTCAGGTCTTGGAAAATTACTCTTCGCTTACAGACGAAGTTCTTAAAGATTTACCCTATGATTCTCAGAGCCCATTTAGAAGTTATATGGGACTGGGCGTATTATCTGATACGGAGCAAAACCATGACCTTGCTAAGCGCTACTATGAAAGAGCATTAGAGATTGCTCCAAACTCAACCCAGACTCTAGTTAACCTTGGTTATTCTCATTATATGAGTGGAGGGTACTATTTGGCGCAACGGATAACCAATCGCGCCCTTAAAAGAGAACCTGGGAATGAAAAAGCACTGAATAATCTGGCGTTAATCTATATTGCTTTAGGGGATAACCGACAAGCTTTGAATATATTTAAAAGGAATATGAGTGAGCCAGAAGCGCTTAATAATGTAGGTTACTTCGTGATGTTAAGGGGAAGCCCAGAAGAAGCGATTCCATACTTTCAACAAGCAATTGATAAAAAGCCTTCTTACTATAAGACGGCCAATGAGAACCTAGAAAGAGCTCTGTCGGAATTGCGACTGCAAAAAGTTGAACCGGTAGAAGGGTAGTACAGTAAGCTAAGATTAGTATGCCACATGGATAAGCACTCCAATTTATTGGAGTGCTTATTTTTTATTGCAGATAGAGCACTAGCAATGGTGGTAAGTACCAAAAAAATTGATGATTGAGCTACAATTATTACCTGAAGTTGGACTTATTATATTTTTGTTTAGGTTGCGTTTGTTTTGAAAATGGAATGTATGACTCCGATGTTGAAATGCTGGTGGTTTACCGCGTTGGGTCTGGGTGTTTTTTGAGCTAACTTGTCTTTGTTGTGTGATTAGTTTGTTAGGATTTATGTTTTTGGAAGCGTAAAATTGAGACGGCCTTCAAATACTGATAATTAACAGGCTAAGTGAGAATAATTATCTATTGTTGGTCTGATAGGGTTTGTGGGGGCTTTGCAGCCGTTCAAAGCTCTTTAAACACTTTAAGAAGGAGTATTCATAGATGAATACTGATAAAAAACTGTCTCTGACAGCCCGTGTGATTATGGGTATGGTATTAGGGATACTGACAGGTTTTATTATTCGTTTGATATTTTCAGAAAACCACTTTGTACAAGGTTATCTGGTAAACGGTTTATTTGATGTCGGTGGATCTATATTTATTGCAAGCTTAAAAATGCTTGTAGTGCCATTGGTCTTTGTCTCTCTAGTTTGCGGAACCAGTTCCCTAAAAGACATTTCTACCTTAGGTCGACTTGGTGGAAAAACGCTGCTTTTTTATATCATTACAACCATGATCGCTATCTCTATGGCTATTTTCATGGGAACGGTATTCCAGCCCGGTAGTGGTGCCGACCTCACTGCGGCAACCTCCTTTACTGCGACCGAAGCGCCTTCGCTAGGCAAAGTTATTATCGATATGTTCCCTACCAACCCGATTCAATCTATGGCTCAGGGAAACACACTGCAGATTATTGTATTTGCGTTGCTGTTTGGTATCGCGATAAGCGCTTGTGGCGAAGCTGGCGATAGAGTTGCCGCTGCATTTCGTGATATCAACGAAGTGATCATGAAGCTCGTTACGCTGCTTATGAATATCGCTCCTTATGGTGTGTTTTTCTTAATGTCGAAGCTGTTTGCAAATATTGGCCTTGGAGCTATTGTCAATCTGGGGGGTACTTCCTGGTATTGAGCGCCGCATTATTGATTCAAGGTTTGGTGGTATATCCAATATTATTGAAGGTTGCAACGGGTCTAAATCCGATCAACTTCTTGAAGAAAATGGAAGATGCGGTCATGTTCGCATTCTCTACTGCTTCTTCAAATGCAACCATTCCGGTGACTATGGAAACTGCGACTCATCGCTTGGGAGTCCATAACCGTGTTTCATCTTTTACTATACCGTTAGGTGCAACGATCAATATGGATGGTACTGCCATCATGCAAGGTGTTGCGACCGCCTTTATTGCACAAGCGTTCAATATTGACCTAACTATGGGGGACTATCTAACGGTAATCCTAACTGCGACATTGGCCTCTATAGGTACTGCTGGTGTCCCAGGGGTTGGTTTGATTATGCTTGCAATGGTATTGAACCAAGTGGGTCTTCCTTTAGAAGGTATTGCCTTAATTATGGGGGTGGATCGCCTATTGGATATGATTCGTACTGCGGTAAATATTACAGGTGATAGTGCGGTTACTGTAATTGTTGGTAAGTCAGAGGGTGCGTTAGATATCGATACATTCAACGACCCAGGCGCTGGTAAGAAGCAAGAGGAAGTTAATCTTCATACGTTATCTGAAAAGTAACAACTGAAGAGAGTTAGCTTTAGTTTTTGCTTCGCTCTAATGTCGAAGCATAATAAAAGGGAGAACATAATGTTCTCCCTTTTTTTACGTTTTTATTTCACGAAACAATAATTCATCTCGGAAACAATGGTTAGTTGTTGCTATGTAATTCGCTATTGAGTTCAACAGCAGACTTATTGGTAAGACACTCTACCGCACCTGATTGAGAGTTTCTGCGGAAAAGTAGATCCGACTTTCCAGCAAGATCACGTGCTTTTGCTATCTCAACTGGTTTACCATTGCTATCAAGCATCTGCACTTTGGTGCCAGCTGTTACGTACAAGCCAGATTCAATAGTACAGCGGTCCCCTAGAGGAAAGCCTAGGCCAGCATTAGCGCCAAGTAGGCTATTTTCACCAATAGCAATAACAACCTTACCGCCGCCAGAGAGTGTGCCCATAATTGAAGCACCACCACCAATGTCTGATCCTTCACCAACCATAACACCCGCTGAGATTCGACCTTCAACCATACTTACACCTGTTGTGCCAGCATTGAAGTTGATAAAGCCCTCGTGCATAACGGTTGTGCCTTCACCTACATGCGCACCAAGGCGTACACGAGAGGTATCAGCAATACGAACGCCAGTCGGAACAATGTAGTCTACCATTTTAGGGAATTTATCTACGCAATCGACCGTTAAAGCACGTCCAGCAAGGCGAGCGTCAATTTGACGTTCAGCAAGCTCAGGAAGATCGATAGGGCCTTCATTTGTCCATGCGATGTTGTGTAGTAGACCAAAAATACCATCGAGAACAATAGCGTGTGGTTTAGCAAGGCGATGAGAAATAAGTTGCAACTTTAAAAAGCCCTCGGCAACTGATTGAGGCTTGTCATCAGTTTCAAGAACTGTAATCACCAAAGGTTGAGTTGATTGTGCTGCTTTTGAAGCAAAGTTTGCGCTTGCAGATTGGTTATTATTTTCAAACACAGTTACAAGCTCGGCGCATTGCTGTGGAGATAGTTCAATACTTTGATTGCCTTGCGTGTAGTTTGATACCTGTTTAACTGCTGCAATTAAATCAGAAGTTGGGTTTAAGATTGGGGCAGGGAAGAAGGCTTCAATAATTTTACCATCTCGGTTTTTGGTTGCGCTACCGAGAGCCAGTGCAAAGAAAGACATTAATAAATCTCCATATAATAGTTTTGGCATGCTAGCTAAGCTCATTTATGAACCCAGATATCAGAATGCATGCCTCTTAAATTTGTTATCAGGATTACACTATAATCAGCCCAAGCATAGGTGAAAAGGGCTAAATCATGAAAACTGACAAAATGGTTGAGTCTATGAGTGCTGCACTAGTTGAATAGCGCACTATAGGCTTGATGGATACCCTCGATAAGCATCTGCATACCGATTACAGCTAGGATTAACCCCATCATTCTAGTAATTACATTGAGCACACTTGCGCCGAGTGCTTTCACTAAGGCTTCACCAGAGACAAATAGTAAATAGGTAATGCCACATAACAGTGCAAACGCAAGTACAGTAATACTTACCTCATAATAGCCCCCAACTGCGGCGAAGTTCATCGCTGTCGCTATGGTGCCAGGACCTGCCAAAATAGGCATTGCTAGTGGTGATACAGCAATTCCGAGTGCAGCTTGTTTTTGCTCTAATGCTGACATGCGTTTATTGGCGTGGGTGTGTTCATTCTTGCCTTGCAGCATATTGAAGCCAATCATGATAACCAAAATACCACCCGTGATACGCAGTGCATACAAGGTGATACCGAACAGGTCAAAGATGATCTTTCCTGATATCGCAAAAATAGTAACTATGATAAAAGCGATAAATACGGAACGTAGGGCGACTGATTTGGCGGTGGCATGGTCTGCACCACTAGTAAGTCCAAGGAATATAGGGGTGTTGGCAATAGGGTTCATGATAGCAAAAAAGCCCATAAACACAGTTACAGCATGAAGAATTAACTCTTTCATTGAGGTTGTTGCATATGAGTGATTAATAGGGACTACGTTAGCAGTCCCTGTACAACTATTCTAGAGTTTAAGCTGCATCAGACTCGCTAGATTCATCTATTGCTGAATCTTTTACCACTTTTGGCTTTTTAGGGGCAGGTTTGCGTTTTGCTCCCAAGGCGTAAAGTACTTCGTCTTTGTTTTTTGCCAGATACATAGAAAGCTCTTCTTGCTTCTCTTCATCTGCAATAATTTCACTTTTACCTAGCAGTTCGAATAGTTCGTCGGCCATATCCAGCATTTTGTCATAGGCATCAGCTTCCGCTTTTGAGGTAAAAGTCATCTTTTCTTCTCCGTTGCGTTCTACCACGTACTTGACGATAACAGCCATGGTTCATCCTCATTAAATTAGGTTATTTGATACTGTTGATTTATACAGAATTCACTGTTTACAGTCTAGTTCAGTTGCTGATTTTGCGAGGTGATTGCTCAATCGCCAAGCAAGACTAAAGTCAATAAAGGCTTTTAGCTGTGGATTGAGGTGTTTTTTGTTATGCACCACAAGCTGCATCTTTCTAGCTAGTGGCAGTTGAATGGCAAGTTTTGCTACCTTTCCTGCTTGAATTGCGGTTGCTACGGATAATTCCGATAGACAAGCCAGTCCCAATCCAACGCCAACACTATTAATAATCGCTTCGCTAGAAGTCAGCTCAAATGCTTTATTCCAGCTTTTAAGTTGAGTGGCAATGTGGGTAATAAAGAAATCTCGAGATCCCGAACCGGGCTCTCGTAGTAGCCAACTTTGTGATTCTAAATCATGGAGATAAAGGTTTTTGTTATTCAATAATGGGTGAGAGGGCGCACATACAATGCACATGTTGTCGTAACCAAAAGAGTGATGATTGAGTTGAGGGGAGACTTCATTGCTTTCTATTAGTGCGCAATCTAAACCAAACTCAGACACTTGTTGAACCAAAGCGGATGAGTTTGAAAGTTGCATATCAAATTCAATATTAGGATGTTTTGCGGTAAAATCGCGAACTAATAATGGTAACAATTGATTCCCTATGGTGTTGCTTGCCCCAAGGTGGATTTTACCTGTTAGTTGGGAGCCCTGATTGAATAGCTGGGGCAGCTCTCTAGCTCGGTCCAATAATTCATTGGCTGCGGGAAGTAAAAGTTTTCCTTCATTGTTGAGCACCAAGCGGTTTTTGATGCGGTCAAATAGGCTATGCCCAAGTTGATTTTCAAGCTCGGCTAAAGAAAGGCTTACGGCGGCTTTAGATAAGCACAGCTTCGTGGCTGCCGCTGATAGAGAGCGAGCTTGTGTGATTGAGATAAATACTTCGAGTTGGCGCAGAGTGAAGGCTAACATAATGTTTAATTTTACTTGACGTGTGTTTTGTATCTTTAAATTTTAATAAACGAAATGCAAGTGTAATCTGAACGCATTACTTTTTAGAACACAGATCGAGGGCTCAGTGAAATTATTATCTCGTATTGAAAATGCACCAACACCAATGGCTGGACTCGCATTAGGTATTGCTAGTTTAGGCTGGTGTTTAGAAAACATAGGCATTTTTAATGGCTATGCGCAGAATACAGGTGCCACACTAGGGTTTTTGCTACTGCTTATTCTAGCGACTAAATTTATATTACATCCGCAGCTTCTAAAAAAAGACCTTGCCCATCCTGTTGTTGGTAGTGTTGTGCCTACCTTTGCTATGGCAAGCATGGTAGTTTCACACGCTATTGCGAATCATGCTTCATGGCTAGGACATGCCATTTGGCTGGTTGCGGTTATCCTGCATATTGTATTTTTAATCAATTTCATTTTCTATCGCAGTCAAAGCTTTGAGTTGCAACATATGCTCCCAAGTTGGTTTGTGCCTCCGGTAGGTATTATTGTTGCCGCACTTACTTTTCATGGTGGAGAGTCATTGCATTGGATTGCCGAAATAACCCTATACTTTGGGATGTTGGCTTACGCAGTCATGTTGCCTTTAATGATCTACCGCTTTATGTTTTCAGAGTTAGTACACGATGCGGCTAAGCCAACTATCGCGATTATGGCAGCTCCTGCCAGTCTTTCATTAGCAGGGTATCTCTCTTTTGTTTCTATACCATCGCCTATGGTGGTCGCGTTACTATTTGGGATTGCAGTGCTTATGACGTTAGTTATCTATCTAGCACTCTATCGCTTGTTGAAGCTTCCATTTAGTCCTGCTTATTCGGCGCTTACTTTCCCTTTGGTTATTAGTGCCACCGCACTATTTAAGGTATCAGCATGGATGATGAGCTTAAAGGTTGCATCTGAGTACGTTAATCAAATCCATACCTTAGCGATTATTGAGTTAGTTATTGCAGTGGTAGTTGTCAGCTATGTCGCATTTAAATACCTCAATCATCTATTGGTTCAGCCTCGACTGGCTGCAATGGCGAAATAATGCTATTGATATTCCGTTAATTTAAGCTGGTTATGTTAGTCTTATTGATATAATTCAATGGATTGAGAGCCAGCTTTGTTTACCGTTTATCACTCTAATCAAATTGATGTACTTAAGTCGCTATTAATTGCGCTGATGGGTCAAAAACCTCTTTCTTCTCCTTTCGAACAAGAACAAATCTTGGTACAAAGCCCCGGGATGTCGCAATGGCTAAAGATGGCTATTGCCGAGGATGAAGGGATCGCTGCAAATATCAACTTCCCGCTGCCTGCTACCTTTATTTGGAACATGTTTGTTGAAATATTACCTGATGTTCCTAAGCGAAGTACCTTTAATAAAGAGGCAATGACTTGGAAGTTGATGCACATCTTGCCGACTCTTTTAAAGGGGAAGAATTTTTCGCCTCTGGCTCAATACCTCGAGCAGGACAATGATGGGTCTAAGTGCTATCAGCTGTGTGAAAAAATTGCTGATATCTTTGATGGATACCTTGTATACCGTGCTGATTATATCCTTAGTTGGGAGCAAGGACTGCATCCATTAGAGCTAGGTGAGCAAGGGTTGTGGCAAGGAGAATTATGGCGCGCTTTAGTTGATTATACCCAAAGCCTTAATCAGTCCCCATACCATAGGGCAAACCTCTATCAGAGTTTTATTGATGCATTAAGCCGTGGTGAACTGGTTGAGCATGAAGGGCTACCTAAGCGTTTGTTTGTGTTCGGTATCAGCTCACTACCGCCTAAGTACCTAGAAGCGCTCAAAGCGCTTGGTGAGCATATTGATGTGCATCTGTTATTTCATAATCCCTGCCGTTTCTATTGGGGAGATGTCAAAGATCAGAAAACGTTAATCAAGATGTCTAAACAGAATCGTCCTAAAATTCGCTGGCATGGACAAGACTGGTTGCAAGAGCAAGGTGAGGTTTTACTTAAAGGGGATATCGAGAGCAACCAACTGCCTGAATCTAATCATTTAGCAGTCTCCAATAACCTATTAGCCTCACTAGGAAAGCAAGGCAGGGATAATCTCCATTTATTATCGCTCCTTGAAAGCAATGAAATTGATGCCTTTGCTGATGTTGATTCTATATCTCTACTTACCCAGATACAGCAAGACATGCTGCTACTTGAACAGCATCAAGATGATAGCAACCTACTAGACAGCCATCATAAGCAAGTTGTACCACAGCATGATAATTCTTTGACTTTGCATGCCTGTCATAGCGCTACGCGTGAGGTGGAGGTTTTGTATGATCAACTACTGCATCTATTTAATAGCGATCCCAACCTCAAGCCTAAAGATATCATAGTGATGGTATCTGATATCAATACCTATGCGCCCATTATTCAAAGTATATTTGGCAATACACCTTATGAAAGACGCATTCCTTTCTCAATATCTGATCGTAGTGCCAGCCAAGAATCACCGATACTAAACGCCTTTATGCAGCTGTTGAACTTGCCAAATAGTCGCTGTGAAAGAGGTGAAATATTATCTCTGCTTGAGACGCCAGCCATATTGCAGCGGTTTGCAATATCGGAGTCGGAATTTGATCTGTTGTCTAATTGGATTGAAGAGGCAGGGATTCGTTGGGGGCTCGACAGCCAAACATCGTTGGAGCTAGAGCTTCCAGAGATGAGCCAAAATACGTGGTTGTTTGGATTGAGACGAATTTTAATGGGTTACGCCATGTCCTCTGATACGTCCTTTGATATTGCACAACAAGCGGTAGCACCCTATCAACAGGTTGAAGGATTACAGGCCGAGTTGGCTGGTAAGTTGGCGCACTTTGTTGAAACCCTATTGCAACACAGAGGTGAATTAGCCAAGGCAAGAACGGCTGATTTATGGCAGCAGCAAGTTATTCAAATGCTAGAGGCATTTTTTATCTTAGATGTGGATAACGAACTGGCAATAAAAACGATAAGAGACGCAATATCCCAGTTAGTAGGACAAACAGAAGAGGCGCAATTTTCGCAACTAATAGATCTTCGAATTGTGAGCGAATATTTGCAGGGCAAGCTTGATACTAGCCGTATAAGTCAGCGTTTTTTAGCCGGTCAGGTGAATTTCTGTACCTTGATGCCAATGCGCTCGATCCCATTTAAGGTTGTTTGCTTGTTGGGGATGAATGATGGGGCTTACCCGCGAACGGTGGCAAAAGAAGGCTTTGACCTTATTAATGTAAAAGCGCGATCTGGCGATCGTAGTCGTAGGGATGATGATAGGTATCTTTTCTTAGAAGCGATTCTATCAGCCCAACAAAAATTATATATCAGCTACGTTGGGCAATCGATACATGATAATAGCCCTCGACTTCCTTCTATTGTAGTTACTGAGCTGATGGAGTTTTGTTCTCAAAACTACTGCTTAGATGTCGATACACAGCTAAGTGTGGATATGTCGGGACAACAACTACTTGACTCTATTTCATTTAAACACAGTATGACGCCGTTTAGTTTGGATGCTTTTTCTGAGCATAGGGGTAGCTTCGCCAGTGAATGGGCGGCTGTTGCCAATATGGATATCTCACTACCGTTGAGTGCTGATCATTCAATAAATCCTAACCTGCCAACAGAGATCGATATTGAAGAGCTGATTCGTTTTTGGTCCTTGCCGGTGAAGTATTTCTTTAATCGTCAATTGAATATTTGGTTTGAAGGACAAGGTGAGTCGATTGAAGATAACGAACCTTTTTCACTTAATGGCTTAGAGTCATACCTGTTTAAACAGCAGCTGCTAGAGGCTGAGTTAGATCAAGGCGTGCTCGGCACTGACAAACTTGCCGATTGGCTGCATATATCTGGGCAGTTACCTATTGGTTACTTTGGCACCGCTGAGCTAGAAGAGGTCGAAGCGGTCGCTCGCGAAATAGCTAAAGAAGTGCAGTTTGTTACGGCCTCTGCGCAAGTGGATATTCAAGTCTCGCTACCTCTAAATCAAGATACGCAATTAGTAGGGTGGCTGAAACAACGCTATGCCGCTGGTGGTGTTTATTATCGAGCGGGCAGGGTTCGTTCACAAGATATATTTTCTACTTGGATTCAGCACTTGATTGCTAGCATTAGTAGTAAGCCTACGAAGACGCATTTTATTGGATTCGATAAGCATAGCGGGGTACAACATTATTACTTTGAAGCGTTAGATACCGACGTAGCCCAGAGCTTATTTGATGATCTTACTTCCGAGTTTCTTGCAGGACAAAAAGTACCGCTACCCTATTTTCCCGTTAGTGCATTTGAAGCCATGTCTGAGTTTAATAAACGATTAGTTAAGATGGATTCAGAGCAAGCTAGAGCCTTAGCTAGAAGTAAGTTTGAGTCAGTATTGGTTGGGAATAACTACTCTAACGGAGAGTACGATAATTATTATATTCAGCGAGTATGGAAGGAGTTGGATAGCAATTTTTATAGTAAAGCAATGCAGTTGAGTGAGCGGATACTGCTTCCTGCTATCGAGCGATTAAAACTGATGGATTGATTGGCAGAGTTAGGCGGCCGCTAGATTTTATTATATGTAGGGTAATTCTTAGCGGCCTAAGGTCAGAGAGACCAATTTTTTCGATTGTACGAAGACTACGGATAACTGTTATGTATAACAGTGAAATAGATCGCAATCTTCAATGAGATAAACCACTGTTTCTAAAGAATATTGAAAGAGTTGGTTTAGGCTCACAAAATTTTCAACCTTGTTTTGGGTTAGGTATGAGTCAGTTATCAAATATCACAGTTAAACAACTTGAGCCGCTTTCTTTTCCTTTGCATGGCATGAGGCTTATTGAAGCCTCTGCGGGAACAGGAAAAACCTTTACTATCGCAGGGCTTTACCTGCGGTTGTTACTGGGACATGGGGATCAATTTAGTGCACATAAAACCCCACTTACGGTTGAACAAATCCTAGTTGTAACCTTTACCGAGGCGGCAACCGCAGAGTTGCGTGACCGAATTAGAGCTCGTATCCACCAAGCTCGAATTGCCTTTAGTCGCGGAGAGTCCAATGATCCTGTGATACAGCCATTACTTAATCAGACTCCAGACCATGGACTGGCGTGTCAGTTACTCCTAGATGCAGAGCGACAGATGGATGAAGCAGCAATATTTACGATTCACGGTTTTTGTCAAAGAATGCTGACACAAAATGCATTTGAATCAGGAAGTCGCTTTGCTTCTGAGTTAATTACCGATGAAAGTGAATTGATGAAGCAGGCGGTTGCTGACTACTGGCGTCGACAATTTTACCCGTTACCCCAAGCGCTGGTGGATGCAGTAAGAGAACAATGGCGCTCGCCAGAGATACTGCTTAAAGAGATAAAAACTCACCTTTCCGGTAGTGAGCGTTATATTTACGCCCCTGGGGGAGTGAATAACCTGACTGAGCAGTATCAAGATAGACTGATTAAGACACAACAGATGAAGTCGCAATGGTTAGAAGCCAGCTCACAAGTCGAAAAAATAATTGCTGATTCAGGCATTGCTAAAAACCCCTACAACAAGCGAAATGTACCCAACTGGATTAGTAAGCTTGATAGTTGGGCTGAGCAACAATCTAATTCGATAACCTTCCCAGCGGAGCTAGAGCGTTTTAGATGCTCAGTGTTGCAAGATAAAACCAAAAAGGGAGCCCCTCCTCAGCTTGAGGCTTTTGATCAAATAGAGGTTTTCTTGCAGCTGCCAGCCATAGATATAAAGCAATCTATCCTTGTAGACGCTATTGAAACTTGCCGACAGTCTGTGATTAAAAGTAAACAGAAAAAGCATCAGCTTTCGTTTGATGATCTGCTATCACATCTCAATACAGCACTGTTAAATGACACAACAGAGCTATTGCGTGAGCGAATTCGAAGCCTATATCCAGTTGCAATGATCGATGAGTTTCAAGATACCGACCCGCAGCAGTACAGTATCTTTAGTCAGGTATATCAAGGCCATGCCGAGTGTGGCCTATTTATGATAGGGGACCCTAAGCAGGCGATTTATGCCTTTAGAGGGGCGGATATCTTTACCTATATTCAAGCTCGTAAAGAGGTTACATCTCATTTCAATCTAACCACTAACTGGCGTTCAAGTGCAGATATGGTTGAGGCAAGTAATTTACTCTTTTCTGAAGCAATACAGCCGTTTATATACGATGATGACATACCTTTTATAGCGGTTGACCCAAGCCCTAAGGCTCATAGCATGCAGTGGCAAGTTGAAGGTGAACCTCAACCAGCATTAACCACTTGGTTAATGGATAGCGAGCAAGGGGTGAAAAAAGCAGACTACTTGGAAGTAATGGCGCAAGGTTGTGCGACAGAGATAGGGCGCTTACTAACCGCCTCACAGCGAGGTCAGGCTACTGTCGCTGGTCAATCGATTAAACCAAATAATATCGCAGTTTTAGTTCGTACAGGGAACGAAGCCGCTATGGTTCGCCAGGCACTTTCTAAGAAAGGTATAGCCAGTGTATACCTATCAAACAGAGACAGTGTATATGCCTCTGCCGCAGCGCCTGATCTGGCTATGTTTCTGTATGCAGTATTAAATAATCACGATGAAGGGGCGATTCGCGCAAGCCTAGGTTGCCAGCTTTTACAGCTGCCGCTGTCCTATCTAGATGCCTTACAGCAAGATGAATCGCAATGGGAGTCGGTGGTTAATGAATTTACAGACTACAAACAATACTTAGACAAGTTTGGGGTGATGGCGCTTATTCGCTACTGGATACAAAAACGAACCCTAGCTCAAACCCTAAAGTCACAGCTTGAAGGTGAGCGCCTACTGACCGATTTAATGCACCTTGCAGAGGTGTTACAGCAGGCATCCGTTGAGCTTGAAAGTGAGTATGCACTATTGCGCTGGTTCAATGAGCGTATAGAGAATGCCAATTCTGGTGATGGCAGTGAAGAACAAAAACAGCGCTTAGAATCAGAGCAAAATCTGATTCAGGTAGTGACAATACATAAGTCAAAAGGACTTGAGTATGATCTGGTTTTTGTGCCATTTGTGAGTGGATTTAGAGCCTCAAAGCAAGCCATTTACTATGACGCTGAACTCAAGCAAAGCCGCCTTGACCTTGATAATAATAAACAAGGTATCAAGCAAGCAGAGCAGGAGCGATTGGCTGAAGACTTAAGACTGCTCTATGTGGCAATTACCCGTGCCGTTTATGGCTGTTATATGGGGATTGCGGCCCTTAAAGATGGTAATAAAAAAGCACTCTCTACTCATCAAAGCGCAATTGGCTATCTGTTACAAGGGGCAGAGCCTCAAGAAGCGAGTGTGCTGAGTCATTGCTTGAATGAATTAGAGAGTAAGTTTGCTTGTATGCGGGTATGCGAACCGCCGCAATGGGATGACAGTCAGGTTGTTACTTCTCATCAATCACAGCAGCAAGTTGTTGCGGCGCAGCTGAAACATACCATTGATACCGAATGGCGTATGACCAGTTATTCAGGGTTGTCGAAGGCGGGTAAACATAGCTATACACCGAGCTCGTTGTTGTCTGGTGATATCGATATTGATGCAGCTCAAGACCAAGCTATGCCGAATATAGTACTCGAAAGGAATATGTTTAACTTTCCTCGTGGTGCAAATCCGGGCACGTTTTTGCATACCCTTTTTGAACAGGTTGAGTATACCGAAACTGCGTTTAGTGAATTGAATCAAGCCATAATTGAAAAGTTACTCCATGATGAGCAGTTAGATAGCGAATGGTTACCAATATTACAGAGTATGGTAAATACGGTTCTTGATACCGATTTGGATGGCAAGGGTCTTAAGCTAAATCGCCTACAACCGAAACAGCGTTTGGTTGAAATGGAGTTTTTATTACCCATAAAGCATCTCTCAGCGCAGGTTTTTCATCAGATTGCCAGTGACAATGACTCGCTCACAGCTCAGGCTCAAGCCCTTGAATTTAATCGAGTGAAAGGAATGCTTAAAGGCTTTATAGACCTCGTATTTGAACATGAGGGGAAGTTCTATGTATTGGATTGGAAGTCCAATCATCTTGGGGATGATGCTTCTTTATATCATAGCCAAAGCTTACAGCAGGCGATGTTAGAGCATAGATACGATGCCCAGTATCAGATCTATGCCTTAGCTTTACACCGTTTTTTGAAATCTCGAATCTTGGATTATGACTACCAAACACATTTTGGTGGGGTCTATTATCTGTTTTTACGAGGAATGGATGGCAGTGGTGATTATGGTGTATTTAATACCAAGCCAAATCAAGCGCTACTTGAACAGCTGGACATGCATATTAAAGGGGAAGTGAAATAAATGGACGCAACATTACCAATCACTGAACAAAACCCTTTTCAAGAATTCACTTGGCTACAGTGGCTTGAACAATTTTGCCAGTTAGGTTTAATTCGCCAATTGGATTATCAGTTAGCCAAGTTTTTATCAGAAAACGAGCCGCCGGAACATCGTGAAGCGAGCGCAGTATTAGTAGCTGCGGTGAGTTTCGAATTAAGTAAGGGAAACAGTTGCTTAACGATTGATGACAAATGGTCACCCCTTGATACTTTCTCAGCGGCTAAGTTTCAATCCTTACTAGATCCACAGTTGCTCGATATAGATTGGTTAGAGCAGATCAAACTGAGCTCGCTTATCATGCGGAATTCAAAGCATGAAGCTAGGCCTTTGGTGTATGAATTTGGAAGCCTGTATCTACAAAAATACTGGCAGTTTGAGTCGCAGTTAGCTAATAAATTAATTGAATTTGCAACACCCATAGAGCTAGACGCTCATACCAAACAGCATTTATCCCAAGAGCTTGATCGCTTATTTGAGTGGCAGTGGAGCTACTTGTTTAAAGACCTGCAGGGGTTGGATCATGCCAATGATAGTCAGTGGCAACGGATTATTTGTGAAGCCTTAGATATTGAGGAAGCTTCACAAATAGAGTGGGGCAAAGTGTTGGACATTGCCAAGACTGCCACTGGCTCAAGTGATCTTGAGTCCATTGCCACCCTTATCCCACAATCGGCTTGTAAGAACTATCAAAAGATAGCAGCGGCGACCGCCCTATTACGTAGATTGTGCGTTATTTCTGGTGGGCCGGGCACCGGAAAAACGACCACAGTATCAAAGCTATTAGCCGCACTGGTTAGCTCTGTTTCAGGTAATCTAAATATAAAACTTGCAGCCCCTACTGGCAAAGCGGCGGCGCGTCTTACTGAGTCGATAGGTCAGGCGATAGACTCTTTACCTGTTTCACCGCAGATAAAAGAGCGCATTCCGACCACTGCCAGTACCATTCATCGCTTGTTAGGTGCACGCGCGGGTAAGGTTGATTTTAAACATAATGCACACAATCCACTGCACCTAGACCTGCTTATTCTTGATGAAGCCTCGATGGTCGATTTACCCTTAATGCACAAGTTATTAGATGCATTGCCAAAGCATGCACGCTTGATCTTATTAGGCGATAGAGATCAGTTGTCTTCAGTGGAGGCCGGTTCTGTGCTTGGTGATATTTGTGCATTGCAAGCTGGGCTTACCCAATCTTATCGACAAGCACTTACGCAATTAACCGGATATAACTACACAAATACACCAGCTACTCAAAGTGCGGTAGCGGATAGCCTGACGACTCTAAGAAAAAGTTATCGCTTTCATAGCCGTTCAGGTATTGGGATGTTGGCCAAAGCGATTAATAATGGCGATGCAGATAAGAGTCTACACCTTGTTAAGCAAAACCTAGACGATGTTCAGCATAGCGAGCTAGAAAGTGACAGCTATAACCAGTTGGTCATAGAGTTGGGAGAGAAATATCGCGCCTATTTGGAGCTGAGGCCTGAGAATGAGGCACCTACGCGAACATACGCCGCCCAAGTATTAAAGCAGTTTTCGACTACGCGCCTGCTATGTGCCGTTCGAGAAGGGGAGTTTGGTGTTGAAGGGCTAAACCAAAAGATAGAGCAAAGATTGGCAAGCAAGGGTTTAATTGCTCAGCATCGTGATACTTGGTATTTGGGGCGCCCAATTATGATCACTACTAATGATCATAGCCAGCAACTCTACAATGGTGATATAGGTATTTGTTTGATGGATACCAGTGATAGTACTCCTCGAATGAAGGTGTTTTTTGAGCAGCCTGATGGTGGGGTTAAAGCTGTATTACCAAGCCGTGTGCCTGCACACGAAACTGCATTTGCAATGACAATACATAAATCGCAGGGGAGCGAGTTCAAGAATACCTACCTGTTATTACCCAAACTGCCATCACCAATACTCACGCGAGAGCTATTCTATACAGGTGTTACTCGAGCCAAGTCATTTCTTAAGATTATCGCGGATGATGGGATCATAAAGCGCTCTGTTATGCGTAAAACAGAGCGCAGTAGCCATCTATCTCAGCGTTTAGACATCCAGCGCTAGGATCTTAGAGTTGCGTTGGAAGTTATAGAGATCGCGCTTTTTGATTGGAAGATCAGCGATCTCTATTTCACTGAAACCTTGCTCTCTAAACCAATGTAGGCTGTGAGTAGTTAGAATGAAAAGTTGCGCTATATCTAAGCATTGGGTTTGATGCTTCATATGGGTTAAGAGGTGGGCGCCTCTATTGCCATCGCGATATTCAGAGTGTATTGCAAGGCAGGCCATTTCCGCCATATCATCTTCTGGATAAGGGTAAAGAGCAACACAACCTATGATGATGTCATCTTTGATGATGATGGTGAATTTCTCTATTTCTTGTTCGAGTTGCTCTCTAGAGCGGCGAACCAAAATCCCTTCACTTTCCAAAGGAATGATTAAGTCTAATATCCCACCAATATCATCGATCGTCGCCTTGCGGATCTGCTCGGCACTTTCGGTCACTATCTGAGTACCAATACCGTCTCGTGAGAACAGCTCTTGAATAAGTGCTCCATCTTCAGCATAACTTATTAAGTGGCTACGCTGCACGCCTTTACGGCATGCCAGCAAAGCGGCTTCTAAAAATCTACGATTGCTGTTTAAAGCCTTTCCTTGCTTAAGGATATTTTCTACCTGTTGTGGTATTAGCTCAGAAACCACAGCACCACTATCATCTACGTAGCCTTGCTCTGGAGAGAAGCCTATTAATTTTGCAGCCCCCAGTTTGATAGCAATCTTGGTAGCGAGATCTTCAGATACTAAGTTGAAGCACTCCCCAGTTACTGAACCGGCTACAGGGGAAATTAAAACGATCGAGCCTTGATCAAGGGCTCTGTTGATGCCTTGTACGTCAATACGGCGAACTCGACCACTGCTTTGATAATCAACACCATCCTCAACGCCTAGCGGTTGAGCGATGACAAAGTTACCACTGACAATATTGAGTTCATTACCCGCCATAGGGGTGTTATTGAGGCTCATCGATAGGTGCGCAGTAATCGCAAGCTGTGACTGACCAGCAGCCTGCATTACCAGAGGTAAAGTCGCAGAGTCTGTTACTCGAATTTGTTTGTGATAGTTGGCATCAATAGCGTGTTGTTGCAGGCTTTGCTCTATTTGTGGGCGTACGCCAAAAACTAGAACGAGCTTAACTCCAAGGCTATGTAATAGCGCTATATCACTAACGATGTTAGGGAAGTTTTCATGGCTTATGGCCTCGCCACTTAGGGAGATAACCATAGTTTTATCCCTATGTGAGTTAACATAGGGGGTTGATTGCCTAAATCCTTTTACCAACTCAGTACTGCGAACCATCTCAATATCCAGTTTGAATTTTTATGTAATTTAAATGAGTAAATATTAAAATGCAATATCTGTATCAAAATTAGTCGAATATTTTAATCGTCAATTGTTAGTCAATAATGAAGTAAAGATTGCGTTGCTGGTGTGAGTTTGTCATCCTGCTACTACTTGCTTAACTATCTGTTTATTATATGCGTAAAATATTTGCCTCCTTTGTTATACCCCTTTTACTTGCTGGCTGTGCTCAAAATACAGATCTCGGACAGCAATATTCAGACCAAACTTTTACTAAGCCTCTGACCAAAGTCGATACGGTTGAGAGTAATGCATATCGAGATCTCAATTCGTTTGATAAGCAAGCCCAACAGGTGCTGGAAAACTCACCTTCGATGGCTAGAAAATATCGTGGTTTGTATGAAACTCTTTCGGAGTGGGCTTTGCAAAGTGGTAATCCTGATGAGCTTGCCAACTATGGTATTCAGAGCGCTCAGATGCGTGGTGGAGATAAGAAGGGGAACGTACTGTTTACCGGATACTTTTCACCGGTTATTGAGTTAAGACATCAAGCGGATGCAGTATATAAATACCCCCTTTACGGAAAACCGAATTGTTCAGGACAGTGTCCTACTCGAGCTCAGATCAACGAAGGTGCACTAGATGGCAAAGGGCTTGAGTTAGGTTACGCTGCGAATCGAATAGACCCATTCTTGATGGAAGTGCAAGGCAGTGGATTTGTGCACTTCGGTGATGACAATAGCATGCAATATTTTGCCTACTCAGGTAAAAATAATCGCCCATATGTCAGCATTGGACGCATACTCATAGAGCGTGGTTTAGTGCCAAGACATAAAATGTCGTTGAAGGCGATTAAACAATGGGTAAGTGAAAATGATGAGCAAACGGTACGTGAGCTGTTAGAGCAAAACCCATCTTATGTGTTCTTTGCTCCAAAGGATGACCTGGCAGTGCGTGGAACCGCTGGTATTCCATTACTTCCATTAGCATCTGTTGCAGGAGACCGCAGTTTATTACCTATGGGTACTCCGATATTAGCAGAGGTACCACTGCTTAATGCTGATGGTACTTGGTCTGGTTCCCATGCATTACGATTATTGATTGTATTAGATACCGGTGGCGCAGTTAAGCACAACCACCTCGACCTATATCATGGTATGGGACCGCGAGCAGGGGTTCAGTCTGGTCACTATAAGCATTTTGGTCGGGTATGGAAGTTAGGGTTAGAAAATAGCCCCACTGAAAATCCTTGGCAATTGCCCAACAGACCCTAGACATTAAACTCAAGAGTGCGTATAAATCGCACTCTTGTTGTATTTGTGTGGAGAAATATCGTCATGCGAGAGTTGACTAGCCCAGCATCAGAATCTTATGACCAGCGCTTTGGTGGCACACGCCGCCTGTACGGGAATAGCCAAGTAGAGATCCTACGGGCAGCCCATGTGTGTGTGATAGGCATCGGTGGGGTAGGCTCGTGGGCTGTTGAAGCCTTAGCGCGTAGTGGTATTGGAGAGTTAACACTCATCGACATGGATGATGTATGCGTCACTAATATTAATCGTCAGATCCACGCTATGACAGGCACTGTTGGTCAAAGTAAGATCGAGGTGATGGCGGAGCGTGTTAGGCTGATTAACCCTGAGTGTAAGGTCAATCTCATTGATGACTTTATTGACGCAGACAATCAAGCGCAATATTTGAGCAAAGATTACGACTATGTGCTGGATGCGATTGACAGTGTTAAGGCCAAGGCCTCACTACTAGCTTATTGTCGCAGCAATAAGATCAAGGTTATCACTATTGGTGGTGCGGGTGGGCAGGTTGATCCGACTCAGATTTGCGTCGCCGATCTCAGTAAAACAGTGCAAGATCCGCTAGCGAAAAAAATCAAAGATCAATTACGTCGCTTCCATAACTTTAGTAAAAATCCAAAGCGAAAGTTCGCCATTGATTGCGTTTTCTCAACAGAGCAGCTTAAGTATCCACAAGCCGATGGCTCTGTATGTGGCGTGAAGGCTACTGCTGAGGGACCTAAGCGTATGGATTGTGCAACGGGCTTTGGTGCAGCGACGGTGGTTACTGCAACCTTTGGTTTTGTTGCGGTATCACGTATTATTGAAAAACTCATTCAAAAGCATAGTTAGGTTATGGCTCAACTTTCAGATTTTGCCCAAAATAACCCATTTGGATATAGTATAAACCACGATGAGATAGTGGCGACCATGCAGACGCTGTCTGGTTGGGAGCAGCGCTATCGTCAGGTTATCCAATGGGGTAAGAAGTTACCTGTGTTATCGCAGTCGCAAAGAAATGCTGATGTTACGGTTGCGGGATGTGAGAGTCAGGTATGGCTGACCGGTGAATACGTTGCAGGGAAATGGCATTTTTCTGCTGATTCTGATGCACGTATCGTGCGTGGTCTTATCGCGATTGCTTTGGCTGCCCTTAATAATAGAACGGGTGATGAAATACAGGCGTTCGATCTCGAGGGTTACTTTGCTAAATTAGGACTCATTGAGCACTTGAGTCCATCTCGTGGCAATGGCCTAAAGGCGATTGTCGAGCAGATAAAACAGATGATTTAAAACCGCTTTTAAATATAAAGAGTCCCAAACTAAGGACTCTTTATATTATCAAAATAGACTACTTTCCTTACTACAGCATATCTGCGGCTTTTTCTACGGCGCTGATAAGCTTCTGCACATCATCCATATTGTTATACAAAGCAAAGGATGCACGTACCGTCCCTTTAATATCTAAAGCATCCATAAATGGGTGGGCACAATGATGTCCAGCCCTTAATGCAATACCTTGTTGATCGAGCAAGGTGGCGATGTCTTGGTGGTGAACACCATCTATGACAAAGCTAATGACGCTGGCTTGCTCTTGATAACCGATAACGGTTACATCCTCGATAGCCGACAATCCTTGGTAGGCTTGGTGCTGTAATCGAGTAATATGTTGCTCTGCGTGTTGCATGTCGATACCTTGCAACCAATTGATTGCAGTAGCCAGAGCTATGGAGCCAGCTACGTTAGGTGTTCCGGCTTCAAATTTACCGGGCAAATCACTAAACGAGGTTCCCTCAAAACTGACCTTGTGCACCATTTTACCTCCGCCGTGCCAAGGTGGCATCGCCTCAAGCAAGGGTAAGCGTCCATACAATACGCCAATTCCCGTTGGAGCGAATAGCTTATGCCCTGAGAAGACATAGAAATCACAACCTAAAGCCTGAACATCTACGGTCTCATGGACAATACCCTGCGCACCATCAACCACCACCACGCAGTTATTCTGCCTAGCTATGGCTATCATTTTTTCGATAGGATGGCGAGTACCGGTGACGTTAGATACGTGGCTGATAGCAACAATCTTCGTTCTAGGGGTTAGTCGTGCTTTATAGGCATCTAGGTCCAACTGACAATCAGTTGTCATCGGAATTTTAACTATCTTAGCGCCAGTTTGTGTGGCGACTAACTGCCAAGGAACAATGTTGGCGTGATGCTCCATCTCACTAATTAATATCTCATCACCTGATTTTAGGCTGTTTCTAGCGTAGGTTTGAGCGATAAGATTTATCGCCTCAGTAGCGCCGCGTGTCCAGACAATTTCCTTTGTTGATTGGGCATTGATAAAGCGGCATACGGTTTCACGCGCCTGCTCAAATTGAGTGGTCGCTTGAGTGGTTAAGCTATGACTACCACGATGCACATTCGCGTTGCTCTGGGTGTAATAGTGAGTAATTGCATCGATAACTGCTTGTGGTTTTTGGGTAGTAGCCGCGCTATCTAGGTAGGTAAACGGTACATTACTTAAGGCGGGAAACTGAGCTCTTACCGCTTGTATATCAAACACGTTTTTCTCCTAAATCAGATAGGTTTAAGTTTGGTAGAGGAACCATGGGTTCAGCCACTTGCCATGCAAATGCTTTTCCTGATAGCAGGGTGATGATCTCAATAGCAAACTCAAATGCGCTTGCCGGCCCTTGGCTAGTCAAAACCTTATTATTTAAGTCGTAGGTCACGCGCTTTGGGCGCCACAAATCACTAGGGATCTTAGACTGAAAGTGTGGATGACATGTCATTAATGTATCTGGATAGATATCATGATGGATAAACACCAGCGCAGGGCTTGCACATATAGCTGCGTTGAGTCGACCATCGTATTTTTGCTGTTTGATCATCTCGACTAATAGAATACTGTCACGAAATACCTCAGCTCCCGCCACACCACCGGGGAGGGCGATAACGTCAAATTCTTCATCCGCAACCTCGACCAATTTTTTCTGCGCAACCAAGGGGATACCTCTTGATCCGGTAAGCTGTAGCCTGCCTTCGAAATCAACACTGGCTACTGTAACCTCATAGTCGGCGCGAATTAGGGTATCTATGATGGTGATAGCTTCCATCTCTTCGGTTCCTTGAGCTATGGGAACTAAGGCTTTAATTGTCATTGCCAACCTCTAACTGTTTGATTTCTTGATATAACTTTAGATTGTGTGGGGTGTCTATTGTGTGAATTTTAGCACGTTGTAGCAGATACCCTGTAATATAGTCGATTTCAGTTTTTCTATGATGCGCGATATCTTGATGCATGGAAGAATAGTTGTTTGCCGTGGCCTTTATCACTGAATTAACGGTTTGATCAAGTTGCGATGCGTGAACCTGAAATCCATCAGCTTGCATGACTAGGCTGACTTCTGAGCATATCGCCTTGATCGTATTGGCTGTATCTGGGGTATCTAACGCACCATTACGACAGTTTAATAGTGCAGTAAGGGGATTTATGCAGCAATTTATAGCCAGTTTATGCCATAGCGCCTGTTTGATGTTTTTTTCCCATTTTGCGACAGGCAAGGCATGATTAATCAAATCCACTACCCACGTTAAATTGCGGGCTTGTTCTGAATACGGGCCAATGGTGGTTTGTCCCCAGCCGGTATGTAGAACCTGATTTGAAGATGGCTTTAGAGCGGCGTGGGTGGTGGTGGCAAACAATATTGGACGGTTTATAAGTAGCTTATTTGATTGCTCAATCGCGCCCATGCCGTTGTGTGAAATTAATATAGGGACAGCAAGCGGTATGTAGGGTAAGACCTGCTTCAGAGCCTGTTGTAGCTGCCATGATTTAACACAGACAATAACCAGTTCGCACTGCTCTAGTTGTGATGGGATATTGGTAGGAAAAGAGCGGATGTTATCCTTGTCTAAAGCAATAGACAGGGTGCTGTGTTGGCCTTTTGTCCAACAACTTAACTGATGACCATCTTGACTCAATGAATATGCAAATAGGGAACCAATCGCTCCCATTCCTACAACCGCGATCTTCACACTCTTCTCCCATAGGAACTAAATCAGAGCAAGGATACTGCTTTTACCGGAATCGGGCGAATAAAAAGCATAAAAAAAGGCGCCATCGGCGCCTATTTGAGCATGAGGTTATACAGTTCTTAGAACTTGTAAGTAACAGAAACGTAATGACCAATGCCTGAAGAATCAGCTACTGGAGCCCAAGGTAAAGCTTGACCGTCTTCGAATCCGTATACATTGTGATAAAGTTTCAAGCCATAACCAACAGCATAGTGTTCAGAGTGCCAGTAGATGCCATTGAACATCGCACCACCATTACTTGCTTGATAGCTTTGTTTATCTTCCATACCGAATTGGTAATCGATGTAACCTTGGTAAGAGATAAATGAACCGTTTTCGAAGAAGAAGAAAGGTTTGAACCAGTTGGTAGATACTTGGTAACCGTTCCAGTCTTTTGAATTTGAGTCGTAAGTTCCGTAGAAGTTAAGACCAATTTTTCCTAACCAAGGTACGTTTACGTCAGAACCTAGACCAATTTTCTGTGTGTTTACACCAGAATTTCCGCCCCATTCCATCAAAGTAGCTACGTAAAGCTCTTGTACAGGTCCAAAAGAAAGGTCTTTATGGGTTAATGCATCAAGAGAAACACGAGGCGCAAACTTCATAAACATCTTTTCTTGGCCATCTTTATCTGAACTAGGATTGCTCAGCAAGTTGAATACATCAACATAACCGTATAGGTCAAAGACTCCAGAGCGACCGCCAAATTCCATTTCTAGGTAATCGTGAGAAGATTCAGGGCCAGCACCTTTTTCGTTAAAAGCACCCATAAGGTTAAATTGCATCCACTTGTAATCATTTTTGTGGATATCACCATCGGTGTAGTCAGCTGCTAATACTGGAGCTGATGTTGCTGCTAGTAGTCCAAGTGTCAATAAAGATTTGCGCATAATAAAAGATACTCAAAAGTTGTTTGCGATAGAAATCAGCTAATTATTAGCTGTTTGTGGTTACTTTTCCAAAGCAACCGATTTCGTGGCTCGAATAATAGAGATCTCACCCACAAATGAAAGCACTTTTTTGCAAAAGTTCCATCTAAGTGTGTGATCTTGATCTCATAACTATGGATAAGGTGCGTCGATATTAAGTTGCTCAATATATTCACGCCATTTTTAGCTGCTTGTTGTTAATTAGTGATCGATTAAAGAAGGGCAGCGTAACAATATTTGAGATTGAAATATGGAAGTGCAATATGTCGGTAATCAAGTTATTCCCTGTAAGTTCGGTCGTACTCCCTGAGGGGAAAATGACTCTTAGGATCTTTGAGCCCCGCTACAATCGGATGATTAGCGATTGCTGTAAGCAGGATCAAGGATTTGGGATCTGTTTGCTTGGAGACCCATCTTTGTCATCTCCAAATAATGTCTCTCGTGTTGGAACACTCACTAAAATTATTGATTTTGAACAGCTAGATGATGGCTTTCTTGGGGTCACTATCGTTGGTACACGACGCTTTAAGTTAAAAAGGGTATGGAGTGAGTTCGATGGCTTAAGGTGCGCAGAAGTCGATCTTCTGAGTAACTGGAGCAGTCAAGAGCTCAATCAATCCTCTTTATTTATTAGCAACCAACTTCAACGCGTGTATCAGAAATTTCCAGAGATCAGGCGTCTTTATCCGCATTGCTTTTTTGATGATGCAAGCTGGGTTAGCCAGAGATGGTTGGAGATCCTACCTATAGAATGTCAGCAATTTGAACACCTTACTTCTCAGTCCGATTGTGGTGAAGCACTTAAATTTCTTTGCCAAGCAATTGATTCGCAGTGAGAAAAATTACGGAGATAACATCATGTTAGAACGATATTTACCTGCAGTGCTGGCTACCTCAGCTTTAATCTTAGTAGGCTGTAACGATGATGATAATGACAATGCAACTCAAAGCCACGTTCAGGCTGTGCATGCTTTATCCGATGCACCACTTGCCAATGTCATTGTTAACGATGAGCCTGCGCTAAGTGGTGTGGATTACGCAACGGCATCGGGATATGTCAGCTTAGAAGATGGTGAAAATTCAGTGCAGGTTGATGTGCAGCTTCCCGCTGGAGATGTGGCAACTGTAGTCCCTAGAACGGTGTTAGACCTTGACCCAAATACCTTATATACAATTATGGTTGTAGGGCAGGCAGATCCAAGTTCACAGTTTGCTGTAGAACCGTTAATTATAACCCGAGACAGTGCTGGTGATGGTGATGTCACAACCGTTGATGTGCAGGCGGTTCATGCGGCCCCAGGTGTTCCAGATGTGGATGTTCATGTTACCGCGCCGGATGCCAATATCGATCCTGCAACCGCGCTTGCTACTTTGGCATACAAAGACTTTACGGGGGTAGTATTTGTGCCTGGTGGAGAATACCGAATTCGCTTAGCTTTGGCTGGTAGCACAACCGTCGCTTTTGATTCAGGTAGTGTTGCCTTACCCGAAGGTGCTGAATTAACTGTGGCTGCGATTCCAAACACACATAAGATAACGGGCTCATCTCCGGTTAAACTATTGGTTATGGATGGCACTACCTCTTTTGTGGTTCATGATGTGAATGACCAAGCAGAAATAAGAGTTGGTCATCTCTCTTCTAACACACCCGTTGTCGATGTTTCAGTTAATGGCAATGAGGCAATTTCTGACCTGTCGTTTACCGATGTAACGGATTACGTGCCACTTGACTCTGCAACCTATGACCTTGGCGTGTACGCCTTTGATAATCCAGGTGTATTGCAAATTGATGCCGCCGATACGGAGTTGGCGCCGGGGGTTAATTACAGCGTATACGCTATCAATGATCTACCCGATATTGCACCGCTTGTTATCCTTGATAAACGTCGCCCTGTAGCAACCAGTGCTACCCTGAATGTGCTACATGCTGCCTCTGTGTCCGCTGCGGCTGAGGTTGACATACACTTAACGAGTGATGGAAATATTATTAATAGTGATCCTGCACTGGTTAACTTTACGTATACAAGTTTTATAGAGGATATTTATGTTGCTGGTGGTACCTATTTTGTCACAGTAACTGCTCCGGGTAGCAAGACACCAATCTTAGGTCCAACAGAGGTTACATTAGAAGATGGCAAGGTATACAAAGCCATTGCAACCAACGGTGGACTATTTGCTGCAGATATAACTGAATGATGGAGGGGGAACCCCTCTCAACCTGATAGGTGATACATGGAAACCATAACCAAGGCTACAAGCTCCTCGTCTTCAGGACCCACGAAGGCGCAATGGGCTGAGTGTATGGCTAAGGTTCAACAAGGTGACAAACAGGCTTTTGCTGACATATTTCGTTATTTCACTCCTCGCTTGAAGCAATTCGCTTATAAGCATATGGGAAACGAACAAGTTGCAATGGAGTTGGTGCAAGAGACTCTGGCAGCGGTTTGGCAAAAGTCTCACCTGTTTGACAGTAGTAAGAGCGCGCTCTCAACATGGATCTATACCATAGCCAGAAACCTTTGTTTTGATATGTTGCGAAAGCAAAGAGGTAAACAACTGCACGTTTACTCTGAAGATATTTGGCCAGATGATTATTGCCCACCTGATTTAGTGGATCACTATTCACCTGAGAGAAGTATGCTTCGTGAACAGATCGTGCGCTATCTCGATACTTTACCTATTAAACAAAAAGAAGTAATCAAAGCCATCTACCTAGATGAATTACCTCATCAAGAGGTGGCTGATAAATTTGATATACCATTGGGAACCGTAAAATCTAGATTAAGATTAGCGGTTGAAAAACTAAAGGACTCGATAAGGGCGGATCAAGTATGAAACATCATCCAAGCATAGAATTACTAACCGCTTACGCAAATGGGACGATAGATGCTTGCAATGGTATAACGATCGCTTCTCATTTAGAGACTTGCCCACAATGTCAGGCTGAGGTTGAAAAGCTGGAGGCAAAACAAGCCTCTCAAGAGTTTGAGCACTTTCCACAAGCACAACAAGACATGTCCTTTGATATGGAGCAGATGTTTAACGACATCACCAATTTACAGCCAGCCTCGTTAGTACCTCGCATTGATGGAGACATCAAGGTAACTGTGAATGGCAAAGAGTTTGTTCTGCCACGAGCACTGCATAGCCTTACTCATAGACTGAATGATTGGAAGAGTTACGGGGGGAAGGTCTATAGCGCAAACTTTGATATTGATGAAAATGAACGTGTCAGCTTATTGTATATTAGTGGCGGAGTTCAGGTTCCTCAGCACACTCATAAGGGAATTGAAACAACCTTAGTACTTCATGGCCGTTTCGTGGACGAAGAGGGTGAATATCAAGAGGGGGATTTCACCATTGCAGATTCCACCACAAGGCACTCACCAAGAACAGAAGTAGGGCAAGATTGTCTGTGTTTGACCGTATTAAGTGAGCCGATGGTGTTCACTCAGGGGCCAGCTCGAATATTTAATCTGTTTGGGCGTGGTATGTATCCGTAATATGGATTTTAAGCAATAAATAGGGGAGCGAGAGCTCCCCTATTTATTTTATGCCAACGAGATGGTTAGGAGTGCTTACATTCTATCTCCACATCTCGCTTGCGTGCTTTTTCTAGTATATCTGAGAAATAATGGCGTAGTGAATACAGCATGATCAAGCTTGGGATTACCATCACCGCTGTCAAGATAAAGAACAGTGACCAATCATTTAGGTAGTCTACAAGTTCTCCGCTAAAGGAGGCCAAAGTAGTTCTTCCTAGGTTACCAAGAGATGCCAGTAGCGCATATTGAGTGGCTGAAAACGCTTGGCCTGTCAGTATGGTTAAGAATGAAACAAAGGCTACTGTAGAGAAAGCGGTAGTGAAATTGTCGACTAAAATAGTAGCAAGGAATAAATGTTCATTTGGTCCTGTATTTGCCATCCATGCAAACATTAGGTTGCTACTCGACATCGCAATACCACCGATCATGAGTCCCTTAACAATCCCAAACCTTACATTAAACATACTCCCGACAAGGGTGAAAAATAGGGTAGCTCCCCAGCCGATAAGTTTAGAGTAGTCGCCAATTTGTTCATTGCTAAAGCCTATCTCTTTGTAGAATGGAATTGACATGCGACCAAGGAACGCCTCACCAATCTTAAATAAGAAAACGAATAGCAGTAACGTTAAAGCCACGCGAGTGCCATTGCGCCTAAAGAAGTCAGCAAAGGGTTCAATAAGGGTGACACTAAACCAAGCTATAATAGGAGAGCCAACGACTTTGGCGTGTCGCTGTTCAGCTTCTGCTTGTAAAGAGCTGCGATTAGTTTTGGGTTCCCCAACCAGTAAAGTAAATAGCATTAATATACCGACAATCACTGCCATGCCGACATAGACCCCATTCCATCCAATACTATCGGCATTAACGAACGCCAGATAGCCAGGTAGAGAATATCCAGTCCACCACCCCATCACGGCCATTGCTGATGCTTGCGGCAGCTTAGAGGCTTCACTTTTAGGAAAGGTATCAATACGGTATGCGTCTATAGCTACGTCTTGTGTTGAGGAGGCAATCGCAATACAAAGCGCCAACATTGAGGTAAACATTAAGCTTTTTGCAGGATCAACCCCTGAAATGACGATCGTGCAACCAAGAATAATAGCTTGGCAGAGCAGTATCCAAGAGCGCCTTTGTCCAAGAAAACGGTGCAAAATAGGAAGTTTGACTCGGTCAACCAGCGGAGCCCACATAAAGTTAATCGCATACACGGCAAATACTGAACCAAAATAGCCAATAGCAGAGCGGGTGAGGCCCGCATCCTTTAGCCATCCTGACATATTTGACCCAATGAGTACCCATGGGAAACCACTAGAACAGCCAAGCATAAACACCCACATCAAGCGTTTGTCCATATAGCTACGAATCGTTTGTCCCCAAGACAGTTTCTCTGACATTGGTGTTCCTTTTTGTGGGCTAGAAAAGGGGCGTATGCAACGCCCCTAGCCGGTGGTGAGCGGTATTACTTTTGTACAGTAACCTTAGTTATAACGATTGGAGTTACTGGTATATCTTTCATGAAACCTTGGGTTTTGGTTGGAACCGTTGCCATTTTCTTTACCACATCAAATCCAGAGCTAACTTTACCAAATACGGTATAACCAGGGTTTGATGATGAGTAGTTAAGAAAATCATTGTTTGAATAGTTAATAAAGAACTGGCGAGTGGCTGAGTCTGGATCATTAGTGCGAGCCATAGCTACGGTTGCCGTTTGGTTTTGAAGCCCGTTACTGGCTTCATTGTTTACAGGTGCATAGCTTGGGCGCTGCTTCATCTCTTTATCGAAGCCGCCACCTTGAGCCATAAAACCTTTGATAACACGATGAAAGATAGTGCCCTCATAGCTACCATCATCCACATACTTCATAAAATTTTTAGTGGTTTGTGGAGCTTGCTGCTCATTTAATTCAATGGTGAAATTGCCTTGAGTTGTTTCAAATACGACCTTGGTATTTGCCCAAACACTGGCACTAAAGAGTGCGCAGCAAAGTAATAGATTTCTTATCATTTAAAGGTTTCCTCCATGTAATCGATAAGCTCAACATCATTAGTGATTTCATTGAGCACTAGCTTAGATACGTGATTGATAATATGTTCGATTTGTTCATTCGATGCACCCATAGAGTTTTCACCCTTTGCGCTGCCAGTATAGGTTTTTACAAATTTACCGGCTTTGGTTTCAGCTGTAACCGTTAGGGTTACTTTGGCTTGCATTTGATTACTAAAGGTTGAAGAGCTTACGCGCACTAGTGCCTCTTGGACCTCAAGCTGAATGTGATTATCGCTGTTAGGCACAATGTTGAAACCTTGCTTTTGCAAAGCCCCCTGTAAGGCATTGTTTAGTGCGACTCGAACATTTTGCTTAGCGTGTATTGGTAGTGCTTTATCTTCGTTCTTTTTAACCAAGGCAAGATATTGGGCGGTACGAATATCCTTTGTAGTCAGGGTGACAGATTTAGCTTGATGAAGTGCAATCTGGCTATTATCTGTAGTGGGGGTGAAATTTAACTGCTCTGATGTTGGGCTTGCACAACCGCTTAGTGCGAGCATAGTACAAGCCGCAATCAGTAAATGTCTCATTATTATGTCCTTTTTAAATATGAGAATGGAGTTAACCTATTGCTTTTGTAGCACAGATGATTACAAATTTGCTATTGCTAGCCACAACATTGACGTTGTTTTTACCAAACAGGCGCGACAGCTTTGCAGGATAGTTCAGATGTCGGTTACCAATTACCCAAAGTTCACCACTAGCATCTAGGGTGCGTTTTGCATCATTAAACATCTGCCACGCGATATGGTCAGTAATTGTGTTTTGCTGGTGGAAAGGCGGATTGCATAGAATGAGATCACAGCTACGCGGTTCAAATTTGTCGAGGCAGTTATTAGCCTTGCATGTAAAACGCTGTTGATCACCAAGGTTATTGAAGAGGTTTCTTCTCGCTGATTCAACCGCCATATAGCTTTCATCAACGCTGGTAATGTGGGCATTAGGGTTTAATTGCGCAATCTTTACTGAAAGTACGCCGTTGCCACAGCCAAGGTCGATAATGCGTCGATCTTGTTCACTACTTGGAAGGTGCTCTAGTAAAAAACGGGCGCCAAGGTCAAGGCTTTCACCTGAGTATACATTCGGCAAGTTTTCTAGTGTTATTTGATGTTCACTCACGTCCCAAGTTGTACTTGATGCGACCTGTTTCGGTTGGATGGCATTTGCCTGACTAAAGACGAGGCGATGCTTTTTTTGTGCCAATGAGGTATGGGTTTGTCCTAGGTATTGTTCAAACAGGTTTAAGGTAGAGCTATGAATTAGATTAGCCTTATTTACCGCAATAACTGGGGTTGTCGCTTTGATGTTGAGCTTCAATTGAGACAGTTGCCATACTAGGTAACGATTATTCTTTGGGATCTTCATTAATACCAAGTCAATCTTTTCAGGCAAGGATTCAGTAGAGCGTATAAGGGAAACCTTATTGCAATCATTACGTTGCAGGTTTTTAAGAGTACCTAGCCAGCTGATATGAGAGTCAGTCTGCATAGTCACTTTATAGTCCTTTGAAAACCAACAGCTTAACGCGCCAAATTGGTCGTTTAGTATCAGTATGTGCTTGCCTTTGGGGAGCGGGGCTTGCATGAAATGGTCAATGATATATTCATCCCCTGCATCCCAAGCTTGCAGTGTTTCTTTTGCTTGCTTGGGGAAGCGCATAAGGCTCAGGTTTTGACCGTGCTGTGATAGATTGATTTTCATATTGTTAAAATAGTGATCTTAGTCTTTGTCCATTGTCTCAAATCAGGTTTTCTTTTGCGACTGATACCTGAAGAATTGATTAAAATATCGAGATTGTTATTTTAATCTAACAATGAGATATCTAGCTTTACATTTATGTTACGGATGCGTTAAAAGTAGCGCTATGGATTATACTTATACCCACTTAAATTGTTTGTAAGAATCTGGGTATAGATACTCGAAGACCAAAATAAAGAGAATCAATATGCTACAGCAGGTTATCGAACAGAAGTTAAATCAAGCGCTAACTCCCACTCATTTACAGGTTATAAATGAGAGCCATAAACATAATGTACCGCCGGGCTCAGAGAGCCATTTTAAGGTTGTTATTGTTAGTGATAAATTTGAAAACTTACGCTTAATTGCCAGACATAGATTAGTTAACTCAACACTGAGTGACGAGTTTGCAGCAGGTCTACATGCATTGTCGATGCATACCTTAACTAAATTGGAGTGGCAACAGCAGAGTATTCCTGAAAGCCCACCATGCCGAGGTGGTGAGTAACAACCTCAGTATTAAGAGAAAGAATGCAGAGTTAAAGATTTCTTTCTGTGATCGGTGTCACATTACTGGGTTATGTGTGGGTTTGTGGATTCAGAATAATGGGTTTGGATGCCCCAGCACATAGAATACAAATTAGTGGGGTGCTATAATCCTCCGCCCGGAGCAGGCTTGTTATAGCCTAGAGCTTCAAACTACAAAAATATAATAGCGAATCGACTCTATGTCGGGTCGCTTAGGCCAAGATAGAGCGTCTTGGCAGACACCCATTTTTTTCCTGGAAAATAGTGCAAGTGCGTATGATTACAATAAATAAGGGCTTGGATCTTCCTATATCGGGAGCTCCCACCCAGGTGATTAATGACGGTAATCCCGTCTCAAAAGTCGCCTTGCTTGGCGAAGAGTACGTGGGTATGCGTCCAACGATGCATGTACGCGTGGGAGATAGCGTAAAGAAAGGCCAGATTCTTTTTGAAGATAAAAAGAACCCTGGGGTTATCTTTACCGCTCCACAAGGTGGCACGGTTATTGAAGTTAACCGTGGTGCGAAACGTGTTTTGCAGTCTGTTGTTATTGAAATAGCAGGCGATGAGCAAATTACTTTCGACAAATACACGCAAGAGCAATTGGTTAACTTGGATGAAAGTATCATCCGTAAACAGTTAGTTGACTCTGGTGTGTGGACTGCTTTGAGAACTCGTCCGTTCAGCAAGGTTCCTGCAATTGACTCAAAAACAAATGCGATCTTCGTTACTGCGATGGATACCAATCCATTAGCGGCAAACCCTGAAGTGATTATCAATTCTCAATCAGAAGCATTCATTGCGGGTCTTGATGTTCTCTCGGTTCTAACTGACGAGAAGGTTTACGTGTGTAAGAAGGGCGCATCTCTGCCTCGTTCTTCACAATCAAACATTGAAGAGCATGTCTTTGATGGTCCGCACCCTGCGGGACTGGCTGGTACACATATGCATTTCTTGTATCCAGTCAATGCTGAACATGTCGCTTGGAGCATCAATTATCAAGATGTGATTGCTATTGGTAATCTATTCACAACCGGTGAAATTGACTCTGAACGCGTAGTGTCGTTAGCGGGACCTGTAGTTAGCAATCCACGTTTGGTAAAAACTACAGTTGGCGCAAGTATCACTGAGTTAGCAGAAAAAGAGCTAATGCCAGGAGAGGTTCGCCTTATCTCTGGTTCGATTCTATGTGGTACTAAAGCGGCTGGAGTACATGCCTACCTTGGACGCTATCACAGTCAAATTTCTGCATTGCGTGAAGGGCGTGATAAAGAACTATTTGGTTGGGCTATGCCAGGTAAAAATAAGTTCTCTGTAACTCGTTCATTCCTTGGGCATCTGTTTAAAGGACAATTATTTAACTTAACCACATCAACCAATGGTGGTGAACGCGCTATGGTTCCAATCGGCAACTTTGAAAAAGTAATGCCACTTGATATGGAACCAACGTTATTGCTTCGTGATTTGTGCGCGGGTGATTTAGATAGTGCACAACGTCTAGGTGTTCTAGAGCTAGCCGAAGAAGACCTTGCTTTATGTACCTATGTTTGCCCTGGTAAGTATGAGTATGGTGAGATGCTTCGTGATTGCTTAGACACTATTGAGAAGGAAGGTTAACCCATGCTGAAAAAGTTTTTCGAAGATATCGAACCGCAATTTGAAGCGGGCGGTAAGTTTGAAAAGTGGTACCCACTCTATGAAGCAACGGCTACCCTTTTCTATACTCCCGGCACTGTAACTGCGACTCGTTCACACGTGCGTGATAGCGTTGATTTGAAACGTATCATGATTATGGTTTGGTTTGCGGTATTCCCAGCAATGTTTTGGGGTATGTATAACGCCGGTAACCAAGCAATAGGTGCATTGACTTTCTTGCATTCTGGTACTGAGTTAGCCGCTATTGTTTCAGGAGACTGGCATTACTGGTTTACTGAATTACTAGGTGGCTCAATAAGTGCTGATGCGGGGTGGGGCAGTAAGATGTTGCTCGGAGCAACCTACTTCCTGCCTATTTATGCCACTGTATTTATTGTGGGCGGTTTCTGGGAAGTACTATTTTGTATCGTGCGTAAGCATGAAGTGAATGAAGGCTTCTTTGTTACCTCTATCTTGTTTGCCTTAATCGTTCCGCCAACGCTGCCTTTATGGCAAGCAGCACTTGGGATTACCTTTGGTGTTGTGGTTGCCAAAGAGATCTTTGGTGGTACTGGTCGTAACTTCCTTAACCCTGCTCTTGCAGGACGTGCATTCCTATTCTTTGCATACCCAGGACAAATATCTGGTGATCTAGTATGGACTGCTGCGGATGGTTTCTCTGGCGCAACTGCATTGAGTCAATGGTCTCAAGGCGGACAAGGTCATCTAGTTCATAATGTAACCGAACAAGCTATCACTTGGATGGATGCATTTGTTGGTAACATTCCAGGTTCTATCGGTGAAGTATCAACGCTATGGTTACTTGTCGGTGCGGCACTGATCGTATATATGGGTATTGCGTCTTGGCGCATTATTGCTGGTGTTATGATTGGTATGATTGCAACGGCAACCATGTTCAACTTGATTGGTTCTGATACTAACCCTATGTTCAGCATGCCTTGGTACTGGCACTTAGTATTGGGTGGCTTTGCATTTGGTATGTTATTTATGGCAACAGATCCTGTATCCGCTTCATTTACCAATAAGGGTAAGTGGTGGTACGGTGCTCTAATCGGTGTCATGTGTGTGCTTGTTCGTGTAGTTAACCCAGCTTACCCAGAGGGTATGATGCTGGCTATCCTATTTGCGAACCTATTTGCACCATTGTTTGACCATTTCGTTGTTGAGAAGAACATTAAGCGGAGACAAGCACGCTATGGCAAGTAATAACGATAGCATTAAAAAGACGCTGTCGGTGGTCATCGGTTTGAGCTTAGTGTGCTCAATCGTGGTATCGACTGCAGCCGTTGGTTTGCGCGACAAGCAGCAAGCTAACGCACAATTAGATAAACAGAGCAAGATTATCGACGTTGCTGGTATTGAAGAAAATGCACCAATTCCAGAGCTATACCAAGAGTTCATTGAACCTCGTTTGGTTAACTTTGATAGTGGTGAGTTTGTTGAAGGCGATGCAGCACATTATGATCAACGTAGTGCAGCTAAAGACCCATCTCAATCCCAGCGCCTAGCTGCTGATAAAGATCTAGCCAAGATTATTCGTCGTGCAGATGTCGGTACAGTTTATTTAGTTAAACAAGATGGCCATTACACTCGCGTCATTTTACCGGTTCACGGTACAGGCCTTTGGTCAATGATGTACGCATTCGTTGCAGTAGAGATGGATGGCAACACCGTTTCTGGTATTACCTACTACGAACAAGGTGAGACTCCTGGATTGGGTGGTGAAGTTGAAAACCCAACTTGGCGTGCTCAGTTCGAAGGTAAGAAGCTGTTTGACGACAACTTTAAACCTGCATTACGCATAGTTAAAGGTGGTGCTGCTCCTGGTGATACACATGGTGTTGATGGTATCTCAGGTGCGACCTTGACCGGTAATGGTGTGCAGCATACTTTCGATTTCTGGTTAGGCGACATGGGCTTTGGTCCGTTCCTAGCTAAAGTTCGCGAAGGAGAGTTGAACTAATGGCACTTTCTAAAGAGATGAAGCGAAACCTTTGGGCTCCAGTTTTAGATAACAACCCAATCGCTTTGCAGGTTCTAGGTGTGTGTTCTGCACTCGCTGTAACCACTAAACTTGAAACAGCATTTGTTATGACGCTGGCAGTAATGTTTGTAACTGCCTTGTCGAACTTCTTTGTTTCATTGATTCGTAACCATATCCCAAATAGCGTACGTATTATCGTACAGATGGCTATCATCGCTTCGCTTGTTATCGTAGTTGATGAGGTACTAAGAGCCTTCTTGTACGATATCTCTAAACAGCTATCAGTATTCGTTGGTCTTATTATTACTAACTGTATTGTAATGGGCCGTGCAGAAGCTTACGCGATGAAATCAGCACCAATTCCATCATTTCTTGATGGTATCGGTAACGGTTTAGGTTACGGTTTTGTACTTATCACAGTGGCTTTCTTCCGCGAATTGTTTGGCTCAGGCAAGCTATTCGGTTTGGAAGTACTTCCTTTGGCTAGCAATGGCGGTTGGTATCAGCCTAACGGCATGATGCTACTCGCACCATCAGCGTTCTTCTTGATTGGCTTTATGATTTGGGTTATCCGCATATTCAAGCCAGAGCAAGTAGAAGCGAAGGAGTAAGGACGTTATGGAACATTATATTAGTTTGCTAGTTAAATCGATTTTCATCGAAAACTTAGCACTGTCATTCTTCTTAGGTATGTGTACTTTCCTTGCAGTATCTAAGAAGGTTAAAACCTCTTTCGGTCTTGGTGTTGCGGTAACCGCAGTACTTACTATCGCTGTACCAGTTAACAACCTGTTGTTTAACTTGGTGCTAAAAGAGAATGCATTGGTAGCAGGTGTAGACCTTAGCTTCCTAAACTTCATCACCTTTATCGGTGTTATCGCAGCTTTGGTTCAGATATTAGAAATGATTCTCGACCGATTCTTCCCACCTTTGTACAACGCACTGGGTATTTTCCTGCCGTTAATCACGGTTAACTGTGCAATCTTTGGTGGCGTATCTTTCATGGTACAGCGCGATTACAACTTTACAGAATCGGTCGTATACGGCTTTGGTTCTGGTATCGGTTGGCTGCTGGCTATTGTCGCTTTGGCCGGTATTCGCGAGAAGATGAAGTATTCTGATGTGCCTCCGGGTTTGCGTGGTCTAGGTATTACCTTTATCACTGTAGGCTTGATGGCGCTTGGTTTCTTGTCATTCTCTGGTGTTCAACTGTAAGAGTAAATAATAAGGATTAGTCAATGGATATTATTCTTGGCATTGTGATGTTTACTCTGATCGTGCTTGCTTTAGTGTTGGTGATTTTGTTCGCCAAATCTAAGTTAGTGCCTACAGGGGATGTCAACATTTTAGTAAACGGTGACCCTGAGAAAGGGTTCATCACAGCACCGGGTGATAAACTGCTTAGTGCTATGGCTGCAAGTGGGATCTTTGTATCTTCTGCTTGTGGTGGTGGTGGCTCTTGTGGTCAGTGCCGTGTGAAGATTAAATCTGGCGGTGGTGATATTCTGCCAACTGAACTTGATCACATTAGCAAGCGCGAAGCTCGCGAAGGTGAACGCCTAGCGTGTCAAGTAGCGGTTAAGTCAGATATGGAGATCGAGCTTCCTGAAGAGATCTTCGGTGTTAAAAAGTGGGAATGTGAAGTTCTTTCAAATGACAACGAAGCAACCTTCATCAAAGAGCTTGTGCTTAAGATCCCTGAGGGTGAAGAAGTACCTTTCCGTGCGGGTGGTTATATTCAGATTGAAGCTGAACCTCACCACATTAAATACTCAGATTTTGATGTTCCAGGAGAATATCGAGAAGATTGGGATAAGTTTAACCTATTCCGTTATGAGTCTATTGTGAATGAGCCATCAATCCGTGCTTACTCTATGGCATCATACCCAGAAGAGCGTGGTTTGATTAAGCTTAACGTGCGTATCGCAACGCCACCGCCAAATAACCCTGACGTACCGCCGGGCGTTATGTCATCGTATATTTGGTCGCTTAAACCGGGTGATAAATGTACTATTTCGGGGCCATTTGGTGAGTTCTTCGCTAAAGAAACTGATGCTGAAATGGTCTTTATCGGTGGTGGTGCAGGTATGGCACCGATGCGTTCACACATCTTTGACCAATTGTTGCGTCTGAAATCTAAGCGTAAGATGAGCTACTGGTATGGTGCTCGCTCTAAGCGCGAGATGTTCTATATCGAAGACTTCGACAATCTGGCAGCAGAGAACGACAATTTTGTTTGGCATTGCGCGCTGTCTGATCCACTTCCAGAAGATAACTGGGATGGTTACACAGGCTTTATCCATAATGTTCTGTATGAAAACTATCTACGCGATCATGATGCGCCAGAAGACTGTGAATACTACATGTGTGGTCCACCTATGATGAATGCAGCCGTTATTGGTATGCTAAAAGACTTAGGTGTTGAGGATGAAAATATCCTACTCGATGACTTCGGTGGTTAATCGATAATCGAGAGATAAGACGGCTGACTCATTAGAGTCAGCCTTTTTCTTTTATATGAGTTAATGGTTATGGAGAGCGGGATGAAGTTTGTATCTCATCTTGGCAAAAGATTAAAAACTGTATTAGCAATCTTTGTTGCAGCAATGGTTTTGACGGGGTGCGAGCAAGCCCCACAGCAGGTAGCGTTAAGTGGTAAAACAATGGGCACTACCTACCATATAAAATATATAGCTGATGGTGACGCACCGGACTCCACTCAAATACAGAGCAAAATAGATGAGCTTCTGAATCAAGTTAATGATCAGATGTCCACTTATCGACCGAATTCAGAGCTGAGTCAATTTAATCAACTAAAAACGACCGAGGATTTTGTTGTTTCACCGCAAATGGCAACGGTAGTAAAAGAAGCGATTCGCTTGAATAAATTGACTGAGGGCGCATTAGATATCACGGTAGGGCCTCTGGTTAATCTTTGGGGGTTTGGCCCTGAAGCGCGTCCAGATACAGTACCAACCGCTGATGAACTTAACGCTCGCCGTAAAATGATCGGTATCCATCATCTATTTATTGATGGCAACACCCTGCACAAAGACCTGCCTGAACTGTATGTTGACCTGTCGACTATTGCAAAGGGTTGGGGCGTTGATGTGGTATCCGAATATCTAGCATCATTAAATATTCACCGTTATATGGTTGAAATTGGTGGAGAGCTTCGTCTTAAAGGGACTAACGCCAAGGATATGAAATGGCGCATAGCGATTGAAAAGCCAGTGGTTAATTCACGCCAAGTAGAGTTAATTGTACAGCCTGGAGATATGGCGATGGCCACATCTGGTGATTATCGTAATTATTTTGAGCGTGACGGAATCCGTTATTCGCATATAATAAACCCTAAAACAGGCAAACCTATCGCGAATAAGGTTGTTTCAGTAACAGCGCTTCACCCTTCATGTATGACCGCAGATGGTCTAGCAACCGGTTTAATGGTTCTTGGAGATAAAGAAGGCTTACGTGTAGCAAATGACAATGGCCTAGCGGTGTTTATGATCGTAAAAACAGCGGATGGCTTTAAAGAGATTTATTCCGATGCATTTGCGCAGTATATAAAGTAAAAGGGCACGATAATGGCAACATACTTAGTTACTTTTGGTGTATTCCTAGGGTTCATTGCCTTGATGGCAGTGGGCTACATTTTTCAGAAGAAAGTAGTCAAAGGCAGTTGCGGTGGCTTGGACGCTATGGGGATCGACAAGGTATGCAGTTGCCCTGAACCGTGTGATGCTCGTAAGCGTCGAGAAGCTAAGGCTGCAGCTCGAGCTGAGAAGATGGCTGAGTGGGAAAAAGATAGAATCGCTTAATTACATTATTAGGTAAAAAAAATCCCAACACCTAGTGTTGGGATTTTTTTAGCCTTGAATAAGGTTATTTGTCATCAATCTGAGCGTTGTCGACAACCTTAGACTCACCAAGTTCTTTTGGCAGGATTAGGTTTAGAAGGATTGCAACAATACCGCATAGGCTGATGCCTTGCAGATTGAAATCACCAATACCAAAGGCCATGCCGCCGATACCAAATACTAAGGTAACGCCAACAATCACTAGGTTTCTTGATTGGTGAAGGTCAACTTGGTTTTTGATCAGAGAGTTAAGGCCTACAGTCGCAATTGAACCAAATAACAGCATCATGATGCCGCCCATAACTGGTACAGGGATAGTTTGTAGCAGGCCGCCTAGCTTACCTACAAAGCCTAGAATAATTGCTGTTACTGCCGACCAAGTCATGATTTTAGGGTTGTATGCCTTAGTTAGCATTACCGCGCCAGTCACCTCACTATAGGTGGTATTTGGTGGAGCGCCCATCATACTTGCCGCCATAGTTGCGATCCCGTCACCTGCGATAGTGCGGTGTAAGCCTGGTTTCTTAAGGTAGTCTTTACCCGTCACATTTGAGATAGCTAATATATCCCCTACGTGTTCAACCGCTGGTGCAATAGCAACAGGAATCATAAATAGAATCGCGTTGATGTTGAATTCAGGGGTAGTAAAGTTTGGTAGTGCAAACCAGCTTGCTTGATAAACAGAAGTAAAATCAACAATGCCAAACATCAGGCTCAAGATATAACCTACCGCGATACCAGAGAATATAGGCAGGAGCTTTAAGAAGCCTTTTGCGTATACGCTAACTAAAATGGTAGTGAAAAGTGATGCCAATGCAATCCATAGCGATAGCTGGCCATCGACCAATTGAATTGCGCCATCGCCAGATTTACCCAGTGCCATGTTAACCGCAGTCGGAGCCAGACCTAAGCCGATAACCATGATAACGGGACCCACTACCACTGGTGGTAGCAGTTTATGGATAATTCCAACACCGCGCACACGAATGATGCCACCAAGGATGACATAAACCATACCCGCTGCCATTAGGCCACCCATGGTTGCAGGAATGCCCCATGCCTGAACGCCGTAAAGAATTGGAGCAATAAAGGCAAAAGAAGATGCCAAAAAGATAGGAACCGTGCGTTTTGTTATAATTTGAAATAAAAGAGTACCAACACCTGCGCCGACAAGAGCGACACTTGGGTCTAATCCCGTTAATAGAGGAACTAGAACCAAAGCACCAAATGCGACGAAGAGCATTTGCATACCCTGTAAAATAGTAGACATGACTTTCTTTTCTCCTTATCTAGGAAAATCAACGAATACTAGCACTAGTAAATTTTCAATATCTCTAGTAGATCAAGTTTTCTAATACTCTAGTAATATAATGTTACATTAGGGTAGAATAACTGTATGCCTAAACAGTACTTGAAGCCTGAGTTTAACCGAAAGATCATTCATATCGATATGGATTGTTTCTTTGCGGCAGTAGAAATGCGTGATTTTCCCCAATACCGAGGCCGACCTATGGCTGTTGGTGGCAGCGAAAAGCAGCGCGGTGTATTAAGCACTTGTAATTACGAAGCACGTAAGTTTGGCATCCATTCCGCCATGCCAACCGCGCAGGCTAAAAAATTATGCCCAGAATTATTAGTAGTAGCTGGAAGGATGTCAGTCTATAAAGCCGTTTCTGCTCAGATCAGAGAGGTATTTTCTCGCTATACTCCTTTAATCGAGCCCCTTTCATTAGATGAAGCCTATCTAGATGTGACTGACTGTACCCAATGCAAAGGCTCTGCCACACTTATTGCTCAAGCTATACGCAACGATATTTTTAACGTCACCGGATTAACCGCGTCGGCGGGAATTGCGCCTATCAAATTTTTAGCCAAGGTTGCTTCTGATTTAAATAAGCCTAATGGTCAGTTTGTTATCCCTCCACATCAGGTGCAAAGCTTTATTGATGAGATGCCTTTGCAGAAAATACCAGGCGTTGGCAGGGTTGCCTTACAAAAGCTAAATCGCGGCGGCTTATACGTTGGAGAAGATGTACGTAAAAGTAATTATCGCGATTTATTGATTAAGTATGGACGGTTAGGGGCATCTTTATGGAAGCGTTGCCATGGTGTCGATAGGCGAAATGTCGAGGTCGAGCGAGAGCGAAAATCGGTTGGGGTAGAGCGCACCTTTAACCAAAATATAGCGACCTTCACTCAATGCTGGCAGTCGATTGAGCAAAAGCTATACCCTGAATTGGAGCAGCGTTTACAGCGTACTGGTCGAGAAATTATCAAGCAAGGTATCAAGGTGAAGTTTGCTGATTTTCAAACGACCACCATTGAGTGCGGCTCTAAGCAATTGGATTTGAATACATTTCATGGATTGTTAGAGCAGGTTCTAACTCGCCAACATGGTCGAGAGATAAGGTTATTGGGGCTGAATGTAATGTTGCAGTCAGAGGCTGTAGCCAAGCAATTAAGCTTGTTGGATAATAGCGACAAAATAGATTAATGGATTGAGTAGTATGTGGTGTAAAAAGATACACAGCTTGGTAGCAATTGCAGCCTTAAGTGTCGGCGTAATGTCATCAGGAGTGGTTATGGCTGAGCAAATGCCAGCAAATGCTTGTCCTATAGATGTACATCAAGAGCTGCATCTTGATGGTAAGAACGTAAAAATTATCGATAAGCATGGTAACGCAGCTGAGTTTCAGGCCGACAACCAACTAATTATCAAAGGTAAAGCGGTCTTACTTTCTAGCGAACAGTCACAACAGTTGCAAGACTACCGTGAGCAATTAAACACGGTCGTACCTAAAGCAAAAGAGATCGCTAAGTCTGGTGTTGCTGTGGCTAATGAGGTGATCGACGACCTCTCTGCTTCATTTAACAATACTAAGGCATTTGAGAACGTACGTAGCGCAGTTGCTAGCTATTATGACAAGCTTGAAAAACGCTACTATCAAAACGGTGAAATGGTATTAAAGCCTGACGCATTTAAGGACGTATATCAGAACTGGAGCAAGGACTTTTCTCAAGCCAAAGAAGTCTTTAATCGTGAGTTTTTTGCCAGCGCATTTACGGTACTTCAAGAAAAAATGAAATCTGACAAGGGAGTTGATTTCTCTGCTCTGCAACAGCAGATGGCCCAATTACAGGTTTCAGTTCAGAACAAACTAAAACAGAATTCAAAGCAGGTTAAAAAGCAGGCACAGCAATACTGTGATTCGATGAAGGCGCTCTCTAAACAAGAGAAAGGAGTCGTTGCTACTATTCCTGAACTGAAGAACTACCAGTTATTCGAGATATAAAAATTATTAGCCTTAAGCGCGGAAATAAATAATGCATAAAAAACGGCTTTATTAGTAAAGCCGTTTTTTGTTTAAGGCATGCCGTAAAGAGGGTGTTATCTGAATTGTTTGGCTTGAGCGAGCCACTCAAATCCGGCAGTTTGTAGACGATCGATTAGGGCTTGCTTGTCGATGTCAAAACTTGAGCTTAGGGCATCAAGGTCACCAGAAAAGTCATCACGCAACTTCATATTCACTATGCTCATTAGCATAACTACATCCATAGTTTGATAGTTAGCTAGGTTCATAGTTAGTCCTCAAAATCTGAGATTAGTAGGTTAGCGGCGGCAAATGCTGCCTTTTCACGGGTTTCTTTTGGTAGAGTTTGGTCAGTAGCTATGTCATTTAGTGACTTTACCGCACAGCTGATAGCTTGTGGTACATAGGCTTGGTCACCACTGCCAATTTGAGCGTATAGTTGACGTACTAGCTCACAACAATCGTATGCTTTCATTACTTTCCCTTAAAAAATAAAGGCAGCGTAAGCTGCCTTCATCTGTTTTCGACTATTTAATCTGCGCTTTGATGTACTCAATAACAGAATCCATCTCAACTGGCACTTTCTCACCATCACGACGATTTTTATATTCAAAATGACCGTTATCCATACTGCGATCGCCAATCACGATTGTGTGTGGGATACCGATAAGTTCGATATCTTTGAACATAACCCCCGGGCGTTCTTTACGGTCATCAAATAATACTTCAAACCCTTGCGCTGTTAGGTCAGCGTACAGTTTTTCAGCTGCTTCTTTAACACGTTCTGACTTATGCATGTTCATCGGAACGATAGCGACCTGATATGGTGCTAATGCTTCAGGCCAGATAATGCCGTTAGCATCGTGATTTTGCTCAATAGCTGATGCCACAACACGTGATACGCCGATACCGTAACAGCCCATCTCAAGGATAGCGCTCTTACCGTCAGGGCCAAGCACGCTGCAGTTCATTTTCTCAGAATAGGTATTACCAAGTTGGAAAATGTGCCCAACCTCGATGCCACGTTTTAATTGAATAACACCTTGACCACAAGGGCTTGGATCACCTTCAACGACGTTACGTAGGTCTTCAATTTGACCTAACTCAGCATCGCGTCCCCAGTTAACACCGAAGTAGTGCTTGTTATCGATGTTTGCACCAGCGCCAAAATCACTCATTACAGCAACGCTACGGTCAACAATAAATGGTAGCTCAAGGTTTACTGGGCCAAGTGAACCAGGACCTGCGCCAATTGCTGCACGAATCTCTTCTTCCGTTGCCATCTCTAATGGCGAAGCAACTTGAGGTAGGTTCTCAGCTTTTACTTCATTAAGCTCATGGTCACCACGAATGATAAGGCCAATCAGAGGCGAATCAACCTCGTCAGATGCCTTAACAAATAGGGTTTTAACTGTTTTCTCGATAGGCAGTTCGAACTGCTCAACTAGCTCGGCGATTGTTTTCGCGTTTGGAGTATCAACTAGCGTCATCTCTTGAGTTGGCGCCGCTGCCTCACCTTGGGGAGCAAGTGCTTCTGCTTTTTCAATGTTAGCTGCAAAATCGGACTCAGTTGAGAAAGCAATTAGGTCTTCACCACTTTCAGCAAGTACATGGAATTCATGAGAGCCATTACCACCGATAGCACCGGTATCTGCCATTACAGGGCGATAATCAAGGCCCATACGGTCAAAGGCTTTACAGTAGGCTTCGTGCATCGCTTCATATGATTTCTCTAGGCCTGCTTTATCAATATCAAAGCTGTAAGCGTCCATCATGCTAAACTCACGTGCGCGCATAGCACCAAAGCGAGGGCGTCGCTCATCACGGAATTTAGTTTGAATTTGATATAGATTCAAAGGCAATTGCTTGTAAGAGTTGACTTCATTACGAACAAGGCTAGTTACTACTTCTTCAGCCGTTGGGCTTAGAACGAATGGACGTTGATGGCGGTCAGTAAAGCGCAATAGCTCGGCCCCCATTTTTTCTGAACGTCCTGTTTCTTCCCAAAGCTCAAAGGGTTGGACAACGGGCATTAGTATTTCGACAGCACCTGCGTTGTCGATTTCTTCGCGAACAATGTTCTCTACTTTACGCAGTACACGCAAACCTGTGGGTAACCAAGTATATAGGCCCGAGGCAAGTTTACGAATCATACCCGCACGAAGCATTAACTGGTGGCTAATAACCTCTGCGTCATTTGGCGTTTCTTTAAGGGTAGAAACTAGGTATTTACTGGTACGCATTTACGCTTTCCGTTGTCTAGATTAAGTAAAAAATTCCTAGGTAACCCTAGGAGAATAAGCCCTCTATAGTATCAGTCTATTGCCTTACGCTAAAGGTTTTATCGTAGTGACTTCAATCCTTTCCTCTATTGCTTCAAAGCTTACGTCCCAATCAAAGAGTTGCACTGTGTAGCTCTTATTGTCGGACTGTTTTTGTTTATAAGCAGGCCTAGGATCTTGAGACAGAATTTGTTGTAGGGCTAATTGCCGATACTCGCTGTCGGGGCTTTTTTGTAACACATCTAATGCTTGAGGCCTAAATACGACAGGCTTGGTTTGAGGAGATTGCTCGGCGTAACCTGCTCGCGCGTCTGCTATTGCATCGGAGTAGGGAATGTAAGGCTTGATATCTATTATTGGGGTGCCATGAACAAGGTCGACGTTGCCTAGCTTCACAACAACGTTACCCCCTTTAATCTCGACACTTTTTAGTTCCACAGCCGACATTCCAATGGCATTGGGTCTAAAGGTTGAGCGACTGGCAAAGACCCCCACACGTTTGTTGCCGCCAAGTCTTGGTGGTCGTACTGTGGGCTTCCAACCTGCTTCTATATTCTGATCAAATAAAAACAGCAGCCATAAGTGAGAGAACTGCTCAAGTTCGCGAACGCTTGCTTCGTTATTTGCTTCTCCAATCAGATGCAGTTCTGTAATTACGTCGGGTGCTAAGTTGGGTTGACGCGGAATCGCAAACTTTTCTTTGTAAGGAGTATGGATAGTGCCAATAGGTTCGATTGTATGCATGAGGTTGTATATAGTTCAAGATCTATAAAAAGTCTTGTTTATAATAGCGAATTATTTTGTGCTGCGTCACATATTTGAAAATACAGGCTCAGTGATGAGGGGGCAGTAATAAAGAAGTATAAATACCGTTAAACTATTGCTATAGCGGGGTTTTGTCTCTAATTGCATGATTTTTTAGAGCTTTTAACAAAAAAATATAATCTTTTCTGAGAGATTGCTCACTTTTAAAATGGATTTTTGTAGGGTATGTTTCCGGTTTATTTTTGCAGTAGTCGTAGGATGACGTGCTACAACCGTAGATGCGGGAGTAACCCGTAAAAAAGATAACTATAATTACAAAGGAGATATAGATGAGTACATCTGTTCAACAGACACTGCGCCCACCCAAGAAGCCGATATTTACGCGTTTTTTAGATAGCGTTGAATATCTAGGCAACCTATTACCACACCCTATCACTTTATTTGCAATCTTTTGTGTTGGTATTCTACTCCTGTCTGGTGTTGCTGGTTATTTTGACGTTTCAGTTATAGATCCTCGCCCTGAAGGTGCACCTGGTCGTAGTGCTAGCGGCATAATCGAGGTGGTAAGCCTGCTTAATGGTGAAGGCTTGCGTCTAATCGTTACCAATTTGGTGAGTAACTTTACAGGATTTGCTCCTTTAGGCACTGTGCTGGTAGCTATGTTAGGTGTCGCAATTGCAGAGCACTCAGGAATGCTATCTGCTGCAATGCGTGGCTTAGTCATGGGAGCGTCGACTCGCATGGTGACAGTGGCGGTGGTATTTGCTGGTATTATCTCCAATACAGCATCTGAGCTGGGTTATGTGGTACTTATCCCTCTTGCGGCGATGTTATTCCACTCATTAGGGCGTCACCCGTTAGCTGGCTTAGCGGCGGCTTTTGCTGGGGTTTCAGGTGGTTACTCTGCAAATTTACTTATTGGTACCGTTGATCCGCTACTTTCAGGTATTACTGAAACTGCAGCACAGATGATTGATCCAACGTATACCGTAGGTCCAGAGTCGAAATGGTACTTCATGTTTATATCGACCTTCTTTATCGCGATTACCGGTGCGTTTGTTACTGAGAAGATTGTTGAGCCTAAGCTTGGTAAATATAATGATGAAGAAGCATCTGAGGATTTATCTGGCGACAGCATGGGTGTGCTAAGTGATAATGAAAAACGAGGACTAAAACGTGCAGGTATTGCTGTTTTGGCCGTAAGTTCAGTCATCGCTTTGACTATAGTTCCAGAGTGGGGAGCACTGCGTCACCCTGAAACAGGATTGGTTTCTGGTTCTCCTTTCCTTAAGAGTATTGTTGCCTTTATCTTTGTTTTCTTTGCCATCCCAGGGTTTGTCTACGGGCGCACTGTTGGCACTATGAAAACCGATAAAGATGTAATTAATGCAATGGCAAAGTCGATGTCTTCTATGGGAATGTATATCGTACTTGTATTCTTTGCTGCACAATTCGTCGCATTCTTTAAGTGGACTAACTTTGGTCAGGTATTTGCAGTTGCGGGTGCTGATTTCTTGCAATCAATTGGTTTGACAGGACCTATGCTATTTTTCGCATTTATTTTGATGTGCGGATTTATCAACCTAATGATTGGTTCAGCATCTGCGCAATGGGCGGTTACTGCACCAATATTTGTACCTATGCTGATGCTGGTTGGGTATGCTCCTGAAACTATTCAAGCGGCATATCGTATTGGTGATTCTACTACCAACATCATTACTCCAATGATGAGTTACTTTGGCTTGATCCTAGCCGTCGCAACCCGCTATATGAAGAACCTTGGAATTGGTACCTTAGTCGCAACTATGCTGCCATATTCACTGTGCTTTATTGCGGGCTGGTCAGTACTGTTCTATGTATGGGTATTCGTATTTGGTTTACCTGTTGGTCCAGGTGCGGCCACTTTCTATACGCCATAATAGATTTTATTTGGATTGAATGGTCAGCATTGCTGGCCATTTTTTTTTGGTTGAGCAAAGTGCAACTAACACTCCGTGTTATATCCTTGTCGCATCATTGCTAGATGTAATGTATTCCAAGTAGCCGACGCTATGTTAGGTGAAAAGTAAGTTTTTTTCTTTATTATCAATCTGGTTGATTAGCTTTTAATCGAATTGCTCCGTTTACTATTTGTGGAATGTAATAATGCCACTCTGATCCGCTATGAATAGTTTGCTACCTTTGCGCGCGCGATAGCTTTATATCTATCGTTGAGCCCTTGTATCGCTGGGTTTAATCATAAACGATTTTAGAGATACTTATTTTGCAAACTATATCTAATACACCTAACGAAGATAAGAAGCTGATTAGCTCCCAAGTATTTAACGTTACCACCATTACGTTCTTTGGGCAGTTTGCTTCCTACTCTATCATGTCGATTTTTATCCTTTTCTTGACTCTTCCTATCGCTCGAGATGGCCTAGGTATGACCGAGAAAGAGGCTTATGAGTTTATGGGGGTAACCCAAGCTATCGGCTATATGATGCCAATTATTGGTGGCTACATTATTGATAAATACCTTGGTATTCGTCGTGGTATTACTTGGGGGGTATGTCTTATCGCCCTTGCATATATCTTAATTTATCTCGGTAGCTCAAATGTGCATTCCCTTGGTACACACGCCTTTATTATGGCTTATGCATTGCTTCCTGCTATTAACTCCTTAGTGGCTTCACCAACAACGGCTCTTGTGAGTCGTATCTATAAAGGGGATGATGCAGGTAGTAAATCGGGTATGACTTACTTCTATATGGCAATCAACGTTGGTTCGTTGGTAGGTATTGGTATCGCACCTTTATTTATGGATAGTGCGTATGGTGTGATGTCAGTACTAGCATTGGTTGTGCTTGGTAAGTCTGCGGCTGCTCTTAACTTTATTGTGAAGCGCAAGCTGTATGACAATGTGGTTGATGAGCTTGATAAGCAACCTATGACTTTCGCGCGCCTGTTACCTGTCTTAACTTATTTGGTTGTAGGCTATGTTATTGCGTACTTCTCTTACTTGAATCCACACGTTAGTACCTATCTTATCGGTATTGGTTGTACTGCTGGTATTTTAACTTTCTGTATTCGTACCATGCTTTTGAAAGGCGTTGATCGTACCAAACAGTTAGTTGCCGCATTCCTTATCTTAGTCGCGATCGTTTTTTTCGTGCTGTATAACCAAATGTCGACAACCATGGTTATGTTCACTAAGAACAATACCGACTTCTCTCTATTGGGTGTGACACTTTCTCCTGCTCAGTTCCAGCTGATAAACCCATTGGTTATTCTTGCTATTGGGTCTTTGCTACCTAGGTTCTACAGCCGCTTTGTACGCTTTACGATCCCGTATCAGTTTGCTGTAGGTGTCGTTCTTGCAGGGCTGTCGATGCTAGCTTTATGGCTTGGTGCATCAAGTGCTTATGAAACAGGCATTGCGAGCGCGGACTATGTTGGCCTTTCATACTTCATTGTGACAATTGCTGAGCTGTTTGTAAGTGCTGTAGGCCTATCTATGATTGGTCTGTACTGTCACCCTAAGATGATTGCATTTGCTATGGGAGCTTGGTATCTAGCATCTTCTATGTCTAACCTTATTTCAGGTCAATTAGGTCGACTCGTTGCTGTACCTAAGGGGGGAATGGATAAATTGGTTAGCATTCACGCCTACGGTGATTTCTTTTATACTATGGGTATTACAGCGGTGATTGTTGGAGGGGGGCTCTGTGTTGTGATGTACCTTCTACACAAATCATTGGCTAAGAGAGGCATTACGATAGCTTAATGTAAGCTTAGCTTTACCCGGATAATAAAATGCCCTTATACACTAGTGTATAAGGGCATTTTTAGTTCTATTGACTAGTTGTTAGGCAGTGATTACCAACCCTTAACTACGCCACCTTTGAAGATATCAGAAGCTGCTTTATAAACTTCTTCGGTTTGATACGCTTTTACAAAGTTCTGTACGTCTTCATTTTGTACATTGTCTTGACGAGCCACAATTAGGTTAACGTATGGAGAATCTTTATCTTCAACAAAGATACCGTCTTTTTGTGGAGTTAGGTCAATCGAGCTTGCAAATGTATTGTTGATGATAGCAAGGCTTACATCGTCAAGAGAGCGAGGTAGTTGCGCTGCATCAAGTTCAACAATCTCGATGTTTTTAGGGTTTTCTACGATGTCACGTACTGTTGCGCTAAGACCAGAACCTTCACGTAGAGTAATTAGACCTTGTTGCTCAAGAAGCAACAGAGAGCGGCCTAGGTTAGTTGGGTCGTTAGGTACGGCAATACGAGAGCCGTCTTTGATTTCATCTACCGATTTAACTTGCTTAGAGTAGCCAGCGATAGGGTAAACAAATGTGGTGCCTGCGATAGCAAGTTTATAACCGCGATCAGTGATTTGTTGATCAAGGTATGGTTTGTGTTGGAATGCGTTGATATCAACAGAACCATCATCTAAGGCTGCGTTTGGTGTTACATAGTCAGTAAAGGTTACTAGCTCAACATCAAGACCGTATTTGTCTTTAGCAATCTTAGCTGCAACTTCGGCAACCTGAGCTTCGGCACCAGCCATAACACCAAGTTTGATTTTATGAGCGTCTTGTTCTTTGTCGCCACACCCTGAAAGGATTACAGCCGATGCTGCAACTGCAATGGTTAAAACTTTCTTTAAACTGAATTTCATTATTCTCTCCTTGTAAGAATTATCTGTGGTCAACTTTACGAACCAGTGCGTCACCCACAGATTGAATGATTTGCACTAATATAATTAGCATTACAACGGTTACTGCCATAATCACAGTATCGTAGCGATAAAAGCCATAGCGAATAGCTACATCACCTAAGCCACCGCCACCGACGGTACCTGCCATTGCAGAGTAACTGACGAGAGTAACCAAGGTAATAGTCACTGAATTAATAATGGTCGGTAGCGCTTCAGGAAGCAAAACCTTAGAAATAATTTGTAGTGGTGTCGCTCCCATTGATTGGGCCGCTTCGACTAAGCCACTAGAAACCTCTAACAAAGCCCCTTCGATTAATCGAGCAACAAATGGTATGGCACCTATAGTGAGCGGAACTATGGCTGCGGTAGTGCCAATGAAGGTACCAATGAGTAATTTGGTTAGCGGTATAATTGCTACCATTAACACCAAGAATGGAACACTACGTCCGATATTTACGATAGCGCCTAAAATAGAGTTTAGACGTACGTTTTCTAACAACCCGCCTTTTTTGCTGGTATGCAGAATAACCCCTAACGGGATCCCGACTACAAAGCCAACTATTCCAGAAAATGCCACCATATAGATGGTCTGCCCAGTCGCTTTAAGTATCAGGCCATTATTTAAACTAAACCATTGTGCAATCAAATCAAATGACATAGCCAAGTACCTCTACTTTTACGTTTTGTTGTTCTAGATATTCAATTGCTGAATTCTCTGATTCTTCGGTACCAAATAGCTCAGCTACCAGCATGCCAAACTTCACACCACCAGCGTAGTCGAGATCGGAGCTCAAAATGGATACGTCGATGTTAAATTTACGTGCCATCTGACTTATTACCGGCTCTTTAACCGTTGCGCCAGTAAACTCTAAGCGAACTAGAGGGTAACTACCTTGCAGGCGAGTTTCATTTAGACGGCTTTGATAATCGTCTGGGATTGAAAGGTCTAAGGTTGAACGAATAAATTTACGCGCAAGTTCAGTCTTAGGACGAGCAAATATCTCACCCACGGTTCCTTTTTCGACTAGCTTGCCACCGCCGATAATCGCCACTTCATGGCAGATACTTTTCACTACATCCATTTCATGAGTAATGATTAGGATCGTAATTCCCAGAGCCCTATTGATGGTTTTCAACAGCGCTAGGATTGATTGGGTTGTGGCTGGGTCAAGTGCGCTGGTGGCTTCGTCACATAGCAACACCTTAGGATCGCTAGATAGCGCCCGCGCGATAGCAACGCGTTGTTTTTGCCCACCACTTAGATTTGCAGGGTAGGTATCTTTTTTGTCAGTAAGTCCTACTAACTCTAGTAGCTCAGATACTTTAGCTTCAATGTGCTGTTTGTCTCTTCCTGCAAACTCTAATGGCAGAGCAATATTGTCATACACTGTACGTGAGGCAAGAAGGTTAAAATGCTGAAAGATCATGCCAATATTACGGCGTGCTTGAGATAGTCCTTTATCGTTTAGCTTGGTAAGATCAACACCGTCGACAATAACTTCGCCGCTAGTTGGTACTTCGAGCATATTTACACAGCGAATCAGTGTACTTTTACCTGCGCCAGATGAACCTATAACGCCAAAAATATGACCTTTTTCAACATTTAGGTTGATGTCTACTAAGGCATTTATAGGGCGATTGCCTTGATAAAATACCTTGTTAACTTGGTTGATTTCTATCATCAATGAACCTGTAAACTGGAGGGACTAGGGTGACTATGCTTGAGATGCTAGGGGTTTCATTGACCCAAGTCAATAGATATTTTTACGTCTAGACGGCTAAAACTCAAATCAGGAGTGCGAGGAAAGTTAAAGCGTGCAATAATCAGCTTGAACTTTGCTTTTTTAAGAGAGACTGTCAGTGGCTAAACCTGCCGTATTTTTAGACCGTGATGGCGTGATAAATGTTGATCACGGCTATGTACATGATGAACATGACTTTGAATATATAGATGGTGTATTTGAGGCAACCAAGGCATTGCAACAGCAAGGCTATATGTTGGTGCTGGTTACAAACCAGTCAGGTATTGCTCGAGGGAAGTTTAGCGAAGACCGCTTTATGTCATTAACGCAATGGATGGATTGGAACTTTTCGGACCATGGTGTTGAGTTTGATGGCATATATTACTGTCCACACCATCCTGAGCATGGCATCGGTGATTATAAACAAGACTGTGATTGTCGTAAGCCGAAGCCTGGGATGTTTATCTCTGCGCGTGATTTTCTAAACATAGATATGGCTAAATCGATTATGGTCGGTGATAAAGCCGAAGACCTAATGGCTGCCGAGTCGGCGGGCGTAGGTACAAAGATTCTGGTACGAACCGGTAAGCCAGTAACGGAACAGGGCGAAACTATTGCTGATGTTGTATTAGATAGTATCGCGGATGTTCCTCAGTTTGTTCTATCTCGTTAAAGCTGCTTTGATATAACAATCATGTATGTGCAAGGCCCAGCCATAACGATAAAACAGCCCCTAATTTAAGGGGCTGTTTTTATTTCTCATAGTGAACCGTATAGCGTGTCGGTTTATGGTTCATCCATAGGATCATATTAATAAATACGGCGGCTAAGATGGACCAAGCTATCAGTACCAAAGGGATAAAGTAGAGGGAAGTAAGTAAAATGCAGGTATCAAATATCAATTGACTCTTGCCAACTGGCACTCCCATTTTATCTTGAATTACGATGCAGAGTACGTTCGATCCCCCCAAGCTTGCTCTATGGCGAAATAATATCAGTAAGCCAAGCCCGATACAGGTTCCGCCAGCAATGGCTGCGAATATAGGCGATAGCGTTGAAAAGGTCATTGCATGGTGGATGTTATCGGTCATGATTGAGACCAAGGTGACACAGATGATGCTATTGATAGTGAATCGCTTGCCAAGGCGAAACCAAGCTAAAAAATAGAAAGGGATATTTACTAAGAAATACAGGCTTCCAAGGGATAGAGAAGTGAACTTGCTTAAAAGTAATGCTACCCCCGCAGTCCCCCCGACAATCATAGATGACGACTTAAGAAAATATATACCAATAGCGACGAGTAAAGTACCGGTAAATATCGCGGCGCAGTCTTCTAATATACTGTGTTTGTTCATTTTTAGTCCCATTTCTTTTAGGCACGTAGAATATCTAAAAACTTACATTTAACGAAGTTTTTAACAGTAATTGATGTTGGTATCGTGTAATTTTGTTTTTACAGAGTGTAAAGTGAGCCTTATCAGTAAGAGAACTCAAAATCCTTAGTGGGAGATGTGAGTAAATATTGATATAACACATGGACATAAAACAATTTGTGATATCAATTAAATTAGGTAGAATGCCGTAATTACCGCGACGAAAACGTTTGCTTTTGGTCGTTTAATGCTAATTTGCCCATTTAATTCTATCCGAATCAGGAGATATAGATGCTAAAGCGTGACATGAACATCGCTGATTATGATGCGGATCTATTCGCAGCTATCCAGGAAGAAACCGTGCGTCAAGAAGAGCACATTGAGCTTATCGCCTCAGAAAACTACACCAGCCCACGCGTAATGGAAGCGCAAGGTTCACAACTTACTAACAAATATGCTGAGGGTTATCCTGGCAAGCGTTACTACGGTGGTTGTGAGTATGTCGATAAGGTTGAAAGCTTAGCGATAGCCCGCGCATGTGAATTGTTTGGTGCAGAGTATGCGAACGTTCAGCCTCACTCAGGCTCTCAAGCAAACAACGCTGTTTATATGGCACTGCTAAATGCTGGTGATACCGTTCTTGGCATGAGCTTAGCACACGGTGGTCACCTGACTCATGGGTCACCTGTAAACTTCTCAGGTAAACTGTATAACATTATTCCTTACGGAATAGATGAAGCAGGTCAGATTGACTACGATGAAATGGAAGCGCTGGCGATTGAGCACAAGCCTAAAATGATCATCGGTGGTTTCTCTGCTTATTCTCAGGTTTGTGATTGGGCACGCATGCGTCAAATCGCAGACAAAGTTGGTGCTTATTTCTTCGTTGATATGGCGCACGTAGCGGGTCTAATTGCAGCTGGTGTATACCCAACGCCAGTACCTCATGCTCACGTTGTTACAACCACGACTCATAAAACATTGGCAGGACCTCGCGGTGGGCTGATTCTTTCTAATGAAGGTGAAGACCTTTATAAGAAACTGAATTCAGCAGTATTCCCTGGTGGTCAAGGTGGCCCATTGATGCATGTTATTGCTGGTAAGGCAGTGGCATTCAAAGAGGCTCTAGAACCAGAGTTTGCTGATTACCAAGCACGCGTTGTTGCGAATGCAAAAGCGATGGTTGCTGAGTTTATTAAGCGCGGTTACAACATCGTTTCGGGTTCAACTGAAAACCATCTGTTCTTGGTTGATCTAATCGATAAAAATATTACTGGTAAAGAAGCGGATGCAGCACTTGGCTCTGCGAATATCACAGTGAATAAGAACTCAGTACCAAATGACCCACGTAGCCCATTTGTCACTTCTGGTATCCGTGTTGGTTCACCATCTATTACCCGCCGAGGTTTCACTGAAGAAGATGCTACCAACCTTGCTGGTTGGATGTGCGATATTCTAGATAACTTGGGTGATGAAGCGGTAATTACTGCAACCAAGCAGAAGGTTTTAGAGATCTGTAAACGTAAACCTGTTTACGCTTAAGAGAACCGAAATTGAATAAGCGAGCTACGGCTCGCTTTTTTATTGTCAGTTATTTAAGTTCTTGGCAGATCATGAACAGGCGAGCATCAAGCTCTAACTGATGATAATTAGGCTCCATATGACAACAGAGTTGATAGAAGGCTTTATTGTGATCTTTTTCTTTTAGATGAGCCAGTTCGTGAATCACTAACATCCTTAATAGAGGCTCCGGTGCCTGCTTGAATACACTGGCTATACGAATCTCATTCTTCGATTTTAGCTTATTGCCATGAACTCGACTGACATAAGAGTGCAGCCCAAGAGCATTATTGATTAGGTGGATCTTAGGATCGTAGATGACTTTACTCAGCGGTGCTGATTTTTTAAGATAGCGATTTTTGATAGCAATCGTGTATTCAAACAGTGCCTTTTCACTCTTGATATTGTGCGGTTTTGGATAGCGTTGATTAAACCATGAAACCAAGGTTCCAGCATCGAGCATGCTGGTTACAGGTTGCAGGATATGCTCAGGATAGCCTTGGATATATTTTAGATATTGGTTCATAGATGAGCACACATAGGCGAGATTACGCTTAGTGTACTCAATCATAATTCAACTAGCAAAAGTCTAAATTGGATAACATCTAACTGCTATTTGTTGATACTAAGCTGCGTACCTGACTTGCACTTAAAGGTATAATAGCGCCTGCTTTCATTGAACTTCGAGAGCCCCTCACCAGAGCAATAATCAACGTTGATGTCCCTCATTACCTCCAAGGTCTTCTCATTACTTAGTGCAAACTTAGAACCGTCAGCGCAGATAATTCGCACTTGTCCGCTGTCACTTACAGAATAGAGTGAGACTTCGGTATTACATAACTCAAAAGATGCCTCTAGGTAGTTATCTTCTTGGGTATTGTCTTGTGCACAGCCCCATAAAAATAGGTTCATCGCGGATTAGTGGGAACTGAAAACAAAAACGGTAGTTAGTGGTAAGGTTACATCGCCAAACACAACCTTTCACAAACTACCGTTTTCATGCCGAATAATACTTTCCTATCGTCGTTCTGGGAAGGCTTTCAGATCGTAAAGTCTTATAAAACTGATTCATTAATCTCTATCACCTTAATTCCTGATACCCCTGCATACTGTTCTTGTGGTCAAGTTTCTGACTCTATTCATGACACTCAGTGGCGAACGCTTAAGGATGCGATGATGCTAGGCACACCCGTCGAATTACTCGTTCAAACTCGGCGCATCAGGTGTTCAAATTGTGGTATCAAGACTGAGTCTATTTCTTGGGTTAAGCCATATTCTCGCCTTACCAATCGGCTGATTGATTACATTGAGAATCTATTACCATTGCTACCCATCAAACACATTTCAGAGCTTACTGGGGTGCACTGGCACACCATCAAAGAAATAGATAAGCAACGTCTGAAGCGTGTCGTACCTGAGGTTCCTTGGGGTTGTTTGCGTCAACTGGTCATGGATGAGTTTGCCATATTCAAGGGGCATCGTTACGCCACTGTTATCGCCGATGCACAAACGCATCAAGTACTTTGGATTGGTCTAGGTAGAAGTCGTAAAGATATACGTCCGTTCTTTGAAATGCTTGGAGAGCATGCTCAAAATATCGAAGTTGTGGCAATGGATATGAACACCGCTTTTGACCTAGAGGTTCAAGCTCATTGTCCAAAGGCTTGTATTGTCTATGACCTTTTTCATGTCGTCGCTAAGTTTGGTCGAGAAGTTATGGATAGAGTTCGAGTAGATCAAGCCAACCAACTTAAAGATGACAAAAGTGCACGGCGTTGGGTCAAGCGCTCACGTTGGGTATTACTGAAAAATAGAGAGAACTTAAATACTAAGCAACAAAGTTACCTGGATGAAATACTTGCGGTTAACCGTGACTTAATGGTGACCCATTTACTTGGTGCTCAGCTCAAGGAGCTCTGGTACTGCGACTCGGAAAAACAAGCCAAAGACCTTTGGGAAATATGGTGGCAGCAAGTCCATGAAAGCGGAGTAAAACCGCTCATAAACTTCGCTAAAAAGCTGAAACCGTACCTTCATGGGATAGTGTCTTCAGCTTTGTATCATTTAAATACATGCACCTTGGAAGGGATTAATAACAAGATCAAGCTAATCAAAAGAATGGGCTATGGGTACCGAGATACGGATTACTTCTTTATGAAGATAAAAGCGGCCTTCCCCGGAAAGCCGCGATGAACCTAAAAATAGGGGGGCAAGTATACATAGAATCCGCTTCATTAATTTCTTCCTTGGTGAGTGTCTTAATCCTATTAAAAGGATAATGGGCTGTGGAGGAAATGCAAAGTATCGAAGGGAATTATGGGAATATGAACTCGATGTAGGTATGTAATTGGGGGAGTGTATTGATGTTACCCTTACTCAAGCTGTATGTGAGTGGGGATAACCCGGAAAGGAAAATTGCTCTCCGGGGTAACTTGGTGGGATAAAAATCCGTAGAGGTTTTCTATTTTACCTCTTCACCTTTGGCTTGCAGGTCGGCATGGTATGAAGAGCGTACAAATGGGCCACACGCAGCATGGGTGAAACCAAGCTCTAGTGCTACCTCTTTTATCTCATCAAACTCAGCTGGTGGCACGTAACGCTCCACAGGAAGGTGATGACGACTTGGAGCAAGATATTGGCCTAGGGTTAGCATAGTAACGCCATGTGCGCGCAGGTCTTTTAGGACCTCAATAATCTCTTCTTTAGTTTCACCTAATCCCATCATTAAGCCGGATTTAGTCGGAACATCTGGGTGTTGTTGTTTGAACTTCTGAAGTAGCTCTAGAGACCATTTATAGTTAGCACCAGGACGAACCTTGCGATATAGGCGAGGTGCGGTCTCTAGGTTGTGGTTAAACACATCCGGTGGGGTCACTTTAAGCTCTTCTAGTGCTTTATCCATACGGCCACGGAAGTCCGGTACTAGAGTTTCTATCTTAATGTTAGGGCTGAGTTTTCGGATTTCGGCATTACAATCAGCGAAGTGTTTAGCACCACCGTCGCGCAGATCATCGCGGTCAACAGAGGTGATAACGACATACTTGAGTTTCATGTCCTGGATAGTTTTAGCAAGCTTTTGAGGCTCTTCTGCCTCTGGAGTCAGCGGACGTCCATGGGCAACATCACAGAAAGGGCAGCGGCGAGTACAGATAGCACCAAGGATCATGAAGGTTGCCGTACCATGATTGAAGCATTCAGCAAGGTTAGGGCACGATGCCTCTTCACAAACCGAGTGCAGATCATTTTTACGCATCGCAGATTTAATGTCTTGGATACGTTGGCTATCAGCTGGTAATTTGATCTTCATCCAGTCGGGCTTACGTAGTACTTCTTTTCGCTCTACTGGTACGGTTTTAGTCGGTATTAGCGCCATTTTATCCGCATCGCGGTATTTAACGCCTTTTTCCATTTGAATTGGTTTACTCATAGCTTTCTGTCGTTTCTGTTGTGTTGGAATAACCTAGTAGCTGGGTAAGATGTGTTACTAGACGCTGTTCTAATCCTGTTCTTTGTTCTGGGGTTGTATAGTCGGAAACTTGTGCCATTTCCATGCCTGCGTAGCCACAGGGATTAATGCGTAGGAAAGGGGCTAGGTCCATATCGATATTGAGGGCCAAACCATGAAAGGAGCAGCCCTTTCTTATTCTTAGGCCTAATGAACAAATTTTCTTATCATTCACATATACACCAGGAGCATCAGGCTTGGCTGTTGAGGGTATATTTAGGTCAGCTAAGGTTTGGATAATCAGGTTTTCGATATGAGTCACTAATTCTCGAACGCCAATGCCTTTTCGGCGTAAGTTAATTAGGAAGTAGACCACCATTTGTCCAGGACCATGATAGGTTACTTGGCCCCCTCGATCGCTCTGAACCACTGGAATATCACCAGCATTAAGTACATGTTCAGCTTTACCTGCTTGGCCTTGAGTAAAGACAGGATTGTGTTCAACGATCCAGATTTGATCGATGCTGTTTTGATCCCGCTGGTCGGTAAACTTGTGCATTTCTTGCCACACAGGAAGATAATCTTGGCGTCCAAGATATTTAATCTCTAGTTTATGGCTAAGGTCGATTGGACTAGGCAATTCGGTGCTTCCTTGAATTAACTGTGTCGGTCGAAGCACGCTACCAGTATCAGCATCATTTTCATAGCAAAAAAAACCGCTTTTTATACATTAGTCATACAAAAGGGGTGTTTAAAAACACCCCTTTTTCTATCAACACCGATTATCAACTTAGATCAAAGAACCATGCGGACAATTTCTATCTCGCCCAGCTCTTTATATAGGCTTTCAACTTGCTCAATAGAGGTTGCTGTAATCGTTACTGATACCGCGTTGTATGTACCCTTACCACTCGGTTTAATTTTCGGGCTATAGTTGCCAGGAGCATGGCGTTGGATGACTTCTAATACCAAATCAGGCAGCTCTGGTTTAGCGTAACCCATAACTTTATAAGTAAATTGACATGGGAACTCTAACAGGTCTTTAAGTTTTGGCTGCTCTTGCATGCTTGTTACTCCAAATGGAAATATTAAATAGGGCTGCTTAATAGGCCAATATTACTGCGAATATAAGCAACACTCAAGGTGAGGTCACATAAGTGAAATTTCAAGGGACTAGATGTAAAAGAAGCCGCATTAGCGGCTTCTAAAATAGATATCAAAGACTTAATTCAATTAGAACCAGCTTTTGAACAGCAGAACAATGTAGTCCATCATGCGGCTAAAAATGCCACCTTCATCAACATTTTCTAGAGCAAGTAGAGGATATTGTGCAATATCTTCACCATTTACTTGGTAGAAGACACGGCCAACTACATCACCTTGTTTGATTGGTGCTTTTAGCTCTTTATCTAGTACAAAGCTAGCTTGTAGATCTTTAGCTACGCCACGCGGTAGGGTAACGTAAGTGTCTTCAGCTAAGCCAAGTTTGATAGTGTCTTGGCTGCCCATCCAGATTTTCTCTTCTGCAAATACGTCACCTTTTTTATGTGGTGCGACTGTTTCAAAGAAACGGAAGCCATAGTTAAGTAGCTTTTTACTTTCAGCTTTACGAGCATTTGAGCTATTGGTACCCATAACTACAGAGACAAGGCGCATTTGGCCTTCTGTACCTGAGCTAACTAGGCTATAACCAGCTTTGCTAGTGTGTCCTGTTTTCATACCATCAACATGCATGCTTTTATCCCAAAGCAGACCGTTACGGTTGTATTGAGTAATGCCGTTATAGGTGAATTTTTTCAGACCGTAAATCTTATACTCGTCAGGAACATCACGGATGATAGCTTTAGCAAGTAAGGCGAGATCATAAGGTGTTGAGTAGAGGTCATCATTATCTAGGCCGTGAACGTTCGCATAGTGGGTATTCTTCATACCTAGTGATTTTGCCCATCCGTTCATAAGATCAACGAATGCATCGGTAGAGCCCGCAACATGTTCAGCCATAGCGACACATGCGTCATTACCTGATTGGATGATGATACCGTGGTTTAGCTGATCAACGGTAACCGTTGTACCTACTTCGATAAACATCTTAGATGAATCTGGGAAATTTTTTGCCCAAGCATTTTTACTTACAACAACTTCGTCGTCTTTGGAGATGTTGCCACGCTTTAGCTCTTGGCCGATAACATAGCTTGTCATCATTTTGGTTAGGCTCGCCGGGTGCAACTTGGTATTCATCTCTTTTTGCGCGAGAATCTTGCCTGAGTTGTAGTCCATTAGCACATATCCTTTAGCCGCAATTTGCGGTGGATCTGGCATCACGATAGGCGCTGCGTGAGCAACGGTAGACAGTGTCATCGTCGCGAGGGCTGCAGCAACAATAGACTTGATTGTAAGGGTAACTCTTTTCATTTTTTGCTTAATGTCCAAACGTGAAGGCAAAACTGACTGTATAGTAGCAGAAATAGTGATCTAAGCCACATTTAAAGCCACTAATCTTATTATCAGGTTGACCTGTTATTTATTTAAGAATTATTGAGCCTTGTGCTTTTTGATAAAAGCCGAAGTAAATCCATCCTGTTTCAGTTTCTTTAGTACGTCTTGGGCAGTACCTACTTTAGAAATCGGTCCAACAAAAATACGATTAGTTTTATCTTTTGATTCAACATAGCTTGGTTGTTGGTACGTTTTCTTTAGTTTATCAGCCAGTTTTTTAGAGTTGTCCGCATTACTTAGACTTGCTACCTGAATGACAAACTTAGGGTGGGCATTATCCTTGGCAGTATTGTTGTTAGGCACATTAATATGTTCAACCTCGACATTCGCCACTCCAGTTTTAATAACCCCTAGTTTAGACGCAGCCGCATAACTTAGGTCAATAATCCTTCCTTCATGGAATGGACCACGGTCATTGACGCGCACTATAGCTGTCTTGCCGTTGTCAAGATTAGTGACCTTTACATAGCTTGGAATAGGTAAGGTTTTATGGGCTGCACTCATTGAGTACATATCATAGGTTTCACCATTTGAGGTGAGGTGCCCATGGAATTTTTTACCATACCAAGACGCTTTGCCTTTTTGTTTAAACCCCACGGGATTATCTATCACAGAATAGGACTTACCTCGTACTGTGTAATCTTTGTTTCCACCTAGGCTGTATGGTTCGTAGCGTGGAGTTGCATCTTCGATATGGCCTAATGTGATAGGCGCATCCGGTGCAATGTCTTGATCGATAGCATAGCGTTTGCTATCAGAGCAACCTACAAGCAACAAGGTAAATAAACCGGCGATAATAAAAGATGTTTTGTTCATTAAGTTGCCCTTGAAAGCATTTTTCTGTGAGTTTGTATGGACATTAAAATACCAAATCCAGCCAGTAGCGTTACCATAGAGGTACCGCCGTAACTGACTAATGGTAGCGGGACACCTACTACAGGCAGGATGCCACTTACCATGCCGATATTAACAAATACATAAACGAAGAAGCTGAGTACAATACTACCTGCCATCATGCGCCCAAATGCGGTTTGAGCTTGACCTGCGAGATAGAGGCCTCGACCTATAATAAAGAGATAAATTGCCAGCAGCGCTAATACCCCAATCATGCCCCATTCTTCAGCGATCACTGCAAAGATAAAGTCAGTATGTCGCTCAGGAACGAATTCAAGCTGAGATTGTGTTCCTTGAAGCCAACCTTTGCCGAATAAGCCACCGGAACCTATGGCGATTTTACTTTGGATAATGTGATAACCGGCGCCAAGGGGATCAGACTCAGGGTTAAATAGGGTACGCACTCGAACTTTCTGATATTCACGCATCAAAAAGAACCATAATATAGGAATAAAAGCGCCGATAGATATGGCTGCGGTAGCTATGTACTTCCAACTAATTCCAGCAAGGAATATGACGAAAATACCGGATGCAGCAATCAGGATAGAGGTGCCTAAATCGGGTTGTTTGGCGATAAGTATTGTAGGAAGTATCACCAGTAGCAATGATGTGACCAATACCCTAAAGGTTGGGGGGAGTGCTCGGTTACCTATGTAGCGAGCCACCATAAGTGGTACGGCTAATTTCATTAATTCTGAAGGCTGAAAACGAACAAACCCGAGGTTTAGCCAGCGTTGTGCACCTTTAGATGCCTCACCAAACACTAATACCCCAAGTAAAAGGATTAGTCCTCCAGTAAACAAGAGCGGGGCAAGGGTTTCATAGGTTCGCGGGGTTAACTGAGCAAGGATAACCATTACACAAAAAGAGAGCAGCATACGAGCCATCTGCTTTTCCATCATCACCATGCTCATACCACTGGCGCTATACATTATTAACAGAGCGAACCCCATTAATACCAGAATACCGAGGATCAGAGGTAAGTCTAAGTGCATACGCTCAAACAGAGAACGGTTTTTACCTGTGGCTGGGTCGAGTTTCATTTATCAGACTCAATATAATCGTAGTGATGATCGAGTAGTACATGGTCAAAGATCTTGCGAGCTAAAGGTGCGCCGTGGCTTGAACCACCGCCTGCATTTTCAAGTACTATGGTAGTGATAACCTTAGGGTTATCGAATGGTGCATAGGCAGTATAGAGAGCATGGTCACGTAAGTGCTCTGCGATTTCATTTGCATCGTATTTTTGGTTCTCGCCAAGGCCAAATACCTGAGCGGTACCGGACTTGCCTGCACTTTTGTATTTAGCACCATAGAATGAATGTCGAGCGGTTCCGCGTTTCCCTTGGTTAACTAAATACATACCTCGCTTTGCCATATCCCAGAACTTCTGTGGTACCCCGGCGATAGGCGGGAATGTATCAACTGGAATTTTTTCCGTCTTATCACCTTGATCTGTATGGTGGATCTTGGCAAGTAACAGTCGCGGTGACATTACTTTACCATTGTTAACTAGCACTGATGTGGCTTTCGCTATCTGGATTGGGGTTGCAGTCCAGTAGCCTTGTCCAATCCCTACAGGAATGGTATCGCCCTTGTACCAAGGCGTTTTATGGCGAGACATCTTCCAATCTCGTGTCGGCATATTGGCTTTGCTTTCTTCAAAAAGATCAATGCCAGAGTAATCACCAAAACCAAAGCGTTGCATCCAGCTAGACAGTCGATCAATACCGAGATCATAAGCGATTTGATAGAAGAAAGTATCCACTGACTCTTCAAGGGCTTTTTCAATATTTACCACACCATGTCCCCAACGTAACCAGTCACGGAAAGGGCGAGTGTTAGAATTTGGAATACGCCAGTAGCCAGGATCATTACGTGTTGTTTGGGCCGTAATCACTTTTTCTTGCAGCGCGGCTACAGTAATAAAGGGCTTCACTGTCGAGGCTGGAGGGTAAATGCCTAAAGTAGCTCTATTTACTAGCGGTCTATCTTTGTTATTTAGCAGAGCACGGTATGCTTTGCCTGAGATGCCGTGTACAAAAGCATTCGGGTCATAGCTTGGGCTTGAAACCATAGCTAATACGCCGTCAGTTTTTGGGTCTAAAACAACGGCACTACCGCGGCGATGACCAAGCAGTTTGTATAGATAGTTTTGTAGGTTGATATCAATATTTAACACAATATCATCCCCCGGCACCGGCGGCTGATACTTCAGGGTTCGTATAATACGCCCACGGCTATTGACCTCAACCTCTTGATAGCCAGGCTTTCCGTGTAATACATCTTCATAATAACGCTCAATCCCTAGCTTACCGATATCATTCGTGGCTTTATAATCTTGGGCTTTTTCTTCTCGGATAAGCCTGCTCATGTCTCTATCATTGATTCGAGAAACATACCCCAGTACGTGGGTTAATACTTCGCCATAAGGATAGTAGCGCTTGAGTGTCGCGTTGACTTCTACCCCCGGGAACTCATATTGATGCACCGAAAACTTAGCGACCTCTTGTTCGGTCATTTGGGTCATTAACGGAATAGATTTAAAGCGGTGAGTGCGCTTACGTTCGCGTTGAAAAGTGGCAACTTGGTCATCATCAATGCTAAGAATCTTACGCAATGATGCTAGGGTATCGTCTATGCTTGCAACTTTTTCTGGGGTGATTTCAAGGCTAAATACAGGACGATTATCGGCCAGCACCACGCCATTACGGTCATAGATTAGACCGCGATTTGGCGCAATAGGAACCACTTTGATACGGTTATTATTGGAACGGGTCTGGTAGTCTTGATATTGACTAACCTGAATATTATACAGGTTGCCAATCAACACACCGACTAACACTATGATTCCAACAAATGCAACAACGGCTCGACTGCGAAACAGCCGAGACTCATAGGCATGGTCTCTAAAGTGGTTGCGTCTACGTAACATCCAGCCCTACTCGCGGTGGTAAGGGTGGTTGGTATTAATGCTCCAAGCGCGATAAAGGCTCTCCGCCATGACCACTCGTACTAGCGGATGTGGTAGCGTTAGTGGAGATAACGACCAGCTTTGCTCTGCGGCGGCTTTACATGCTGGGGCCAGTCCTTCTGGTCCACCGATAAGAATAGAGACATCGCGCGCATCGAGTTTCCATCGCTCTAGCTGTTGAGCCAGTTGCGGGGTATCCCAAGGCTTACCTGGGATATCTAAGGTGACGATACGATTGCCTTTTGGAACCGCGGCCAGCATGGCTTCACCTTCCTTTTGAAGAATACGAGCAATATCGGCATTCTTGCCTCGCTTTCCGGCAGCGATCTCAATCAGCTCCAGAGGCATGTCATTAGGAAAGCGGCGTTTATATTCATTAAACCCTTCTTCAACCCATTTCGGCATTTTTGTACCGACGGCGACAAGTTGAATTTTCACAGGCTAGCCCCAGAGTTTTTCAAGTTGATAAATCTCGCGGTGAGCTTCTTGCATCACATGTACCATAGTAGATCCCATATCTACGACAACCCATTCACCTTCTTGTTCCCCATCCATACCAAGAGGTTCAATACCACTATTTTTTGACTCGATAGCAATATGGTTAGCGATGGAAGCAACGTGACGTTTCGATGTACCCGTACAGATAATCATATAGTCTGTAACACTTGATTTACCGGTTACGTCTAGGGTCACTATGTCTAGTGCTTTCATGTCGTCAGCTTTGTCAGCGAGAAACTGTTTTAGTTGTGCGCCTTGCAATGCAGGCTCCTTACTTTTGTACTATTGATGGAAGTATATCACTAGGATGACGCTTGCGTGTCAAGCCTGCGTGAATGGGGTGTTTGGAAATACCTGACCTTGGCTCAAGCTAAGGGTTAACTGCATCATTTGCGGCCATACAGGCGTGTCATAATCAGTCTTGGCTATCACTTCAATATTGGCCAGTTGTCGCCACAGTTGATACAACGAATCCATGCTATGTCTATTTAGAGCGGCTGTATACAGTGGGCGCTTGTTGTTCCAAACTCGGTACTGATCAAACAGCTGGTGTAGACTCATTGATTGTAATGCTTTTTGATACGTTAGGAGCGTATTAAGCTCTTTTTGTAAGGTTCTGAGCAAGATGACAGGCTCTACGCCTTCCGCTGAAAGTTGGCGTAGTATACGCTGACTGCGCTTGTTCTTGCCTGCTAGCATGGCGTCAATCCAGTGAAAGGCATTGAAGTGATTATGGCGGCTTAAAGCGGACTCTATGCGTACTAAGGTAAGCTGTCCGTCAGGATAGAGCAGCTTCAATTTTTCTAAACTTTGATTTAGCGCTAGTAGATTACCTTCATGCCATTGTGCCAGCATCTGTAGTGCTTCCGTATCAGCTTGCAGGTGTAGCGCATAGCAACGCTGCTGTACAAACTGTGGTAGCCTTTGAATATCAGGAGTAAGGCAAGAAACCCAAACGCCTTGTCCATTTAATGCTTTGAACCACTTAGCATTTTCTTGTGCCTTGGTGAGCTTGCTGCCCACAATAATCAATAGTGTATCTGGTGTCAGTATTTCGTGAATGGCAATAAGGTTTTTGGCTATCGCTACATTTACCCCAGACTCAGGCAGAGCCAGTTCAATCGTCTTGCGTTCACTAAATAGGCTCATAGCGTTGCATGCTTCAAATATCTCATCCCAAGGGGTTTGAGCTGAAATATCAAAACGATAGTGCTCAGTGTAGCCTTGTTGCGAAGCTGTCTTCTTTATAAGCTCACTAGATTCTTGGATAAGCAAAGGCTCTGCACCAAATAATAGATATATAGGGTGCAGTTGACGCTGTAATTGAGCTGCTAACTTGTCGGCGAAAATACGCATAGTTATTGTGCTGCGTCTGAGTCGTCTGTCAGATTCGATTCGTCATCTGAGTTGGAACCGTCAGTTGAGCTTTGCTCTTGGCTGTCAGTGGCAGATTGTTTTTTGACGGGTGCCGGGTCATCTTTATTATATTCAGCTTGTAGGCTTATCTGCTCTTTTCTGGCAGCCGCTTCCTGTGCTGATTGCATGACACCATCTTCATTAACTACTGGCGAGGTGTCTATCGTTTCTTGTTGATCTAATATATCAACACGAAGGCGAGCCAACTGACGAATAATTTGTCGTGAGGCTTGCTTGCGCATCTCATCTTCGATCATTTCTCGCTCTACTGATTTTGCAAGTGCGGTTAATGGGTTATCTAAGAAACTACGGTTAACCTGAGTTGTAAAAGACTTCATGCCTTGATTTGGTACCACCACACGATAGCGGACTATCATAGTCAATTCTTTTTCAGCAGCACGGCTGTTTTGGTATAACGAAAGCGTTCGCTCAGAGATGCTTTCAGACAATAGATTGAGGTTACTAATACTTGCTGAAGGCGTCACAACGTCAATACCATTGAGGCGTAACTCTCGCTTAACTTCGCGGGTTAATTGATCGTAATCGTCAAAGCTGGTTATTGACATCTTGCCGACTTCATCAGGAACTAGATAGTCACCACGGAAGTGGAAGCCACAGCCACTTAGAAGTGAAACTATAACCAAGGTGAGGAGAAGTCGAAGGCGAGGGATCAACGTCACTAAATTACTCTCTTAAAAGGGGTTCGTCTTTTATTATGGCACTCTTGAATGCCCTAATAAAAAGCGAAACAGAGGATGACGCCGCGCGCCATCCTCAAATTAGCTTAGATTAGTTTGCTACAATATTCAGCAGCTTACCAGGTACATAGATAACCTTACGGATAGTCTTACCTTCGGTAAATTTCACAACATGTTCATTGCTAAGGCCAAGTTCTTCAACCTGCTCTTTGCTCACATCCGCAGCAACAGTCAGTTTTGCACGAAGCTTACCATTAACTTGAACTACGATGAGTTTCTCGTCTTCTACCAATGCTTTTTCATCGAAGCTTGGCCACTGAGCGTGATCAATATCTTCTAAGCCCATAGCGCTCCACATCTCAAAACAGATGTGTGGAGTAATAGGGTACAGCATAACTACAACCGCTTTCACAGCTTCATCTAAAATAGCGCGGTCTTGTTCAGTTTCCTGCGGTGCTTTAGCGAGCTTGTTCATCAGTTCCATTATCGCTGCAATGGCAGTGTTAAAGGTTTGACGACGAGCGATATCATCCGATACTTTAGCAATAGTTTTGTGCACGTCACGACGCAGCGCTTTTTGATTTCCAGAAAGGGTCGCAGCGTCAACAGCAACACAAGCCCCTTTTGCAGAATGATCTTGTACCAGTTTCCATACACGTTTTAGGAAGCGGTTTGCACCTTCAACGCCAGATTCTTGCCACTCTAGAGTCATATCCGCAGGTGATGCGAACATCATGAATAGACGAACGGTGTCGGCACCGTATTTGTCTACCATCTCTTGCGGGTCAATACCGTTGTTCTTCGACTTAGACATCTTAATCATGCCTGAGTGCTCAACCGTGCGTTGCTGTGAATCTGTGGCAGAGATTATTGCGCCTTTACCATCACGTTCAATCTTAACCTCAGTTGGGGTGATCCACTCTTTGGTGCCTTTTTCATTAGTGTGGTAGAAGGCGTCAGCCAATACCATACCTTGACAAAGTAATTGCTTGAACGGTTCGTCAGACGTTACATAACCCGCATCACGTAGTAATTTGTGGAAGAAACGTGAGTATAATAGGTGCATACATGCGTGTTCGATACCGCCAACATATTGGTCTACAGGTAGCCAATAGTTTGCTTTTTCTGGATCTAGGATATCGTCTGCTTGCGGTGAGCAGTAGCGTGCATAGTACCAAGAAGACTCCATAAAGGTGTCAAAGGTATCGGTTTCACGCAGAGCAGGTTCGCCATTAAAGGTGGTTTCAGCCCAAGACTTATCTGCCTTGATAGGGCTCGTTACGCCATCCATTACCACATCTTCAGGAAGAATCACTGGCAGTTGGTCAGCTGGAACTGGGTGAACTTCACCGTCTTCAGTGGTCACCATTGGGATTGGTGCGCCCCAGTAACGTTGACGAGATACACCCCAGTCGCGTAGACGGAAGTTTACTGTCTTCTTGCCTTTGCCTTCAGATTCGAGCTTAGCTGCAATGGCATCAAACGCTTGCTGGAATGCAAGACCGTCGAATTCACCTGAATCAAATAGCACACCTTTCTCAGTGTAAGCCGCTTCAGATACGTCTAGCTGTGAGCCGTCTTCAGGCTTGATCACAGGAATGATATCAATGCCGTATTTAGTTGCGAACTCATAGTCACGTTGGTCGTGCGCAGGTACAGCCATTACCGCACCAGTGCCGTAATCCATTAGTACAAAGTTAGCGACATAGACTGGTACTTCACGACCGTTTAATGGATGAATAGCAGTAAGGCCGGTAGCCATACCTTTTTTCTCCATTGTCGCTAATTCTGCTTCTGCTACTTTAGTGTTCTTGCACTCTTCGATGAAGGCTGCAAGCTCTGGATTATTTTGCGCCGCAATCGTTGCCAGAGGGTGACCTGCTGCAATACCTACATAAGTCACACCCATTAGGGTATCAGGGCGAGTGGTGTATACCTCAAGATCTGACTGACCATTAACTTCGAACTTAAGCTCGACGCCTTCTGAGCGACCGATCCAGTTACGTTGCATGGTTTTAACCATTTCTGGCCAACCATCTAGATTATCAAGGTCGTCTAGAAGCTCTTGAGCGTATTCAGTGATCTTAATAAACCACTGTGGGATCTCTTTTTGTTCTACTGGAGTATCACAGCGCCAGCAGCAACCGTCTTCTACCTGCTCATTGGCAAGTACAGTCATGTCGTTTGGACACCAGTTTACCGATGAGGTCTTCTTGTAAACTAGGCCTTTCTCATAAAGCTTAGTGAAGAACTCTTGTTCCCAGCGATAATATTCTGGTGTACAGGTTGCAAATTCACGGTTCCAATCATAGCCAAAGCCCAGCAGCTTAAGCTGGTTCTTCATATACTCGATATTTTCATAGGTCCAAGGCGCTGGTGCAGTCTTATTCTTAACTGCAGCATTTTCAGCTGGTAGGCCAAACGCATCCCAACCAATCGGTTGCATTACGTTCTTGCCTTGCAAACGCTGGAAGCGAGAAATAACGTCACCAATGGTGTAGTTGCGTACGTGCCCCATATGCAGTCGGCCACTAGGGTACGGAAACATAGATAAACAGTAGAATTTTTCTTTATTTGGGTCTTCACTTACAACAAAGGTTTTATTGTTGTCCCAATGCTGTTGAACTTTTTGTTCAATATCTTGCGGGTTGTATTGTTCTTGCATCGACGCTATCCATTTTCTTGGAAACTGTGAGAATGATTAAATCAGTTCACTTTAGATCAGCATAGAATACCTAAAGGAGTGAAAAGCAACAACTATAAACCGACTTTATTCATAGGTAGGAGGGAATATGCCAAAACGTCAATCAGGATACGAAGAGCTACTGTCCAATGTGGTGGATACTTTAAAACAGAGTCCAGAAGAGATAAATAATGTTATCGCCACCTCAGAAGAAGTGGTCCAAGCCGCTAATGACATGACTAAGGATGAAATTGCTCTGGTTTCAGCGTATGTAAAATCAGATCTGCAGGAGTTTGCTAGCTCATTTGAAAAGAGCAAATCAGGCCCATTTTATACCATGATCTCAAATACGATCTGGCAATCTTTACTGGATATTACCGATCGCTCAAAAGTGGAATGGGTTGAGTTTTTTCAAGACCTTGAGCACCAAGGCGTTTATAAGGCTGGTGAGATTATAGGGCTCGGTAGCTTGGTGTGTGAAAAGTGTGGGCATAAGACGCTTTATAATCACGCAACTGAAATCGTGCCTTGCTCGGCTTGTGGTCACGATGAATTTACACGCCAGTCATTAAAGCCTTAAGCTTACTTTGCCCAGTGGTGCTTCATACTATGGGCTATGGGCTATGGGCTATGGGCTATCGGCTATCGGCTGATGTTTAACGCCTGAGTATGATGATTAATCATACTCAGGCACGAATTAACCGTGCGTTATGCAGAGGCTTTTTTTAATCTTACTCGTATTCGATAGGCACAAAATACGGCGATTATAAGGGCGACAAACCACTTCAACGGAGCATTTCCGAGTATAACAAACGGAGTTTTACCATTGGTCGGTATCACCTCTGTTTTCAGCACATCTTCAACAAACTGTGGCAGCTGGGCGATGACTTTTCCTTGATAATCAGTGATAGCTGTTACGCCATTATTGGTTGAGCGAATAACGGGCATCCCAAACTCTAGCGCACGCATACGTGCGATTTCCATATGTTGTAATGGACCTATAGAGTGACCAAACCATGCGTCATTTGATAAGGTCAAAATGTAATCGGTATTGTCGGTTACATTATCACGTAGCTGCTGGTTAAATATGATTTCGTAGCATAGCGCTACAACCATATGCGCACCATTAGCCACAATATTATCCTGAATATAGGCACCACGGTCGAACGATGACATAGGTAAATTAAAGAAAGGTGCAAGAGGTCGCAACCACTTTTCTAGCGGTACAAACTCACCAAAAGGCAGTAAGTGATGTTTTTGATAGCGGTGCTGCGTTGCATAATTGTATGCGCCATGCGGATTGACACCTAACGTGGTTACACTATTGAAAAAATGGCCATCTTTTTGAGTAAGAACACCGGTAATAACCGCCGAGTCGTTATCACGCGCTTGGAGATCAACCGTCTGCATGAACTTCGGCACCTCGCTCTCAAATGCGGGGATAGCGGCCTCTGGCCAGATAATAATATCCGCATCCCAGTTGTCCCGAGTATGGTCCATATATTTAAGTAGGGTTGGCCAACGATGGTTTGGTAACCACTTTAGCTCTTGCTGTACGTTACCTTGCACTAGAGCGAAGGTTTGAGCTCGACTTTTATCTGGGGTTACCCAAGTGGCTAGGTGCGTTAGCCAACCAATGGCAAATAGTGCGAGCGGCAGTATCGAAAAATGCCATTTTTTATGACGGATAAGGTAAGCACTACTACTCGCGATGCCAATAATAAAGGCTGTAATAAGGTCAACACCACCAATGGGAGCTAAATGAGCAAGAGGGCCGTCTATTTGGCTATAACCTAGTAGTAACCATGGGAACCCGCTTAATGCCCAACCTCTTAACCAGTCACAGATAAGCCATAGTGCTGGCACTAGAATAGACGCGACTAGTAGATTTTGGTGTGCCTTCAGTTTGCTGCTTAAAGCGGCAAATAACAAGGAATAAAGGGATAGGTAGCCGACCAACAACGTCATCAAAATGAGGCTTGCTATTTTAGGCATTCCGCCAAAGGTATCTATGCTGACATGTACCCAACTGATGCCAGTTGCAAACAGTCCTAATCCCCAGCAATACCCAATAAAGGCTGATCTTTTTGTGGATTGATTCTGTAGCAATATAATTAACAGCAGTGGGCTAATAATCGCAAACGGCCACATTGAAAATGGGGCGAAGGAAAGGGTGGTGCTTGCGCCAACAAAAGCGGCCGCAAGCGGCCGCGTTAGGCGATGAGTCATCAATGAATTCATCTTATAGTTTCTATTATTCACTCACATCTGTGACGGATACGGACTCTGGAACCGTAACTTGTAGTTGTACGATACGGCGATTATCTGCTGAGGCTACCTTGAAGCTATAACCCTTGATGCTGATTATTTCTCCTCGACTAGGGAGGTGACCAAGGTTAGTCATAACTAAGCCGCCAACCGTATCTACCTCATCATCGCTAAAGTTGCTACCAAAGGTATCATTGAACTCTTCAATCGTCGCTAAGGCTTTAACGGCAAAGGTATGCTTGCTGAGCTGACGGATCTCTAGCTCTTCTTCATCATCAAACTCATCTTCAATCTCACCAACGATCTCTTCGAGGATATCTTCGATAGTGATAAGCCCTGAGACACCTCCGAATTCATCCACTACGATCGCCATGTGATAACGCTCTTCACGGAATTCTTTAAGTAAGCGATCTACTCGCTTGCTTTCCGGAACAACAACCGCAGGACGGATAACTTCGCTAATTTTAAACTCTGGGCTACTTGAGCCTAGATAACGAATGAGATCCTTAGCCAGTAGAATGCCTTCTACGTGGTCTTTGTCTTCGCTAATCACAGGATAGCGGGAGTGCTGCGCATCATTGATTAGGTTTATAAGAGAATCTAGATCGTAATTACTTTCCACCGTTACCATATGGGAGCGTGGGATCATAATATCGCGAACGCGTTGTTCTGCTATTTCCATAACACCTTCGAGCATATCTCGTGTGTCATGGTCGATTAGATCATTTTCTTCAGAATCTCTGATCACTTCTACCAAATCTTGACGGTCTTTAGGGTCTACCTGAAAGATATGTATCAAGCGTTCGAAGAAGGACTTTCTACTCGGACCTTCAGATTTTTCTTTTGAATTCTCTTTCGAGGATGAATTGTCTTCGCTGTTCATTGCTTCTCAACAGTTAGCGCTACCAAATGTGTGGTAGCTCACGGGAGTAACGAAGGTTACTCTTTTTCTGCAATATATGGGTCTTCAAAGCCCATACCTTGCATTATTTCAGTTTCAAGGCTTTCCATTTCTTCAGCCTCATCATCTTCAATATGATCGTAGCCTAAAAGATGGAGCGAGCCATGAACGACCATATGTGCCCAATGGGCAATCAATGGTTTTTGTTGCTCTTTTGCTTCATCTTCAACCACTTGCTTACAAATGACAAGGTCTCCAAGTAAATTTATTTCCATTCCCGGTGGGGCTTCAAATGGAAATGATAATACATTGGTCGGCTTGTCTTTTCCTCGATAGTCGAGGTTAAGTTGATGACTTTCTTGTTGGTCAACAATACGGATAGTGAGTTCCGCATCAGGTTGAAAAAGAGGAATAGTTTTCTCTAACCAGCCCTGAAAATCTTGTTCGCTCGGAAGTTGTTCGCCAGTTTCGGTTGCTAGTTGTAAGTCAAGATAGATAGCCATTTATTTGCTCACTAATTGAGATTGAAGTTGAGTTTGAATCGCAGCTTGAGCGACTAGTTTCTCTTCGCGTTCTTCACGTTCTTTGCGAAGGCGCTTCTCAAGTGCTTTTTTCTCTTTCTGGTCTTCAAGCTCCCACTTTTCATAGGCGTTGACCACGCGTGCGACCACTGGGTGGCGAACAACATCATCAGAGATAAAGAAGTTAAAGCTGATGTCATCTACCTCTGATAGCACCTCTATAGCATGACGCAAACCAGATTTAGCCCCACGAGGCAGGTCAATCTGGGTGACATCACCTGTAATGACTGCTCGGGAATTGAAGCCGATACGAGTCAGGAACATCTTCATCTGTTCAATAGTGGTGTTCTGGCTTTCATCGAGAATAATAAAGGCATCATTAAGTGTTCGACCGCGCATGTAAGCAAGAGGGGCAACCTCTATTACGTTACGCTCTATGAGCTTTTCTACGCGCTCAAAGCCAAGCATTTCAAATAGTGCATCATAAAGGGGTCTTAGGTACGGATCGACTTTTTGACTTAGATCCCCAGGTAAGAACCCGAGTTTTTCACCCGCTTCTACTGCTGGGCGAGTTAACAGAATACGGCGAATCTCTTGTCGCTCAAGTGCGTCAACGGCAGCGGCAACGGCCAAATAGGTTTTACCTGTACCTGCAGGCCCTATGCCATAGGTAATATCATGGGTAACCATGTTAACCAAATAATCGGCTTGGTTTGGGGTGCGGGGTTTGATGACCCCTTTTTTGGTCTTAATAAAGACCTCTTTACCATGGGAAAATTCAGTCTCTGCTGCTTGTTCTAAAACGCCACTCTCTTTTATTTCGAGATGAATTTGGTCGGGCTCTATATCGGGAATATTGCCACGAATAGGCGCTGTTTGAACGTAAATGCGTTTTAAAATATCGAGTGCTGCAGAAGCGGTATGTGGTTGCCCAACAATGGAGAAAAAGTTACCACGGTAGTTGATTTCTACCCCAAGGCGACGCTCTAAGTGTTTGATATTGTCGTCGAATGGCCCGCACAGACTGGAAAGGCGGTGATTATCTGCCGGCTCTAGATCTATCTCTAGCGTGATTATTTTAGTGCTCAATGGTGCCTCGCATCGTTATTAGTAAACAAGCTCTTAGGCTTAAACCTAACATAAACAGTCCCTTAAAGGGAATTTAGGGCCTGCTGATATTTCGATGATACGATTCATGCGAAATCTCAACAGACCCTAATTATAGTCTGAATTATGTTGCAATTTAAGGTGTAAAGGTGACTACACCGAGTTCATCTTCTTTGCGTGTTTTCGCCATCATCTCAGATGGTGAAGTACTAATACGCAATCCCATCTCAGCTTCGGTACGAATCAATTCGCCGCGCAGTGAGTTAGAGAATACGTCAGTGATTTTTACATCGACAAATTGACCAATTAAGTCTGCGCTACCGATAAAGTTAACTACACGGTTATTCTCAGTACGGCCACGAAGCTCCATAAGGTCTTTCTTCGATGGGCCTTCAACTAGAATTCGTTGGGTTGTTTCTAGCATTTGACGTGAGAAGCGCATCGCTTGTGAGTTTACTTGCTGCTGTAACTCATACAGACGTTCTTTCTTAGTTTGCTCTGGCGTATCACAAGGATAATCAGCCGCTGGCGTTCCTGGGCGAGGTGAGAATACAAAACTAAAGCTCATGTCAAAATCAACATCACGAATCAGTTTCATTGTATCTTGGAAGTCTTGGTCTGATTCACCAGGGAAGCCGACAATGAAATCAGAGCTGATATTAATATCAGGGCGCGCTTTACGCAGTTTACGAATAATTGATTTATATTCGATTGCAGTATGAGGGCGCTTCATCATAGTTAGAACTCGGTCCGAACCACTTTGCACAGGCAAATGTAGGAAACTAACCAATTCAGGGGTGTCTTCATAGACAGCAATGATATCGTCGGTAAACTCAAGTGGGTGGCTGGTGGTAAAGCGAATACGGTCAATGCCATCGATAGAGGCAACTAAACGCAGTAGCTCTGCAAACGAGCAGATATCACCATCGTAGGTGAGGCCACGGTATGCGTTTACGTTTTGGCCTAGAAGGTTAACCTCACGTACACCTTGCTCTGCAAGTTGAGCTATCTCATACAACACGTCATCCATCGGGCGACTTACTTCTTCACCGCGGGTATAAGGGACAACACAGTAGGTGCAGTATTTAGAACAGCCTTCCATGATAGAAACAAAAGCAGTTGCGCCTTCAGCTCGTGGTTCTGGAAGGTTATCGAATTTCTCAATTTCAGGGAATGAGATATCCATTACCGGCGCATCGTTGCTTTGTGATCTTTTGATCATCTCTGGCAAACGGTGCAGGGTTTGTGGACCAAAGATAACGTCCACATAAGGTGCACGTTGGCGAATATGGTCACCTTCTTGGGTTGCTACGCAACCGCCTACACCAATAACCAAGCCTGGTTTTTTGTCTTTTAGGGTCTTCCAACGACCAAGCTGGTGGAATACTTTCTCTTGTGCTTTCTCACGAATAGAGCAGGTATTCAGTAGCAGTACATCAGCCTCTTTTGGCTCTTCTGTCAGCTCATATCCATTGGCGGCATTAAGCAGGTCTGCCATCTTTGATGAATCGTATTCGTTCATCTGGCAACCCCAGGTTTTGATCAGAAGTTTTTTAGTCATTACGTCTACACTCGTGTTTTATTCATATCACAATCGAATGAGCTGATTGCTCAGTATTTCACCAATGCCTAGCATGGCAAGCCGCGTATTGTACTCTCAAATTAAAGCTATGACTAGGGGGCAACTAGGCGGGATAAATGCGTGTTAAAGCAGGCATTGATAAACCATTTTAAGTACAATCAGTTATATGATGATGTAAAGGGTTTAAAAGTCGAAAAATGACAGTAGATCGATTTGATATAGCCGTGATTGGCGGTGGCATGATTGGAGCGGCGACAGCTCTTGGGCTTGCAAAACAAGGCAAGACGGTGGCTGTAGTTGAAGGAGTTGAACCTAAGGCTTTCAGTGCAGATCAAGAGATGGATATACGCATCTCAGCGATATCCCGAGCTTCCGTTGAGCTACTAACGTCGCTGCAAGTATGGACTGATATTGAATCAATGCGCATACACCCATATTCGGTACTAGAAACTTGGGAGTTAGAAGGGTTCAATACCCGCTTTGATGCCAAAGACCTTAAACTGGATAATATGGGGTATATGGTTGAAAACCGAATACTTCAACTAGGACTATGGAAGCAGTTACAACAGCACTCTAATATTAGGCTGTTTTGTCCAGACCGAATCCAATCCCTGATTCAGAGTGAAAATAAAGCTCAGATAAATTTAGATTCAGGTATCTCACTGGAATGTCATCTACTAGTTGGTGCGGATGGTGCAAACTCAAAGGTGCGTCAATTGAGTCAGATTGGGGTAACCGCATGGGATTACAGACAGCATTGTATGTTAATCAATGTTGAAACCGATAGTAGTGAACAGGACACCACATGGCAGTGGTTTACACCACATGGCCCACGCTCTTTTTTACCCCTCGGCAATGGTCAAGCGTGTCTGGTATGGTATGACTCTCCACAAGCAATCCAAGCACTCTCCCAATTAGATGAAGCTCAATTGCAGGCTAAAATCATACGCTCATTTCCAAAGCGAGTAGGGCAGGTAAAGGTTCTAAAATCAGCCTCATTTCCCTTAAAGCGTCGTCATGCACAAACCTATTACAAGTCAAATGTGGTATTAGTCGGTGATGCTGCGCACACGATAAACCCTCTTGCTGGACAAGGCGTTAATCTAGGCTTTAAGGATGTAGCGGGTCTGCTTAAGGTTTTAGATACCAATACGATATCTCAGACACAACTGGCGGAGTATCAGAAACAGAGGGTAGCGGATAACTTGATTATGCAAGGGGCCATGGATGCCTTCTATCTCGGATTTGGTAACGATATATTGCCGCTAAAAATGGCGCGTAATATTGGTCTTAAACTGGCTAATAATGCCGGTGCTATAAAACAACAAGCGCTAAAATACGCATTGGGACTGTGAGATAATTGTCGGTAAATTTAATGAAAAGGCTCACCTCGGTGGGCCTTTTTCATACTTGTTATACCTCACAAACACACACAGGTTCACCTATCTGTACCTGATGGCCACTGAATGTTAGCTTGCCAGTCTCGGGGTCACGTTTGAAACTAGTAAGATTATTGGTGTGCTGATTTGCCGCAACTACCCAGTTACCGTTATCGACCAAAGTAAAATCACGCGGAAACTCCCCATGCGTTGGGTAGGACTCGATAAACCTAATATGTCCGGTTCCTGATTCTACCTCAAATAAGCTTATCTTAGATTGAGCCCGAGATGAGGTATAGATATAGCGTCCATCTGTTGAGAGTTTAATTGCCGCGCCTGCCTCACCGCTTTGAGTATTTGGTAGCAGGTCTATCTGCTGCACTTGAATCCACTCGCCATCGATTCGTTTGCCAACCACTATCTGTTCGGTTAACTCACACAATACATATATCATCGACTCACTTTGATTGAAGACGATATGCCTAGGGCCTGAACCTGCTGGCAAAATAAGTTGTCCAACCGGCTTAAACGTAACCTCATCAGCCTTAGGTGAAATACTAAAGAAACGAATAAGGTCACAGCCCAGATCAACCGTTGCAAGCTGGTTGCAAGTATTAAGAAATACACTTTGATGGGCATGGGGTGACTCTTGACGGGGGTGAGTGCTGCTTCCACTAAACTGCAGGGTAGTGAGCTTATGGCTGATATCGCCATCTTGAGCGAGTCTAAAGATATCGATTCCACCAGAGGTATATTGAGACGTCACGATTAAACCAAGTTTATTAGATTTTGCAATATGGCATGGATGGTCGCCTTTAATCCCAGCTTGCTCAGTCGTCGCTGAACCACTGTAGGCAATAAATGGAGCCTGATCCTCTATGACCTCTGATATAGCGTAGTAGCCCAATTTATCGCTGATAACAAAAGAAGGGTTATTGATTGCCATCTCTAGCGTCGGTGAACTGAAAGCTCCGCTAATGGTGTTGAAATTGACACTTTGTACGCCTTGGCTAAGAGAGTTGGTTGATGTGTAACAACCAACAAGTAGAGTTATACCGTTCATATGATTATCTTATTATCAGAGAGAAAGGGTATTATCTAATAGTTTTAAGGCAAGGTTAGCTCAAAGATCATGATGGATGCATCAAATATAGAATGAAGGTAGGACAAGAAACCGCAATTTTCTTTAGATAATAAAAAACCACCGCGAGGGTGGTTTTCTAAATGATGGTGCGGAAGGAGAGACTTGAACTCTCACACCTTGCGGCGCCAGAACCTAAATCTGGTGCGTCTACCAATTCCGCCACTTCCGCATCAATTTTGTAGTCATTATCGGTGATTGGTGAACCAATAAGACGTTGTATATGGTGGCTACTGCGGGATTTGAACCTGCGACCCCATCATTATGAGTGATGTGCTCTAACCAGCTGAGCTAAGTAGCCACTTTTTAAATAATGGTGCGGAAGGAGAGACTTGAACTCTCACACCTTGCGGCGCCAGAACCTAAATCTGGTGCGTCTACCAATTCCGCCACTTCCGCATCAATTTTGTAGTCTTAGTCGATGATTGGTGAATCAACTAGACGTTGTGAGCTCTTTTATAAGAGCGACCACTTAAATAGTGGCTGGGCTACCTGGATTCGAACCAGGGAATGCTGGCATCAAAAGCCAGTGCCTTACCGCTTGGCGATAGCCCAACAGAGACAGTTCTAATGAACATATCTTAAATAATGGTGCGGAAGGAGAGACTTGAACTCTCACACCTTGCGGCGCCAGAACCTAAATCTGGTGCGTCTACCAATTCCGCCACTTCCGCATCAATTTTGTAGTCTTAGTCGATGATTGGTGAATCAACTAGACGTTGTGAGCTCTTTTATAAGAGCGACCACTTAAATAGTGGCTGGGCTACCTGGATTCGAACCAGGGAATGCTGGCATCAAAAGCCAGTGCCTTACCGCTTGGCGATAGCCCAACAGAGACAGTTCTAATGAACATATCTTAAATAATGGTGCGGAAGGAGAGACTTGAACTCTCACACCTTGCGGCGCCAGAACCTAAATCTGGTGCGTCTACCAATTCCGCCACTTCCGCATCAATTTTGTAGTCTTAGTCGATGATTGGTGAATCAACTAGACGTTGTGAGCTCTTTTATAAGAGCGACCACTTAAATAGTGGCTGGGCTACCTGGATTCGAACCAGGGAATGCTGGCATCAAAAGCCAGTGCCTTACCGCTTGGCGATAGCCCAACAGAGACAGTTCTAATGAACATATCTTAAATAATGGTGCGGAAGGAGAGACTTGAACTCTCACACCTTGCGGCGCCAGAACCTAAATCTGGTGCGTCTACCAATTCCGCCACTTCCGCATCAATTTTGTAGTCTTAGTCGATGATTGGTGAATCAACTAGACGTTGTGAGCTCTTTTATAAGAGCGACCACTTAAATAGTGGCTGGGCTACCTGGATTCGAACCAGGGAATGCTGGCATCAAAAGCCAGTGCCTTACCGCTTGGCGATAGCCCAACAGAGACAGTTCTAATGAACATATCTTAAATAATGGTGCGGAAGGAGAGACTTGAACTCTCACACCTTGCGGCGCCAGAACCTAAATCTGGTGCGTCTACCAATTCCGCCACTTCCGCATCAATTTTGTAGTCATTACCGGTGATTGGTGAACCAATAAGACGTTGTATATGGTGGCTACTGCGGGATTTGAACCTGCGACCCCATCATTATGAGTGATGTGCTCTAACCAGCTGAGCTAAGTAGCCACTTTAATTTTGAGCGAGTGAGAATAAACTAATCTCGCTTTATTTCCAATGCTTTTTTATAAAAAACATGAAATAAAATATGGCTGGGCTACCTGGATTCGAACCAGGGAATGCTGGCATCAAAAGCCAGTGCCTTACCGCTTGGCGATAGCCCAACAGAAAAGGTTCTATGAACTCATTTCTAAATAATGGTGCGGAAGGAGAGACTTGAACTCTCACACCTTGCGGCGCCAGAACCTAAATCTGGTGCGTCTACCAATTCCGCCACTTCCGCAACTTATTCTGTAGTCTTGCTGATGATTGGTATAATCAACATGACATTGTATATGGTGGCTACTGCGGGATTTGAACCTGCGACCCCATCATTATGAGTGATGTGCTCTAACCAGCTGAGCTAAGTAGCCATTATTACCTGTTTCGAACCCTGCAATGCAGTGTCGAGAACGGAGCGCATTATGCGTATATCATAAGAAACCGTCAACAACTTTTTAAAAGATTTTGTCTGTTACAGTGTGTTCGAACTATTTTTAAACAAAGCGCCCTATTTTTATTCAAAAAAGCATTGAGAATTAAACACAAACAAGCAACAGAAATTGTATTACTCACGACTATGCCTAGAACATAATGGGTTATGCCAATCGGCGAGTTCGCTAGTAAAAAAGCACAAAAAAAGACCGCCGAAGCGATCTTTTCCATACGAGTCTAAAAAATATTTAAGGCGAGTAGCTATAGCTTTACTTAAGGGAGTATGTGCGAAGCGTACATGTGTACCTGCGCACCATCGACGTATAAGTAGCGTTATAAAGCCCGCATTAATAGTATTTCTTATACGTTAAAGCGGAAATGTATAACATCGCCATCTTTTACGATGTAATCTTTGCCTTCTAGACGCCATTTACCGGCATCTTTAGCGCCGCTTTCACCCTTATACTCGATGAATGCATCGTAACCAACAACTTCTGCGCGAATGAAGCCTTTCTCGAAATCGGTATGAATCTTACCTGCAGACTGTGGTGCAGTCGCTCCAATAGGGATAGTCCAAGCACGTACTTCTTTAACACCGGCTGTGAAGTAGGTTTGCAGGGTTAGCAGGTCATAGCCTGAACGAATTACGCGATTAAGGCCTGGTTCCTCAATGCCCATATCAGCTAGGAATTCTTCACGATCTTCATCATCAAGCTCAGCAAGCTCTGATTCGATAGCCGCGCAAACCGGTACAACTACGTTGTTTTCTTTTTCTGCGAATTCACGTACCGCATCTAAGAATGGGTTATTTTCAAAACCATCTTCGTTTACATTTGCAATGTACATGGTTGGTTTTAGAGTCAAGAAGTTCAAGTAGCCAATTGCATTTAGCTCTTCTTTGCTCATTTCAATGGTGCGTGCCATGCCACCTTCAGTTAGTACTGGTAGCATTTTTTCTAAGACAGCTAGTTCAAATTTAGCGTCTTGGTCGCCGCCTTTGGCTTTTTTAGCATTACGGTGGATCGCTCTCTCACAGCTATCAAGGTCAGCCATTGCTAGCTCAAGGTTAATCACCTCGATATCTTCAATTGGAGAAACCTTGCCCGCAACGTGAACAATATTGTCATTTTCAAAACAACGAACAACGTGACCGATAGCATCAGTTTCACGGATGTTCGCTAGAAATTTATTACCTAAACCTTCACCACGAGAAGCACCGGCAACTAGGCCTGCAATATCTACAAACTCCATAGTAGTAGGTAAAATTCTCTCAGGATTAACGATTTCAGCTAGAGCATCTAGGCGAAGATCTGGCACAGGAACGATGCCTGTGTTCGGTTCAATAGTGCAGAAAGGGAAGTTTGCTGCTTCGATACCTGCTTTAGTCAGTGCGTTAAATAGGGTGGATTTACCAACGTTTGGTAAACCAACAATGCCACATTTGAAACCCATGATAGAAACCTTATTCTGCTTTGAATGTGTGTAAGCGGTTTTGTGCCTTTGCTAGGCCATCCTTAATTAAGATGTCTAGGCTGCGAACAGATTCATCGACGACTGCATCGAGACATTCTTGTTCTTTTGCTGGGGCTTTGCCCAACACATAACCAGAAACTTTATCTTTGTGCCCCGGATGGCCGATGCCAATCCGAAGACGATAGAAATCTTTATTGTTACCCAGTTTACTAATAGTGTCACGTAGGCCATTGTGTCCACCATGACCGCCGCCTTTCTTGAATTTAGCTACTCCAGGCGGTAGGTCAAGTTCATCATGTGCCAGCATTATCTCTTCCGGCTTAATTTGATAGAACTTGGCGAGAGCGGAAACCGCTTTGCCGGATAGATTCATGAAGGTCGTTGGTATCAGTAATCGCAGATCCTTACCATCGAGCTGAATACGTCCAGTGTAACCGAAAAACTTGGATTCATTCTTCAGGGTAACATTATGTATTCTGGCTAACTCTTCAACTACCCACGCCCCAGCATTGTGGCGTGTTCTTGCATATTCTGGACCGGGGTTGGCCAAACCGACCAGCAATTTTATTTGTTGAGTCAAGGTAGGATCTCTTCAGAAATTAAAAAAGCGCCGTATGATAGCATAAAATTTATCTAGCGCGACAAAACAAAAAGCACCCCACAAGGAGGTGCTTCTAAACAATGAACTTGAATCAGAGTGATTAGCTGAACATTGCTGAGATAGATTCTTCGTTGCTGATGCGACGAATTGCTTCTGCTAGCATGCGAGACAGGCTAAGTGTGCATACTTTGCCGGTCGCTTCGATTTCTTCGCTAAGCGAGATAGAATCAGTAACGATAATTTTATCAAGTACCGAGTTCTTGATGTTTTCTGTGGCATTACCAGAGAATACCGCGTGAGTTGCGTAGGCAAATACGCGTTTAGCGCCGCGCTCTTTTAGAGCTTCAGCTGCTTTACACAGAGTACCACCGGTATCAATCATGTCGTCAACGATAACGCAGTCACGGCCTTCAACATCACCGATAAGGTTCATAACCTCAGAAACGTTAGCGCGTGGACGGCGTTTGTCTACGATAGCAATATCAATATCACCGAGTGCTTTAGCTGTAGCGCGAGCACGAACAACGCCACCTAGGTCAGGAGATACCACTACAGGGTTTTCTAAACCACGTTGTGCCATGTCATCAAGAAGAACAGGTGTTCCAAAAATGTTGTCTACCGGCACATCGAAGAAACCTTGGATTTGTTCAGCGTGTAGGTCGATAGTTAGAACGCGGTCAACACCTACGTTTGAAAGGAAATCTGCCACAACTTTAGCTGTGATTGGCACACGAGAAGAACGTACGCGACGGTCTTGGCGAGCATAACCAAAGTAAGGGATTACAGCAGTAATACGGCCAGCTGAAGCTCGGCGCATCGCATCAATCATTACTACCAATTCCATTAGGTTGTCATTGGTAGGAGCACATGTAGATTGGATGATGAAAACATCGCTACCACGCACGTTCTCATTGATCTGTACAGCGACTTCGCCATCAGAAAAACGGCTTACAGTAGCATCACCTAAAGATATATATAGGCGGTCGGCAATGCGTTGTGCTAGTTCAGGTGTTGCGTTACCAGCAAATAGCTTCATATCAGGCACGGTGGAAACCTCAAAGTTGCGTCCAGTTAAAAAGATTTGGCATTAGCGGTAATTTCCGCTAATTTTTGATGCAAAGGTGATTGGTTATGCCCTTTAGCAACAAATGCCGTGGTATTTACAGGGAGTTTTCTCAATATGGCTTCGGCTTCAGCTTGAGAATCAAACTCAGCGAAAACACAGGAACCCGTCCCCGTTAATCTCGACGGCGCGTATTGTAACAGCCATGAAAGTTGCTTATCAACCTCTGGGTACAGTAAACGCACTATTTTTTCGCAATCGTTTTCGTAATCCGTTTTTTGAAGCCTTTCCCAGTCTCGTTTGGGGGTATTTCGGATTAATTTCGGATGAGTAAAAATATCGACAGTTGCAATGCTGACATCTGGGCGAATAACCAAATACCACCTCTGTTTTGGTTCAACAGGGGTTAGTTTTTCACCTACACCTTCAGCAAAAGCTGCGAATCCTTGAACAAATACTGGTACATCTGCTCCCAACTGCAAGCCTATATCAGCTAATTTTTTTAGGGGAAGTTTTAGATCCCACAGATGATTTAGTGCAATTAGTGTGGTTGCCGCGTTGGAAGAACCGCCACCAATACCGCCACCCATGGGTAGGATTTTATTGATATTAATATTGGCACCGAGTTTACAGCTTGCAGCTTGTTGCAATGCTCGGGCAGCTTTCCAAATCAGATTATCTTGAGTGGCAACTCCCTTGAGCTCAGGCAAGACAGTAATCAACCCTGAATGATTGGCACTAAATGACATTTCGTCGCCATAATCAAGGAATTGAAATAGGGTTTGTAACTCGTGATAACCGTTGGCTTGTCTACCAGTAATATAAAGGAATAGGTTTAATTTAGCCGGAGAAGGCAAATAGAGGGTTTCATTGCGCATTGCCGACACTCCACTTATTGATCTGAATGTTGAGTTTTATATGCCCTTGCTGGAGTGACATCTTGTGCGGCAAAACATAATCAGATTGCTCTGTGTAAGCCTTATAAAGCAGCTGCCAAGTTTGTCCGCCGCGGGTTTGAGAAAGTGAATCGAGGGTGCCAGTATCGGAAACCTGCATTTTGTCTGCCGCTGTGGGTTGGCCTTTTAGCCAGTCTTGCATATACACAATTGGCAGTCGCATACCGGTAAGCTGATAAAACAGTAAATCCGCATCTTTATCAAAATAGCGTTTACCATTCATATCCACCAAAGTTGCACCTTGTGGCGTAATATCGAGTGTTAAAACCGTTTTTCCAAGAAAGGTGGTGAGTTGTAACTGACTTTCTGTGGGAGAGTGCTTCCAGATGAAACTTAGGCTTTGTCGCTGCGTTGGGTCGATATATCCCAGTTTTCCCGATATTAGATAGTTATCTAATTGGGCAAGTTGTTGTTGATGGGCTTGATATTCAACACTATGGACTGGGAGTTGTGATGTGGTTTCACATCCGAACATAAATAGTGCAAGTAGCAAAACCAAAATTTTGGTGATGCTAACAGGGATAAAACGGTGCACAGCAATATTCATAAGGGCGATTCTTTGCTACAAATGAGACTGGGATTCAAGGTTTGTTTTAATGATAACGTAATCGCCCTTTTATTGCTGTAGTGGTTCAAGTAAAATTGCGCTTTTGTTTCAGGCTGTAATTCTATAAACCATGTCGCTATTGACCATCGGAATCAATCACAACACTGCATCTGTCGATTTGCGAGAGAAAGTTGCCTTTTCTCCCGACAAAATGACGGATGCTATGCAGCAGCTGCAAGATATGTCAGAGGTTAATGGCAGTGTGATCTTATCTACCTGTAATCGTACTGAGCTTTATATAGACAGTGAGATTACAAGTAGTACCAATATCATTGACTGGTTAATCGATTTTCACCAAGTTGAAGGAAACGACCTGAAGCCAAGCCTGTATAGCTATGAGGGTGAAGAGGCAGTTCAGCATTTAATGCGCGTCTCTTGTGGGCTGGACTCATTGGTTTTAGGTGAACCACAGATCTTGGGACAGGTTAAGCAGGCTTATTCAGATGCCAAAGACCAAGGTAGCGTACAAGGTGAGTTCGATAAGCTGTTTCAAAAGGTCTTTTCTGTAGCCAAGCGGGTACGTACTGAAACTGAAATCGGTGGCAATGCCGTTTCCGTGGCTTACGCAGCCTGTACGCTGGCAAAACATATCTTTGAATCTTTGCGTAAATCTAAGGTGCTACTTGTGGGTGCGGGTGAAACTATCGAATTGGTAGCCAAGCATTTATCCGATAATGGATGCACTCAAATCACAGTTGCGAACCGCACCCGAGAGCGTGCGATGGGGTTAGCGTCTCAATTTGATGCAAGTGTGATTAATCTAAGTGAAATCCCTGAAGCCCTAGTGGATGTAGACATAGTGATCAGTTCCACTGCTAGCCAACTGCCTATTATCGGTAAGGGAATGGTAGAGAGCGCACTCAAGAATCGACGACATCGTCCTATTTTGTTTGTTGATATTGCCGTACCGCGAGATATAGAGGCTGAGGTATCAGAGTTAAGAGATGCTTATCTTTATTCAGTTGATGATTTACAATCCATCATCGACCAAAATATTGAGCAGCGCCGGGCTGAAGCTGTAAGGGCAGAAAAGATAATCTCAAGCGAAAGTAGTGAGTTTCAATCCTGGCTTCGTTCTCGGCATGCAGTCGAAAGTATTCAAGATTATCGTCGCAGTGCTGAGCACACACGAGAAGAGTTACTACAAAAAAGCCTACAAGCACTTGCTGCCGGTGGTGATCCGCAAGCGCTATTAATTGAGTTAAGTAATAAGCTCACCAACAAGTTAATACATGCGCCAACTCAGGCTTTAAAACAAGCCGCACAGCAAGATCAAATGAATGAGTTAGCGACATTACGTAAAGGCCTAGGCCTTAAAGATTTATAAGTTAATAAGAAGATTATGAAAGCATCGATATTAGTTAAATTGGAAACGCTAGTTGAGCGTTATGAAGAAGTTCAGTATTTGCTTGGAGACCCTGAAATTATCGGTGACCAAAACAAATTTAGGGCTTTGTCTAAAGAATACTCTCAACTTGAAGAAGTAACTCAGTGCTTCCAAGCCTATCAGCAAGCTCAAGAAGATCTAGAGGCTGCTTTAGAAATGGCCAATGAAGATGATCCTGAAATGAAGGAAATGGCACAAGAAGAGATCAAAGATGCCAAGGCTGCTATCGATAAGCTAACGGATGACCTGCAGATCTTGCTACTGCCTAAAGACCCTAATGATGAACGCAACTGCTTCTTAGAAATTCGTGCGGGAGCTGGGGGTGATGAAGCCGGTATTTTTGCTGGCAACCTATTCCGTATGTATTCGAAGTTTGCTGAGAAAAAGGGTTGGCGTGTCGAGATGATGAGCAGCAATGTCTCTGAGCAAGGTGGCTATAAAGAGGTCATCGCTAAGGTCTCAGGCGACAGTGTGTATGGCGTCATGAAGTTTGAATCTGGAGGCCATCGTGTGCAACGTGTGCCGGAAACTGAATCACAAGGTCGTGTGCATACATCGGCGTGTACGGTTGCAATTATGCCTGAGATCCCTGAGGCAGACTTACCAGAGATTAAAGCCAGCGATCTCAAAATTGACACCTTCCGTGCATCTGGCGCGGGTGGTCAGCACGTTAACACCACCGATTCTGCTATTCGTATTACTCACTTACCAACCGGTACGGTTGTTGAGTGTCAAGATGAACGTTCACAGCATAAAAACAAAGCGAAAGCGATGTCTGTACTAGCGGCTCGTATTATTCAAGCGGAAGAAGCAAGACGTGCGGCTGCGGTATCTGATACCCGTCGTAACTTACTTGGTTCTGGTGACCGTAGTGACCGTATTCGTACCTATAACTATCCTCAAGGGCGAGTTTCTGATCACCGTATTAACCTGACTTTATACCGTCTTAACGAGGTTTTAGAAGGGGATATGAACGCTCTGATTGACCCTGTTATCCAAGAACACCAAGCAGACCAGCTTGCAGCCCTTGCTGATAACGGCTAATGAACAGTTTACCAAATATAGAGCAAGCTCAATTGCGAGCATTTGAGCGCTTTAAAGCCGCGGGTATTAGCTCGGCTGGTATCGATGCTCAAGTGCTGCTTTGTCATGCAATCGAGCAGTCTCGCACCTATTTGTTTACCTGGTCTGATAAATTGCTCACTGAGGCACAAAGTGAAGCCTATGAGCTGGCTATCTCGCGCAGAGAAAAAGGTGAGCCGGTTGCCTATATCGTAGGAACTCGCGAGTTTTGGTCTCTTCCACTCAAGGTGTCACCGCACACCTTGATCCCTCGTCCCGATACCGAACGCTTGGTTGAATTGGCATTGGAAAAAATGGGAGATCAGCCAGGAACAGGGCTTGATCTTGGTACGGGAACAGGTGCAATCGCTTTGGCATTGGCAAGTGAGCGTAAAGATTTTCAGATGCTGGGGGTTGATTTGCAGCCTCAAGCTCAGGCGCTAGCTACTGAAAACGCGCAGGCGTTGAATATAACCAATGCCAGCTTCTTACAAGGTAGCTGGTTTGATCCAATCGCAGATGGTGACAAGTTTGACATTATCGTCTCTAACCCGCCTTATATTGATGAGCAAGATCCGCACCTTGCGCAAGGCGATGTGCGCTTTGAACCGGACTCCGCACTTATCGCCAAAGAAAATGGGTTAGCTGATCTGCGTTATATTGCTGAGCATGGGCGAACATATCTCAATGAAGGTGCTTGGCTGCTGATGGAGCACGGTTATGATCAAGGGCAAGCTACTCGTGACATACTGCTTGGTCTCGGTTTTCAGCAGGTTACGACAGAGCAAGACTACGCAGGCATCGACCGCGTGACACTCGGACAATATAAAGGATTATAAGATGTACCTCATATTGAAAAATATCCATTTAATGACCATTGCCTTAAGTGCAGGTCTATTTATCACTCAATATATCTTGATGGTTAGGGAATCTTCCCTTGCTCAACTCAAGTTTATGAAGATTGCACCGCATGCCGTTAATGGATTACTTATCCTATCTGGCGGACTATTGTTGCTGGTCACCGGTTGGGTACCATTTACCCCTGGTGCAGAATGGTTAACCCACAAATTTACATGTTTGCTTGCTTATATTGCGCTTGGTGTATTTGCTTTGCGTATGGGGAAAAACCCATTATTAAGAGGCTTTGCTTTTTTAGGGGCTCTTGGCTGGCTGGTTATGGCAGCAAAAATTGCGATAACCAAAGCACCGATGTTAGCGGGGTAATATATGTCAGATCTGTGGTCTGAGGATCTTGATAAATTGGAATTGGTAGAGGGTGCTCTTCTGCTAAATTCACAGATTGATTCTGAATTTAATCTTACTTGGGTTGAAATGCAGCTTGAGAAACTACTTAGTGAAGCTGAGTTAGCGCTCTCGAAAGAGGTCGATGAAAGAGCACGCTTTGATGCTTTTTTGCGCCTTTTTTATCAAGAGTGGGGCTTTAAAGGCGATTACGAGAGCTATTTCTCTTCAGAAAATGCATTTATTGATAAGGTTATCGAACGTCGCAAGGGCATCCCTGTTAGTCTCGGTGCCTTACTTCTGTTCTTTGGTCGTAAACTGGGCTTTCGCATACAGGGGATTAGCTTCCCGACTCAGTTTGTTATTTCGATCAGTTGGGATGCACAACAAATCTCCTATATCAATCCATTCAATGGCGAGTATGTGGCGAAATCAGTGCTACACGCTTGGTTGAAGGGACAAGACGGGCAATGGGCGCAACTAAAGCCTGAGCACTTGAATATAGCGGATAACTCCGTGTTAATCGGTCGTTGGCTAGGCGTGCTTAAAAACGCCTTTATGCGTGAAGAGCGTTATACTCAAGCCTTAGCATGTACAGATCTTGCGCTGTCGCTAGTGCCTGATGATCCGTATGAGATCCGTGATAGAGGATTTATATACCAGCACTTACAGTGCCTACAGGTTGCTCGTCAGGACTTTGAGTATTTTCTTGAAAAATGCCCACAAGACCCAACAGCCGATTTATTAAAATTACAATTAAGAGCGCTACAAGAAGTCCCTACGGTTCTTCATTAGTAGCCCTGCATTAGAGAGAAGAAGATGGAATCTAAAATAGTAAGAGTTGGTGATATTGAGGTTGCTAACGATAAGCCATTTACACTATTTGCTGGCATGAATGTGCTTGAGTCTCGTGACCTTGCTATGCAGGTGTGTGAGCACTATGTAAAGGTTACTGAGAAATTAGGTATCCCTTATGTATTTAAAGCCTCTTTCGATAAAGCAAACCGCAGTTCTATTCATTCGTATCGTGGTCCAGGCCTTGAACAAGGTATGAAGATCTTCGAAGAGCTAAAAGCTACCTTTGGTGTGAAGATCATCACCGATGTACATACTGAAGAGCAGGCGCAGCCAGTATCTGAGGTAGTGGATGTGATTCAGCTTCCTGCTTTCCTTGCCCGCCAAACGGACCTTGTTGAGACAATGGCGAAGACTGGCGCGGTCATTAATGTCAAGAAACCTCAATTTATGAGCCCAAATCAAGTGGGTAATATCGTAGATAAATTCGCAGAATGCGGTAACGATAAAATCATCTTGTGTGAGCGAGGCTCTTGCCTAGGTTATGACAACCTAGTTGTAGATATGCTTGGTTTTGGGGTGATGAAGAAAGCCTCCAATGGTAGCCCAATTATCTTTGACGTAACCCACTCCTTGCAGATGCGCGATCCTTCTGGTGCTGCATCGGGCGGTCGTCGTGAGCAGACGGTTGAGCTGGCAAAAGCAGGTCTTGCAACCGGTATTGCAGGTCTATTTATTGAAGCGCATCCAAACCCTGATAAGGCACTTTGTGATGGCCCATCGGCACTGCCTTTAGATAAGCTAGAGCCATTCTTGGCGCAAATGAAGGCGTTAGATGATCTGATCAAAGGATTCAAAACTATTGATATTGGTTAGAATAGTTTTGTGACGTTACTTTTAAAAAAAGGGCTTGCCATTGGCAAGCCCTTTTTTTTGTTGTTATACCCAAAGGTAGTTATGAATCATTTCGCCTATGACAAGTGGTGTACACAACGATGAAAAGACTCACATTTAAGCCCATTTTAATCGCGTTATCCTCTGCAATCATGATTGCTGGGTGCGCAACATCACCGCCAGAGCTAGTAACTGAAAACATTACTATTCTACATACCAACGACCACCACGGTCATTTTTGGCCCAATAAATATGGTGAATACGGACTGGCGGCTAGAAAAACCTTAATTGATCAGATCCGAACTGAGGTTGAAGCGCAAGGGGGAGTGGTATTGATGCTTTCCGGGGGGGATATTAATACCGGCGTTCCTGAGTCTGATCTGCTCGATGCTGAGCCTGATTTTAAAGGCATGAGTTTACTTGGCTATGATGCTATGGCTTTAGGTAATCATGAGTTTGATAACCCGCTGTATGTATTGCAAAAGCAGCAGCAATGGGCTGATTTCCCAATGCTATCTGCCAATATTTATGATGCAAATACCAATAGTCGCAAGTTTCAACCCTATGAGATTTTCAAGCGTAAAGGGCTAAAGATCGCCGTTATAGGGTTAACTACTGAAGATACGGCCAAGATTGGCAATCCAGAGTATATAAAGGATCTTGAGTTTAGAGACCCTAAGCCTGAGGCGAAAAAGGTATTAGAAACATTAGCCAGTACCCAGCAGCCGGATATCACCATAGCTGTCACCCATATGGGCCATTACCAAGATGGCAAATCAGGCGGCAATGCACCGGGTGATGTTGCTTTAGCTCGTTATCTGCCGCAAGGGGAGCTAGATATGATTATCGGCGGGCACTCCCAAGAGCCGCTATGTATGGAAGGCCCTAATCTAGTTAAGAAACAATTTAAGCCGGGTGATGAATGTAAACCGGATCAGCAAAACGGAACCTGGATTATGCAAGCCTACGAATGGGGGAAATATGTGGGGCGAGCTGATTATACCTATCGCAATGGTGAACTAGAGCTTAAACACTATGAATTGATCCCGATTAACCTAACTAAGAAAATAAGCAAGGATGGTGAAAGCCAGCGGGTGATTGTAGGTCAAGCGATAGCGCCAGACTCGGAAATGGTTGATTTACTTACCCCTTATCAACAGCAAGGTTCGGAAAAATTAAACGTTAAAATCGCACGCTCAAATGGCAGGCTTGAGGGAGATCGCAATGTGGTTCGCTTTGGGCAAACAAACCTTGGACGCTTGATTGCGATGGCACATATGCAAAGAGCTAAAGCAGATTTTGCAGTGATGAACTCGGGTGGAGTACGTGATTCTATTGCCGCGGGAGAGATTACCTATAAAGATGTGTTGAAAGTACAGCCTTTTGGCAACTCGGTAACCTATGTAGATATGAAGGGCAATGAGGTATTGCAATACTTGAACGTGGTGGCAGCAAAACCAACCGACTCAGGTGCTTTTGCGCAGTTTGCGGGGATAGCAATGAAGGTAACAGACAGCGGGGTTAGTGAGGTTAGAATTCAAGGTAAACCATTGAATATTGATCAAAGCTATCGATTTACTGTGCCAAGTTTTAATGCCGCTGGTGGTGACGGATATCCAAAGGTCAATCAACACCCCGGATTTGTCGATACTGGATTTGTTGATGCTGAAGTTCTAAAGGAGTATCTTAAGTCTCATAGCCCAGTTGATGTAAACCAATATCAGCCCAAGGGTGAGATAAGTTATCTATAAAGAGGCGCTAATGACACCTGCTGTACGTCTATTGAAGAGTAACAAAGTTCCGTTTGAGCTTCACCAGTATAAGCACGATCCCAGCCACAACAGTTTTGGGGTTGAGGCGGTTGAGGCGACCGGAAAACCGCCGCAACAGGTGTTTAAAACACTACTATTTTCATTAGAAGGGAAAAGTGAAGGGCTAGGGGTGGCCGTAATTCCAGTAATGAAAAAGCTAAGCCTCAAGCGAGCAGCTAAAGCCAATGGGCTTAAAAAAGCGCTGATGGCAGACCCTATGCTGGCCCAGAAGGTTACTGGATATTTGGTCGGCGGTATAAGCCCCCTTGCTCAAAAAAAACGGTTGCCAATCTTTATTGATGCCAGTGCCCAGCAGCTTAGTTCTATGTGCGTGAGCGGTGGTAAGCGTGGCCTTGAGATTGAACTTGCACCTAGTGCACTATTAGTGCAGGCGCAGGGGAAGTTTGTTGAGTTAACCGACGATTAAGTATTTCCCCAGCCGTGGCCGATAACGGTCAGACAGGGGAAATTAGGCTTAGGTTATTTCTTTAGGGTTAAGGTTCCCTTTGGCGCGGTATTCTTAGGCACGATATTGTTACGTGCTGGACGCGGCGCTTTATTCGACGCCTGGTCTGAGCGGTGGTGACTCGCCTTCGCACCTTGATAGGCGTTTTTTTGCTCATCGCGATTTCGCTGGGCGCGTGAATGCTTATTCTCTTCTCGACTGTCGAAAACCTTAGCCTTGGTCGCCTTGCGAATTCTCTGCCCTTTAACATCTTTATTTGATGCCTCTTCGGTGCCAACCGACTCGGTACTAAGTTCGAGTATGGTGTTAACTTCAGCATCAGTCAGATAACGCCATTTGCCATTGGCAATGCCATCAAGAGTGATATTCATTATTCTGGTACGTCGTAGCTTGAATACACGATAATCTAGAGCTTCACACATGCGGCGAATTTGGCGATTGAGGCCTTGAGTCAAAACAATCTTAAACGAATAGTCATTCTCTTTAGTCACCTTACATGGCAGCGTCATTGTATCTAATATAGGCACACCACTGGACATCTTGTTTAAGAACTGTGGGGTAATACGCTTATCTACGCGTACCACATACTCTTTCTCATGATTGTTTCCAGCTCGCAGAATCTTGTTAACAATATCGCCATCGTTGGTTAGGAAAATCAGTCCGTCAGAAGGCTTATCTAAACGACCGATAGGAAAAATACGCTCTTTGTGCCCTATATAGTCAACGATATTGCCCTCAATATCTCGTTCGGTAGTACAAGTGATTCCAACCGGCTTATTTAAGGCAATATAAATAGGCTTAGATTTAGCGCGTAACGGTTTACCATCAACAAGGACTTGGTCTTGCTCTGTCACCTTAGTTCCCATCTCTGGGGTGTGACCATTAATCGTTACTCTGCCTTGCTCGATAAGTCTATCGGCTTCTCGGCGAGAGCAAAAACCTGTTTCACTAATGAACTTATTTAATCGCTTTTCGGTATTTGACATTATGTTCTCTTTAACCGAGACGCTTTTGGTGGCGCTCTCGATTCTCTAGTTTTTTATCTGGGCTTTTCTTAAGCATAATATAGACCGCACCTGAACCACCGTGAAATGGTTGGGCCGAATGTACGCACAAAACCTCATCAATTTGCTGCAACCAAAATGCCACGTAGCTTTTCATTAATGCTGGTGGGTTTGAGTTGTGGCCCTTTCCATGTACCAGCAACAGTGTTCGGGCTTCTAAGCGCAGACTCTGCTTTAGAAAATGTACAATCTCATCACGAGCTTGAGAAAGAGATTTTCGATGTAGGTCGAGCTTGGCTTGTAGTGGGTACTTGCCTAATCGAAGTTTACGGAAAACCCCATCTTGAACACCACTTTTCTTAAATCCGATAATATCATCAGGCTTTAACATTGGTGCATTATCTAAGGTTAGGTATTCGGGTAATTCCTCTTCTAAGCTAACTGCTGCTTTTCGCCTAAGCAGGTGATTGGGATCGACCTCATAGGACTTTTTATGAAGTGCAGTATCTTGTTGGAGAGGTTTAACATCTCCCATCAAGGCTTGGAAAGAGAATTCATCATCAAATTCTTGAGACATAATTAAAGCGTCGCTGAGTTTGAGTCGGTAATAGTCAGATTATACCTGACTCTTTAACAATTGTGCATTCAACTCGTTTTAATCAGCATAAAAGAATCTAGGCTGTTGGCATGCAATAGCCGTTGTGTGATAAAAGGTGCCTTGCGCGACAGTCGAGCTAATTAGCAAACTCAATAAGTGGTCAAGTTTGTTGCTGGCGACCGTGAATTATCCATAATCGGGGGTGTGGTGTTTATCTTTTGAACTCTCAAGCTTGATTTATGAGCATGTAAGCTATTTTGTTGGTTTTTTTTATCATTATCCCTTGCGTCATTAATAAATATCCGTAATATACGCGTTCTCGACAGGGCAACCTGTTTAGAGACTCGGTGAATAGCGCAGCTTGGTAGCGCATCTGGTTTGGGACCAGAGGGTCGGGGGTTCGAATCCCTCTTCACCGACCATTATTTAGAAAGCCCGTCAGAAATGACGGGCTTTTGTCGTTTCTAAACCTTTTTAAATTTAGAAACACAGTAAATCCACACTGTTAATACAGTGCAAGAAGCCTTTTCTGTTTTTAGCAACACTCGCGCTGTGTTACGCGTGTCGTTCAAATACCCGTTGTAGTTTACTGTCTTTGAAATCGATGCCTTCATAAAGCTGATGGGTTTCTACCCTTAGAGTATTGCATCTGACGCGGCATTTTTCAGGATGTGATTTGAGTGCATGTTCGACTAATGCTCGTCCAATTCCTTGCTTGCGATACTGAGGGGTGACAACTAACCCGCCAATTTCGTAGAAATCAGGTGATGCTAATCGCCGAGCATAGAATAGGTGTAGCCAACCTACGATTTTTTGTTCAATCTTAGCCACATAGATTTCATCTGTAGGGGATGCTAATAACGCACTCAGTTTTTTGATTGCATCTTGGCTTGAAAGTGGTGTATATCCGAGATGAGATGAAAGCAAATTGATAGCGGCAGCGTCTGATAACCTAGCCTTGGCAATGGTATAAAGCATAATGTTCCTTAAATGTTATCCCATTTTAACGTCATCTTGATACATGAATGTCGTTATTCGATAGCAATAATAACCCTACCATCATCAAGTACTTCGTGCAGTTCAGCACCATCGAGTTTTTCGCCTAAGGGAGAGTGCGGGGTGATAACTACGATATTCCCTGAATCTAGCTTTATGCCACCGCAAACAGGTAAGAACCAATATTTCTTAATATCGTTACGCAAGCTTACTAGAGCTCCCAATGCGATTTCATCGTCTTTATCAAACTGATGCAAGGTGAGTGCAGTGAGTGTATTTATGGTGGCATCGCAATCGGCAACCCGCTGTGATTGACCATGAGCAAGGTAAGCCGCTTCTAGCCCCACAGTGTCATATTGTGTTTCTGCCACACTTTGTTCATGTGTCGCGGCATCATGGGCACTATTTGCCGCCTCTAATGCAGTCTGACGTTGCGTATTTAATATGTTGAGCAGTGACTGGCGTAGGGATTCTTTATTTGTCATGGTAATTAACATGCGAGTAAATGGTTATCATACCTAACTTGTTGCCGTGAGGCGATCTACCTCAATACCTAGCAACCATAATTTAATAGCAAAGCATAGTGGTTTAACTTGGTTGCTCAGCAAATTGTGTCATACATCGTAGTTTTTAGATCTAATTTTGCATCGAAAATTAACCCTGAGTAATGTGTTGAAAGAATAGTCAATTACTAGGATGTAGACATGTTAAAGCAGAGTTTAATCGCAACATCGGTTATCGCAGTATTAGCCGGTTGTACTACCACTTCGAATACCAATCAGACCACAGTCGATGCATTAGCAAAGAATTTAGATATTTCATATCAAGTACTTACCAATCATGGTGCCAATGATGGGATCAACTGCCAAAACCTAGAAGCAGAGTGGGCGTCTTGTAACAAGGTTAAGATAACCTTGACCAATGACGGCGCAGCGATTGACTCAAGAGATTGGGCTATATACTTCCACAGTGTGCGCTTGATTTTAGAAGTAGACAGCGATCAATTCACTATAACCCGCATAACTGGTGACCTACATAAGCTAGAACCGACTGACAAATTTAAAGGTTTTGCTGCTGGTGAAACCATCGACTTTGATTTTATCGGTGAATACTGGCAACTGTTTGATACAGATTTCTTCCCTGGTGCATTTGTGAGTGCAGAAGGTGCAGAGCCTAAACAGATTATCTCTTTAGATGGCGCAGACTTAACTGGGTTTGTTTCTGGACTAGAAGGCGACAATATTAAGCGAACTCCAAGCGACAATAACATCATGGCAACGGCTAAATCACGCTATGAGAAAAACTCAGATGTTGTTGAGCAAGATATTGCTTCGGCTCTTATCCCCGCGCCTATGATGACTGAAGTTGGGGAGGGGACCTTAGATATCTCTGGCGGATTCAAACTCGATAACTCGCCATTTAGCGATGAACAGCAAGCTGCGCTTCTACAACGTGCCAACCTAATTGGTGTAACCCTAGATGGTTCAACACCACTAGAGGTTAGCATTGAACCTAAAGCACTTCCTGAATCACTTTCTAAATCAGGTGCTTATGAGCTAAGCGTCACAGCTGATAAAGTGAGTATTAAGGCGTTTGATAGCGCGGGTGCTTTCTATGCTATGCAGTCAGTGTTTGGTCTGATTGACAGTGATGCTGCCACTACGCTACCTGTGTTAGATATTAAAGACGCACCGCGTTTTCAATACCGTGGCGTAATGGTTGATGTTGCACGTAACTTCCATTCTAAACAGGCAATACTGGCTACTATCGATCAAATGGCGGCCTATAAACTCAATAAACTGCATCTGCATTTGACCGATGATGAAGGGTGGCGACTCGAGATCCCAGGTCTTCCTGAATTAACCGATATAGGCTCGAATCGCTGCTTTGATTTGAGTGAGCGAAGCTGCTTACTTCCTCAGCTAGGTTCAGGCTCTACCACGGATAATTTTGGTTCAGGTTACTTTAGTAAAAAAGATTACGTTGAGATATTACGCTATGCAGATGCTCGCAATATTGAAGTGATCCCAGAGATCGATATGCCGGCACACGCCAGAGCTGCTGTGGTATCGATGGAAGCTCGTTACACCAAACTAATGAATGAAGGTAAAGAGCAACAGGCAAATGAATATCGCTTAATGGACCCTCAAGATACGTCCAATGTCACAACGGTTCAGTTCTATGATAAACGCAGCTTTATTAACCCTTGTTTAGAGTCATCAACGCGCTTTGTGGATAAGGTAATTAGTGAAGTTGCGATGATGCACCAAGAAGCCGGAACGCCACTGACAACATGGCACTTTGGTGGGGATGAAGCGAAAAACATCAAGCTTGGGGCTGGTTTCCAAGACATAGAGGCCAAAGAAAAGGTGGGCTGGAAAGGCAATATAGACCTTTCAAAACAAGATAAACCTTTTGCTCGTTCGCCTCAGTGTCAAACATTGATTGATAGTGGAGAGGTGGATGACTTTGCTCACTTGCCAAGTCACTTTGCAGAGCAGGTGTCTAAGATTGTCTCAGATAAAGGTATTCCGTCATTCCAAGCGTGGCAGGACGGCTTAAAATACAGTGACGGTGAGGAGGCTTTTGCTACAGAAAATACTCGAGTCAACTTCTGGGACGTACTGTATTGGGGGGGGACGAACTCAGCTTATAATTGGGCAAACCAGGGCTATGATGTAATTGTTTCTAACCCAGATTATGTGTACATGGATATGCCTTATGAGGTAGATCCAAATGAGCGTGGCTACTACTGGGCAACCCGCGCCACTGATACGCGCAAGATGTTTGGATTTGCTCCAGAAAACCTACCACAAAATGCAGAAACATCCGTTGACCGTGACGGCAATGGCTTTGCAGGTAAAGGTGAAGTTGAGGCTCAGCCTTTCTATGGATTGTCGGCGCAGCTTTGGTCTGAAACAGTACGTACCGACGAGCAGTTTGAATATATGGTTTATCCGCGTGTATTAGCGGCGGCAGAGCGTGCTTGGCACACTGCAGATTGGGAAAACCCATACAAGGTTGGCGTTGAATATTCTCAACAAAGTAATTTGGTAAATAAACAGCAGTTACTTGCTGACTGGACACGTTTTGCCAACGTTCTAGGCCAACGTGAACTACCGAAGTTAGAAAAAGCAGGCATAGATTATCGTCTACCTGTACCAGGTGCGATGGTCAAACAAGGTGAGTTGGCAATGAACATTCAGTTCCCTGGTGTTGCACTGCAATATTCTGTGGATGGTGAAACATGGTTAGACTATGACGATAGCAATAAACCAAAGGTAACGGGTGAGGTGTGGATTCGTTCACGCTCTGCTGGTGGTGAGCTATTTAGCCGAGTCACTAAGCTTCAATAATTCATGATCTGTAGCTAAATTTAAGCCAGCTGTTAAAGCTGGCTTTTTTTGTATGCTCAGTTAAGCGAGAAAGTCCGTCAGGTTAGAGTGCATGCTCCCGACACAAGATAATCTGAATGACAAGTGCGTTGTTGGGCTAACGACTAGGTTAAAGGAAATCATAGGAAGTCTGATATACATAACATCTAGGTAAGGGGGAGATATAGCTAGAAGCCTAATTTTCTATCCGATCTACAGAGTACTTGGAAGGTATGTTTATTATGGAGGCTGTAACAAATTGCAGTAGTGTAACTTGTATCCTTACTAGACTCTTGATAATAAAGCGTTGCTTCAATGAATTAGATTTGACCAATTACACAGAATTTAGCACGCCCCCTATGAGCATGGCATCTGTTTCTTACATATGACCCTACAATCGGGAGCGGTGCTACGTCTTACTCTGCGCGATGCCTTGCAATCTCTCATGCGATCTAGAGCTCTGCCCTTTGTAGCTATTTATAATAAATCACGTTGATTCCTTTTTTCTCATATTTTTCGAATAGAAATAAGTCTATTTTTGACTGTGTATAATTTCAGTCGCTTGGTTTGACCAAATTCCCGTTAAAATAAAATTTAACGAGAAGTGGTTGCCCCCTCTTTTTAAGCCTTTTAATCACCTTACTTTAACTCAGATCACATTTTTTAGAATTGTTTTGAACTTCTATAAACTCAAATCTAAAAGTAGTGTGATGAACTTCAAGTTTTCCTTGTTATTTGAGCTTCGAATTAAATTAAGGGTGAGTCGATTTTAAGGCTATCATTGATTTTGACAATTTTGACGTATCGTAAGTTATTGAAATTATTGGGTTAATTGTCTTTGTGTTTTTGTGGGAGTGAGCTTGGTCAAATAAATTCCATATACTTATTTCGCGACTGAAAAAATCTGCAAGAATCAGTTTGTACAAACTAAAACGGCACCGGAAGTGCTGATTACCCCAAATAAATAATTTTAAAAACAAAACAAGGAGTTCCTTCATGTCTCTGTTCAAAAAGTCTTTAGTAGCGGTCGCGTTATCCAGTCTTTCTCTAAGTGGTGCAGCACTAGCTGCGGGTATCCAAGGTGAGAATGCCGCAGAAAATTTCTTAACAAAGAGTGATTTTTCATATGAGGTTTACGGCATCATCGCTTTGCAAGCAGCATACCGTGACTACGATAGTGGTGATTCAGCTACAGACGACAACTTAAGTGGCATGCAGTTGAACAACGAATCCCGTATTGGTTTTCGTGGCAAGAAGCAATTCAAGAACTTTGGTCCAACATTCTTGTGGCAAATTGAAGGTGGTTATGTAGATCCGAGCTTTGGTGGTTCAGGTGCAGGTCTTGGTGAGCGTGATACCTTCGTTGGTTTTGAAAGTGAAGGCATGGGTCAGGTTCGTTTAGGTCGTGTTTTGACTCCTATTTACGAGCTGATTGATTGGCCAGCATCTAACCCTGGTTTGGGTGATGTATACGACTGGGGTGGTTCAATTGGTGGTGCAAAATACCAAGACCGTCAATCAAACACCATTCGCTGGGATACTCCAAAATATTTTGATGCGTTATCTTTTGATCTAGCGGCAGGTGCGGGTGATGAGGCTGCGCTCGGTGCAGGTGACGATTACTGGTTTGGCGGTGCTGCGCACTACAACGTGGGACCTTTCCAATTTGACCTAGCGTATGAGCGAAATGATAAGTTCAAATCTGAAGGTGCAGTGTGGACGAACGATACTTACCTAGCTGGCATTCAAGCATGGTTTGAGAATGGTATTTCATTCTTCGCTCAGTACAAGCACATGGAAGCATCAACAGACACTGGCATTGATGAATCACAAGGCGCTATGTCTACAGGTCTTATCTACACCACGGGTGATTGGCAGTATAAGCTAGCGTATGCAATGAACTTCGAGCTTGAGCGTGATGGACAAACTATCGACAACTCAGACGATAACGTAATCTCTGGTCAGGTTCTGTACTTTGTTGACCCATCAGCGGTTCTGTATGCACGTGCACGTACTCTAGACTTTGGTGATAAAGTTGTTGCAACGGATACTACGGACCTTCGTTGGAAGTCTGAAGACTTCATGGAATTCTCAGTAGGTGTTGAATACTACTTCTAATTCAGTCAATTTAATAAGGGCGCCTCGCGCCCTTTTTGTATTTAAATTTATAGGAATTATTTTTATGAAAAAGTCTTGTTTAGCCTTGGTGACTGGCCTTTTAATCAGCTCTAGCGCATTTGCTGACAGCTTGCTTTCTTTTCAAACTGAGATAGTTCCTCAGGTCGTTAATAATAAAGCGGTCGATAACGGTATCTTTACCGATATTGACCAAATAAAAATCGCTGAAGGTAGTAACCAAATTGGCGTAACTGTGGGTCAAATAGTATTTGAAGACGCGAAACGTCGTAAGTTTGATTCAAGCCTGATGTTGATGACATTTAAAGCTGACGATGAAGACAGTTACCAGTTATCTTACAAAAAGATGCGAACAATGGAAGAAGCCAATAAGTTTGATAAATCTCCAGAGTTTACTTTGACTGATGGTTCGGGTGAGCCAGTAGACTTTGAATTAGTGGTGTTACCAAAAAGTGGTTTTCAAGGCTTCAACGACTACGAAAAACAAGTGGTTTCGTATAATAAATTAGTTAAAAGCGGCACAGCTTCAGCAACGGCGGCAGCTGCGGTTTCTGTAGCACCAACCACTGATGGCGTTGAGGTGTCTGAGGGTATTAAGGCTCAGTTCTCTAACCTTTCTCGAGATGAGCAACAGCAGTTCATGCAATGGGCGATGCAGAATCTTAAATAGAAAAAGTTCTTTCTCGTCTGAAATTTAATCTGCAGTTTCTCTTTCTACCGTATAGAGGGTGGTCAATGGGTAGACATCACTTTGGTGATTGAGAGAGGAACTTATGAGATTACTATTAACGGCTGTATTTGCCAGTCTATTGACAGCGTGTGCAGCGACGCCATCTAACTCTTCTTGGCAAGAAATTGGGTATAAGCAAGGCGCTAAAGGCTTGCCGATGCAAACCACTGCCAATTTAGAGCAACGCTTTGATCTTGATATGGTGAAAGAGGGTGAGTACACCGAATACCTTACTGGCTTTAAACAAGGTAAACAGAAGTTTTGTAGCCCAGTTCAAGCGTACGAGTACGGAACGTGGGGCAATAGATACAAGGGTCAGTGCAGTGGACTCCCTGAAGAGGCATTGATCGCTGAGCAGATGAAGCTAGGCTACGAAAGATACATATTTAGTGATAGCGAAGGCTATTATCCGTAACCTTACCTATAAATTCTGCGTCATATCTGATGTTTTTATATTGGGCATTATTGTCTTGTTTGCTCACTAAATATATCAAAAGCATTAGTTTTTAGATTAGCCGAGCTGAATTAAATTACCTGCTCGCTAGTTTGTTTTTAATACTCTGCAATCACTTCATAAGAGGTAAATTTTCGCATATTGATTACCCCGCAATCAAAATACAAATATTGCCCCTTAATACCTAACAAGGTGCCTGATATCTCAGGGTTTTTATCAAAGTTCAGTGACGTTATTTTGGTTGGGTATTCGGTCACTGGGTAATCGATTTCAACCACATCTTGCTCAAGGCGTTGGATAGCATCCTCACCGAATTTTAATTGCAGTTCTGCTAGCTTTTTCTCTATATGAGGAATTAACTCATCCGCCCTTTGTTTAAGGTCTATGTTGTCTGCTTTGCCTTTAAGCATGTTACGCCAATTGGTTTTATCTGAGATAAATTCTGCTAACGCGGTTTCAACCAATCCAGATTGTAAGCGAGAAGCGACCTTAAAGATGGGAAGCGCTTGATTTGCTCCTTGATCTATCCAGCGAGTTGGGAGCTGTGTGTGGCGAGTGATACCGACTTTTATCGCTGTGGTATTGGCTAAATAAACATAATGTGGGACAAAGCAGTTTTCTTCTCCCCATTGAGGCTCACGACACGTGCCTTGGGCATAGTGGCAAGTTTCTGGCTTCATGATACACATGTCACACTGTGCCAGTTTACTCATACATGGGTAACAGTAGCCCTGAGCGTAGCTTTTCTTAGTCTTTTTACCACACGATTGACAATGGATATTGCCTGTATGGGTAAGCGTTAGTTTTTTTCCGATCAACGGCATAAGGTCAATCGATTCATTATCAAGGGGCAGTTGGTAGTGTACTTGCCCTTCAATGAGGGCTGAGGTCATTTTTCTTATATGGCCAGTAAGTTGAGGCATAGTCAATGTCACCAATATTGTTTTTGTTAAGTATACGTGAGCCTCAACCTTCCTGATATCGGAATGTTTATCTGCATTTTTAGTCAAAGTCACCTCTAAAAGGCGGAAGGTAGGCAAGCTGAAATTGGAATACCGACTGTCTATATATCTTCTTATCGCTGTCAGCGTTGTACATTTGTGCTTGAATGCTAAAATAGCCACAAATTTACGCTATACAGCGTTTCGATACAGAAAAAAGGTATTCTAAATGACGGTAAAAACGCGTTTTGCCCCAAGCCCAACGGGTTATCTACATGTAGGTGGTGCACGTACAGCACTGTATTCTTGGTTATGTGCTAAAAGCCAAGGTGGTGAATTTGTACTACGTATCGAAGACACCGACTTAGAGCGCAACTCTCAACAAGCTGTAGACGCTATCCTTGAAGGTATGCAGTGGATGGGTTTGAATTGGGATGAGGGTC